>NZ_JBIWOE010000024.1:0-140991 GCF_044767585.1 Streptomyces sp. NPDC101225
ACCGAACCAGACGCCCGAACTCTCCCGCAACAATGCCGACACCATGCCTGATCAGCGGAAACTCAACGACCACATCCGGAAAGACAACGGCTTCTGAATGGCCGTACCCTTCTTGCCCCGGTCGACAGGAGTCGGACCTGTCAGGTCTCCCCTTGCAAGGCCCGTATGTTCACCTTTCAAGGCCCGCATGTTCACCGAGTCGATTGCGCGCCTCGGCCGGTCCAAGTCACCGTGAGCGACGAGTTCGTCCAGCACCAGGCGCTGCAGTCCGGCCCAGACCCGCGCTCTGCTCCATTCACTGAACCGGCGGTGAGCGGTCGGCGCCGACTGGCCGAAGGTTGGCGGCAGTTGCTTCCACCGGCACCCTGACGTGGCCACGAATACGATCGCGGCCGGCACCTGGCGATCCCCATACCGCCGTCGGCTCGTCGACGATCAGGGTGTGCCGGTGAGCCGGCCGGGCTCCGCCGCGGGCCCGGTCTCCGGTGCCGTAGGCCAGTGAGCCGCCAGTTCCGTGAAGGAGGCCGTGCCGGGCGCCGGTGGCATGGTGGCCCGGCCGCGCGCCCTGGCCCGGTCCAGCAAGTCGGCCGGGGCCACAGTGGCCAGGCGCTCGGCGGCGTGGGCGAGCAGCCGGGTCGCGGTGGCGAGCAGCGCCTCCTCGCCCGACGGGCGCTCGGCGAGGGAGAGTTCCTCGGTGAGCAGGGACCGCAGTGTGTCGGTCAGATCGGCGGTGCCGGCCTCACGGACCGTCAGGGAAAGGTGCGCGGAGAGCCCTTGGTCCCCGGTGGCCAGGTGGGCGAAGCCGCGCGGGACGTACAGGACATCGCCGGGGCGCAGGGTGGTCCGCAGGATCTCGGCCGGCCGGGGTCCGTCCTGGTCGGTGACCCGGCCCGCGTGCCAGTTCCCGTCCGCGGGCCCCTCGTGGATGTGCCAGGTCTTGCCGCCGGCCACCTGGACGACCAGGACGTCGGCGTCGTCGCGGTGCAGGGGCAGTCCCTGGCGGCCCGCCGGGGTGACGAAGAAGAACGCCTCCACCTGACGACCGAGTTCCGTCGCGAGGGACGCGAGCAGGGCACGGGTGGGGACGTGCCACTGGTCGACGCAGCGCAGGAGCAGGGTGGCGCCTTTGTCGAGGAGTTCCTGGATTCTGCGAATGTCGGCGAATCCGGCCGGTGTGCTGCGGGCGACCGTCCGGGGGGTGGTGAATTTCCTCGCGGGGAGTTTGTCGCCGTCCCACATCTCCACGTACGGCTCCCGGAAGAATCCGGTGGAGAGGGCGGCGTCCAGATCCGCCAGGGTGAAGGAGCTGTGGCCGCCGCCGTCGGGGTGGAAGACGCCCGGGCGTTCATTCCAATAGGTGGTGAGGAATTCAGCGGGATTTCCCACCCATTGGGCGAGCGTCGGCGCGTGCATGGGCATGGTCCCTTCTTCGGCAAGCTCTCTCCGCTGTCGGAAAGGCTCTCCGTTTGTTCGGTGATGTGCTCGGTCTCGCCGGTTCGTGCGGTTCGGGCCGTGGGAGCCGCGCGGTCAGCCGGGCAGGACGGCGCCAGGGTGGCGATCCAGCGCCGCCTGGGCCAGTTCGAGGGGCACGGAGAGCGTGTCGACCATCAGGTATCCGCCTGCGGGGCAGCGGACGACGGTCATGTCGGCGTCCTGCTCGACGACCACGGTGGGGCTGCTCAGCGCGGGCCCGAGGGGGAAGCCGTAGTGCACGACCGGGGCGGTGCCGTCGATGCCGTCGGGGCCGGCTGCGGCGGCCCGTCGCGCCCGTTCCCGTTCGGCGGCGGCGCCGAGGTCACGCGCCAGTGCCCGTGAGGTCGCGGTCGCCAGGCCGGGTACGGCGTTCACCCTGGTGAGCGCCTCCCACACCTCCGGCGCCAGCATCCAGTGTTCGGCGGCACGGTACAGATCCGTCACGTCCCGCCCGGTCATCGCGTCGGCCAGGACGGCGACGTCGACGACGTCCCGCCCCCGCAGCGGCTGCTGGAACAACTCCTCGGCGATGAGCAGGAGATGGGCCACCACCGGGTTGGCGGGCCACTCGGTGCGCAGGGGGACCGTCGTGGAGTTGCCGACGAAGGGCGCCGAGAGGAACTCCGCCGCGTACACGGGGTCGAGGTCCGACTCCGGGGAGGGCCAGTTCAGAGCCACGGCCCAGTGGCGGCGGCCGTCGCTCTCCAGCATGCTCACCCGGGCCTCGTCCACGGGCCGTTCCCGGATCACGGCGGCCACCGCCGCCCACAGTTCGTCCTCGTCGGGGATCAGCAGGTCCACGTCGCGGCTGGTGCGCAGCACACCCGGCGGATAGTAGCCCTGGAGCGCCGCTCCCTTGAGGACGTGGGCGCGGCCCCCCTCGCGGACGAGTGCGATGAGGCGCGCGTGTTCGTCGCGGCGTGCGCGCTCCACGTCGAGCAGCGCGGTGCCGAACGCGCCCATCCGGTGGCCCTCGGCCGCGGCGAGCGAGCACACGGTGCCGCCGAGGCGGTGGTCGCGGCGCGTGGCCCGCTCCAGGACCAGGCCGAGCCGGATGTCCGGGTCGAGGCCCATGACCTCCCGCACGGTCCTCAGCGACAGCTCCACGGTGCACCTCCAGGGACGGAATTCCGAGCAGCGTAGCCGTGCGGACGAGTTCCGGACCGCGCTGTGCGTATTCCGGAAAAGACGAGTTGATCACCGCTTCGCGGGTTTCCGGTGGATGCGGGGCAGTGACTGCGGATTACGGAAGCAGCCGTTGCCCGGCCGATCCGCTCCCGCCTACAGTCCGTTGTGCTCGATCAACTCCCAACGAAGGAGCATCACATGATGAAGCACGCTTCCATCCTGCGCCCGCGTCTCGACAAGGTGAAGCCGCAGAGCCGCTGAATCATCACCTGAAGTGGAATGCCGTCGCCTTCGGGGGGCGGCATTCGCTTGTACGGACCAGTGAGGGAGAGTGCTTTCCTTGTATGAATTCCGGAACCTCGACGGGCCGCTTCCGGTCATGGCGGTCGTCGACGAACGGCTGAGCACGACCACGGTCTGTCTCGCCTCGAAGTACGGTTCGCGGGACGATCCGGCGCGGGAGTGCGGTCTCGCCCATGTGCTGGAGCATGTGCTGATGTCCGCGCCGGTGGGGCCGGTGCCGTCGTTCAGCGAGTACGTCGAGCGGCTGGGCGGGCACGCCAACGCGGAGACCGGCCTGGACCGCATGCTGTTCTACGCGCAGGTGCACGCGGACGACGCGGAGGAGATCACCGCACTGCTCCAGCAGGCGGTGCTGCGGCCCCGGTGGGACGAGGGGACGCTGCACCAGGAGAAGGCGGCGGTCTTCCAGGAGCTGGCGGCGGCCGCCGCGGACCCGAGCGACGTGGTGCAGGACGCCTTCCTCGATCACCTCTTTCCCGGACATCCGCTGGGCCGTCCCGTGGGCGGCACCCGGGAGACCGTCGAGGCCTTCGACGCCGCGGCCTTGGCGGCGGGACACCACGACCGTCTGCTGGCCGCCCCGCTGTCGCTGATCGTGGTGGGACCGTCGGTCCCCGCGACGGCCGACCCGCTGGTGGCGGATGTCCCGGCGGAGGCGCTGGCCCGGCTGGGCACGGCCGAGCGCGACCTGTCCGCGCTGCCGGTGCCCGGGCCCCACGGGCCGGTGCCGTGGCCGGACGAGTTCGCGTGGGTCTGCGCGGGCGCGCGCTCGGTCGGCAACCACGATCCGCGCCGTCCGCACTTCAACGTCCTGGCACAGCTGCTCGGTTCGAGCCCGTCGTCGCTGCTGTACCGCCGGCTGCGCGGCGAGGCGGGGCTCGCGTACGCGTTCCAGTCGTGGAACCGCGGGTACGGGGAGACAGGCGCCTGGCGGGTCCTGGCCGGAGTCGATTCCGGCAACGGTGACGCGGCGCTCGCGGTGATCCGGGGAGCGCTGGAGGAGATCGCGGCGGACGGCCCGAAGCCGGACGACCTGGAGTCCGCCCGGCGCCAGGCGCAGATGCGGATCCACACCTCCGTCGACACCCCGCTGGAGTGCGCGCGTTTCCTCGCGCTCCGCAGCGGCGGCCCCGCCGACTGGTCGCCCGCGGCGGAGGTGGCGAACATCGCCGCGGTCGGCGCCGAGGAACTGCGCGCGGCCGCCGCGCACGTGCTGAGCGGCTGGCGGGCCGTGGTCCGGCCGGAGGCACAGTGACGGCCGCCCGGGGGTATCTCGACCGGGCCGCGGCGGCCGGACTCCTGCGCGAGGCGGGCGGGTTCGGCTTCGTCGCGGACCGCTGCGACGACCCGTTCACCGGACGCCGGCAGGTGCTGGTCGAGTACTGCGACCCGCGGCTGCCCGCCTCCCCCGACGCGCTCGCGGCCCTGCGCGGCGCCCTGCGCGCGGACGGCGAGGAGGCCGACGCGGTGCTGCTGCGTGCCGTCGGTGAGGTGCGGCTGCCCGCGCCGTGGCGGCCCCGGTTGACGTACGTACGGCACGACCGCACGCCCCGTCCGCCGGGAGCCGGCGTCCCGTCCCCCGCCGGGCTCACGGTGCGGCCGGCGACCCCCGCCGACGATCCGCGCATACGCGACTGGCTCGCGCAGGCGTTCCGGAACGCCTACCCGGGGCAGGAGGTCGACCCCGGACACCCGGGTGTCACGGACGTCGTGGACGCCCCGGACCGGCTGTCCCTCATCGCCGAGGTGCGCGGTGAGCCGGTCGGGCACGCGACCGTCCTCGTCCGGCAGCAGGACAGCGTGACGGACGAGGAGTTCGCCGAGCTGGTGGACACGCTGGTGGACGACGCGGGCGTCCGGCGGGCCGCCGTCGCCGCGCTGGTGGACGCTGCCGTACGGGCCACCGAGGGACATCCGCTGTGCGGCCATGTCGTGCACCCCTACGAGCCCGGGGCGGCGCGCGGCGCGGACGGTGTGCTGCGCGCGCTCGTGGCGGGCGACTGGTCGGTCGACCACTGTTTCTGGGAGATCCCGTGGTGAGCATCGAGGAGTACGGCCCGGCCCGCCGGGGAGCGTCGGAACGCCCCGAGAACGGGGGCACGGGGCCGGACGCCATCGTCGTGGAGGACGTCGGGCGGACCTTCGCCGACCGGCGGGGCCGGGCGGGCGGCGAGGTGACCGCGCTGAGCGGGATCAGCCTGCGGGTGGCACCCGGCGAGGTGCACGGCCTGCTCGGCCCGAACGGCGCGGGCAAGACGACGCTGTGCAAGATCCTGACGACGACCCTGGAGCCGACGACGGGTTCGGCGCAGGTGCTCGGCCTGGACGTGACCCGGCAGCCGCGGGCCGTGCGGCGGTCGATCGGCCTGGTCTTCGGCGGCGACCGGGGACTGTACGGGCGGCTCAGCGCCCGCGAGAACCTGTGGTTCTGGGGTGCCATGTACGGGCTGCGCCGCTCCGAACTGCGGTCGCGCGCCGAGCTGTTGCTCGGCCGGGTGGGGCTGCTGGACCGGGCGGACGCGCGGGTCGACACGTTCTCGCGCGGGATGAAGCAGCGGCTGCACCTGGCGCGCGGTCTGGTCGGGGACCCGCGCGTGCTGATCCTCGACGAACCGACGATGGGCATGGACCCGGTGGCCGCGCTGGACTTCCGGGTGCTCGTCGCGGAGCTGCGCGAGGAGGGGCGCACGGTCCTGCTGACCACGCACGACATGGCGGAGGCGGCGGCGGTCTGCGACCGGGTGTCGCTGATCGACCGGGGCCGGCTGCTCATGACGGAGGACACGGACGCCGTCGGCCGGCTGCTCTCCGGCTATGAGCGGGTCGTCGCGCACGGGGTGTCCGCCGGGCTGGCGGAGCGCGTGGGGGCGCTGGCAGGCGTCGTCGAGGTACGCCACGAGGCGGACCGGCTGGAGGCCGAGACGGAGCAGCCGTCCGCCACCGCCTCGGTCCTCGCCGTCCTCGCCGGGGCGGGCGTGCACCGGGTCAGCACGGCGCGGCCGGACCTGGCCGAGGTGTACCTGCATCTGGTGGGCCGGCGGGGCATGGCGGTGACCTGATGTCCCTCTTCCTGGCCGCCCTGCGCTTCCAGTTGCGCCTCGCGCCACGCTCCCCCGGCACCTTGCAGGTGTGGGCGACGGCACCGCTGTTCACGGCGGTGTTCCTGTCGATCGCCGAGCACGCGCACCGCACCGACCTCACGTCGTTCTCCGTCGTCGCCCCGACCCTCATGGGCCAGTGGGCGTTGGCCCTCGGCATCGCGGGCGAGCTCATCGCGGAGGAACGCAGCCAGGGCACTCTGGAGGCGGTGATCGCGACCCCGTGCCGGCTCTCGGTGGTCGTGGTGGGCCGGATCCTCGCGGTCTGCCTGCTCGGCGTCACCGCCATGGCGGAGGCGTGGCTGGTCGCGGGGCTCGGCTTCGGCCGCTGGATCGCCGTACCGCACCCCGTCGTGCTGGCGGCCGCGCTGCTGGCGAACGCGGCCGCCATGGCCGGGACCGCGAGCATCCTGTCGTCCCTGTTCGTCCTGATGCCGTCGGCGCGGATCGTGCAGAACACGCTCAACTATCCGCTGTACCTGCTCAGCGGCGTCCTGGTGCCGCTGTCGACGCTGCCGGCCTGGGTCAGGCCGCTGGGCCGCGCGGTGTTCCTGAGCTGGAGCGCCGACCTGTTCCGGTCCGCCCTGGACGGCGCCGCGGTCTCCCGGCCGGTGACGCGGATCGCCGTCGTCGCCCTGCTCGGGCTGTCCGGATACCTCATCGGGTCGCTCCTGCTGGCCCGCGTACTGCGCAGGGTCCGCAGGCTCGGCACCCTCACGCACACCTAAGGGCAGACATGTACCCCTCCGCGTTCCATCTCGTGCGCTACGGCTTCCTCAACGCCGTGGCCGACTTCAAGGCCACCTACACCTGGCGCAGTTGGTCGTTCGGCTGGCTGGGCCGGATGCTGGCCCAGGTGGTGTTCTTCGTCGGGCTCGGCCGAGTGCTGGACCAGCCCGGCGCCGTACGGTACCTGGCGCTCGGCAACGCGCTGATGACCTGTGTCGTGGACACCATGGCCGTGGTGGCGACGACGAGCGGGGAGCGCCGGGCCGGCACGCTGTCGCTGCTGGTGGCGAGCCCGGCGGACCCGATGTGGGTGTTCGCGGGGCGCAGTCTGCACTGGCCGCTCAGCGGGTTCGCGACGGCGTCGGTGGCGTTGTTCGGCCTCGGCCCGTTCTTCGGGGTCACCTGGAGCGCGGCGCAGGTGCCGCCGGTCCTGCTGCTGATCGCGCTCACCGCGCTGGGCACCTACTGCGTCGGGCTGTTCCTGGCCGTGCTGGTGCTCAACGTGCCGCGGCTGCGCAACGTGGTGTCCAACTGCGCCTATCTGGCGATGATGGCGTTCTGCGGTGTCCAGGTGCCGGTGGGCTTCTGGCCGCGTCAGGTCGGGGCGGTGGCCCAGGCGGTGCCGTTGACGCATACGCTGCGGGCGCTGCGGGCGGTGGGCGACAGCCGTCCGGCGGCCGAGGTGTTCGGCCCGGTGGTGGCGGCGGTACTGACGGCCTGCTGCTGGCTGCTCGCGGCGGGCGTCACCTTCCGCTGGCTGGTCGCGGTGCCCGCCCGGCGGGCGGGCACCCTGGACCTGTCCTACTGACGGCCGCCGCCGCCCGCGCAGCCGCACGGCCGGTCCGCCGCCGGCCGCTGCGCGAGCAGGGCGGCGGTGAGCGCCTCGGTGGCCGTGCCGAGCGCCGCGACGTAGGCGTCCTCGCCGGTGCCCGGGGCGGGTTGGAGGCCGAGGTCGAGCACGGGGTGGTGGCGCCCGCTGCGCCCGCAGGTCAGGTCGCACGTGCCGAGCGTGATCCGGACCGGCGCCGGGACGTCCGGGGCGGCGGCGCGCACACCCCGGCACAGGGCGGCCGCCGCCCGCGTGAACTCCTCCGGGGAGCGGGGCAGTACGCCGACGCGGCGCCGTCCGGGCGCGAGGGAGCCGGAGCGGTAGGCGTGGCCCTCGCAGCTGTCGTAGGTGACGAGCCGCCAGGCGCCCGTGGTGAGCGCGTCCACCAGGGGCCAGACGCCGTCCTCGATGGCGGCGCGCCACTGGGGGTGGCCGGGGTCGACGTCGTCCGCCTCGTGGATGCCCGGGAGTCCGACCGTGTTGATGTTGCCGGCCGTGCTCCTGAGCAGCCGGACGGGGCGGCGGGGCGCGGCGGGCGCGTTCCAGCAGCCGAGGAACGCGTCGACGTCGGGCATGACGTTCGGGAAGCGGGGGCGGTGCGCGAGCATGCGGCAGCCCCCGCCCGCCGTCGTCGTTCCCTCTTGGCGGCCTGTCACAATTCCCTCCCGGTTTATGGTCCACGGATTCAGGATGCTGTCCGGCGATCCTAACGACGAAAGACGGGGAAACGGCCCGGCGGTTATCACGGGAGGCCGGAGAATGCGGATTCCCGCAGGGCCCGGATACGGCCGCCGTCCTCTTCCGTTCGTATTTCCGCAATTCCTTGGCCGCGGGCCGGTCGTCTCGGTCATCCTGCTGGCACGTGCCGCCGTCCACGGCGGATCACGGAATCCTCTTCGGCCGCACGGGAAGGAGTCGGGGCCGTGGCTGAAACGTACGACCTCGCCGTCGTCGGACTCGGTTACGCCGGGCTTCCGCTGGTCGTCGCGGCTGCCCGCAACGGCATGCGGGTCGCGGGCTACGACGTCGACACCGGCCGCGTCGCCGCGCTGGCCGGCGGGACCAGCTACGTGGACGACATCTCCGACCAGGAGATCACCGAGGCGCTGGCCTCGGGGTTCACCCCGTCCTCGGATCCGGAGGTGATCGCCGCCGCGTCCGCCGTCACCATCTGCGTGCCGACGCCGCTGCGGGAATCCGTACCCGACCTGAGCGCCGTCGTGGACGCCGCGCGCCTGGTGGCGCCCCGGCTGCGCCCCGGGGCACTGGTGGTGCTGGAGTCGACCACCTACCCGGGGACCACCACCGGCGTCGTGCTGCCGCTCCTCGCGCAGGACTCGCAGACCGTCGGCGAGGACTTCCTGCTGGCCTTCTCCCCCGAGCGCATCGACCCCGGCAACCCGGCGTTCGGGCTGCACAACACCCCGAAGGTGGTCGGCGGCGTCACGGCCCGCTGCACCGAGGCCGCCACCGCGCTGTACGAGCGCATGGTGCAGAAGGTGGTGACGGTGAGCACCCCGGCGGCGGCCGAACTCACCAAGCTGCTGGAGAACACGTACCGGCAGGTCAACATCGCGCTCGTCAACGAACTCGCCGTGTACTGCCACGGGCTCGGGGTGGACGTGTGGGAGGTGGTGGCCGCCGCGGCCACCAAGCCGTTCGGCTTCCAGCCGTTCCGGCCGGGTGCGGGGGTGGGAGGCCACTGCATCCCCGTGGACCCCGGCTATCTGGCCTTCAGCGGCCGGGCCTCGGGGTTTCCGCTACGGCTGCCGGAACTGGCGCAGGAGGTGAACGACCGGATGCCGGCGTACGTCGTCGACCGCATCGTCCGGCTCCTCAGCGACCGGCGGCGCAGCGTCCGCGGCACCCGTGTCCTGCTGCTCGGGGCGACGTACAAGGCGGACATCGCCGACGGCCGCGGCTCACCGGCGGTGCCCGTGGCCGAACTCCTGCTGGACCGGGGCGCCCTCGTGCGCTTCCACGACCCCCATCTCCGCACCCTGCGGCTGCGTGGGCGGAGCGTCGCCGGCGCGGAGTCGCTGGACGCGGCGGTGGCCGAGGCGGACCTCGTGGTCCTGCTGCAAGCCCACCTCGACTACGACCTGGCCGCCCTGGCCGACACCGCGCCGCTGCTGTTCGACACCACCGGACACACCGTCGGCGCGCGCGTGGCACATCTCTGACCCGGCCGCGCGGACACCGGCCGGCATCCTTCCGAAAAGGACGCCGGCCGGGTTTTCGGCATTCCCGGAATACAACGCTGCGGATATCGGAAATCATCGCCCATGCAATGCGTTGATCCGGCCTCCCGGGCGCTGCTAATTTCATTCCAGGGAATCAACGGATTCCTCGACGCAAAAGAAAGAGGTACATCATGTCCGAGAAGAACGAGATCTCCTTCGACGCGTTCGTCGACGCCGTCAAGTCGTACGACCTGGAGTCCGTCAGCGCCAAGGACACCGCCCACTCGTCGGCGGTCTCGGTGAAGCCCTGGGAGCACGTCACGGAGCAGACCTCGGACGCCGTCTGATCCGCTGCGCCACACCCGGCGGGCGGCTGTCCGCAGCCGTCCGCCGGGATCCCCCGCGCCCGCCGTGCTCCGCGGCCCGGCGCCCGTCCCGACGGCCCTGCGAGGTGGCACACATGCTCGACCCGTCCCCGTGGGCGGACCCGGCGGACCGCGAAGTGGAGACCGAGGTGCTGATCCTCGGCGGCGGACTGGCCGGACTGGCCGCCGGATCCCTGCTCGGCGATAGCGCCATCGTAGTGGAGGCCGCGGACCGGCCCGGTGGCCTGGTGCGCACCGAACGCGTCGGGAACTACTGGTTCGACCACGTCATCCACCTGCTCTACTTCAGCCATCCCGACGTCGAGGACCGCGTCCGCGCGCTGCTCGGTGACGTCCTGCGCCCGTGCCCCCCGGACGCCCGGGTCGAGACGGCCCGGGGCACCACCCGCTTCCCCGTGCAGCTGAACCTGCACGGCCTGCCCGCCGAGGTGCGCGTCGCGTGCCTGGCGGACCTGCGGACCGCGCACGCGCGGGACACGACGCCCGGCGACTACGAGGAACTGCTGCTGAGCGCCTTCGGCCGCACCTTGTGCGAGCTGTTCTTCTTCCCGTACAACCGCAAGCTGTGGCGGCGGCCGCTCGGCACGCTGTCGGCGTCCGGCTTCCACTGGAACCTGACCCGGCCGAGCGTCGCCGAGATCGAGCGCGGCGCGAACTCGCCACGCCCGGCGGGCGGTTACAACGCGCGGGGCTGGTACCCGCGGCCCGCCCCGGGCGGCCGGCGCGGCATGGAGGTGCTCTCCCAGGCGCTGGCCGGCCGCGTCCGGGACCTGCGGCTGCGGCACACCGTCCTCGCCGTCGACCCCGAGTCCCGTACCGTACGCACCCGTTCCCCCGAGGGCGTCACCGACTTCCGCTACACGCACGACTGCGTCTCCACGCTCCCGCTGCCCGCCACCGTCGAGCTGTGCCACCGGGCACCGGATGCGCTCGTCGGGCGCTGCCGTGCGCTGCCCCGCAACCGGGTACGGTCGGTGGCGCTCGCCGTCCAGGGCCCGCGCCCGCGCGACACCGGCCACTGGCGGTACTACACGCGGGAGGACGTCCCGTTCACCCGCCTCGTCTTCATGACGGAGTTCGACCCGGACATGGCGCCCGCCGACGGCTGGGGTGTGCTCGCCGAGGTGCTCGAACCGTCCGAGGGGCCGCGCGCGGCGGACGACGCGCTGGTGGCCGACGTCCTGCGCGGGATCGGGACGGTGGGACTGCTCGGCCCCGGCAGCCGGGTCGTCGGGTCCCGGGTGTTCACGAGCGACCCCGGCTACGTCGTCTTCACCGACGAGGCCCGCAAGACCGCCGACGAGGCCACCCGTCATCTCACCGCCCGCGGCATCACCCCGCTCGGCCGCTACGGCACCTGGACCTACTCCTCCATGTCCCAGGTCATGGAGGAGGCCTTCGCCTGGGCGGCGCGGCGTTCGGCCCCGGCGACGACATGACCCGGACAGCAGACAGGGAGATCCCCCTTGCCCAGCACCACAGTCCACGGATTCCTCGCGCTGGAGGGCGTCGACGGATCCGGGAAGACGACGACCGCACGGCTCATCGCCGAACACGTGCGCGCGCAGGGACGGCCGCTGTCCCGCATCGGCCAGCACTCCTGGCTCGATCCGCAGGCGGCGCGCGTCATCATCGACGTCCGCGAGGACCGGCCGCACCGGCACAGCCACCGGCGGATCACCGAGGCCTACTTCCGGGACAAGCAGCTGCAGGCCGGCGCCATCGGCGACCTGCTGCGCGACCGCACCGTGCTGTCGGACCGCTACATCTTCAGCGACGCCGCCTACCTGGAGGTGCTGTACGGCATCCCCGCACGCGAGACGCTGGACCGCCACCACGCGCACGGCACCCTGCTCCCGGACCTGATCGTCTATCTCGACGTCCCCGTCGAACTGGCCGCCGACCGCGTCGTCTCCCGCGGCAAGAGCATGCGGCACTACGAGAACAGCTACACCCTCGACAAGGTCAGCACGGTGTACCGGGCGCTGCTCCTCGACGACCCGCCGCCCTACCTGCCGCCGGTGCACGTGTTCCGCAACACCGCCGGTGCGCACGAGGACGGCCGGATGCGCGCCCTGTACCGGGCCGTGGACGACGCCGTGGCCGCACCCGGACGCGCGTTGCTGGAGGCCTCGTGAACCGCCTGGACGTCGTGATCCCCTGCCACAACGGCGCGCACTGCGTGGGCCGGCAGCTCGCGGCGCTCGGCCGGCAGCGCACCGACGCCGACTGGGGTCTGGTGATCGTCGACGACGGCTCGAGCGACGCCCTCGCGGCCGTCGTGGACGGCCACCGCCGCCACCTGCCGCCGGACACCCGGATCGTGACCCGCCCGGTGCGCGGGGGTACCGGTGCCGCCCGCAACACGGGGGCGCGCGCGGCCCGCGGCGACCGTCTGCTGTTCCTGGACGCCGACGACGAGATCGCCGAGGACCACGTCGCGGCGATGGCGGCGGCGCTCGACCGGGCCGAACTGGTCACGGCCGGCATCGACTACCGGCGGCTCAACCCGCCCGAGGTACTGCGCGGCACACCATCCGACCAGCTTCCCGACATCCTGACCGCGAGCCTGTTCAAACCCCATGTGCTGGGCGGGCTGATGGGGATCTCGCGGGGCCTGTTCGAGGAACTGGGCGGCTTCGACGAGCGGTTGCCGGCGCTCGCCGACGTCGACCTGTCCTGGCGGGCACAGTTGGCGGGCCGCACCATCGGCGTGGCGGACACCGTCGTGTCGGTCGGCATCCGCGCCACGCACCGCGGCAGGTTCCGCCGGGGCCGGTTCCAGGGTCACGACATCGTGGCGCTGCGCCGGAAGTTCGCCGCGCACGGCACCGACCCCGTGACCTGGCGCGGCCACCTGGCGGACTGGCTGCGCCTGCCGGTCACGGCCGTACGCGCGGGAGCGCCCGCCGCCCTGTCCGCCCTGGTGTGGGAACTCGGCTGGCAGACGGGGGTGTGGGACGCCCTGCGGTCCGAGCCGCGCCTCCCGTCCCCCCTCACCGCGCCGGAGCCATCATGATCACCCTGTCCCGTGGGCTGAACCCGCACGAGACCGCCTGGGCGGAACCGATCGCCCCGGGCCGTCCCCCCTTCACCCTCCTGCACGGGAGCCCCTCGTACATCAACGTGCTCGACGCGCTCGGCGCCCGGGAGGCGATCCGGGCCCTGCGCGACGGGACCGGTGTGGCCGCCTGTGCCTCGTTCAAGCACACCTCCCCCGCGGGTATCGCGCTCGGCGGGCCCTTCGCACCGGAGGACGGGGACCTCCACGACCGGGGGCCGCTGCCGGACGACGCCCTCGGCCGGGCCGTCGTACGGGCCCGAAACACCGCGCCCAAGTGCTCCTACGGAGACTTCGTCGCGGTGTCGGAGCCGGTCACGGCGGCACACGTGCCGCTGTTCGCGAACGCCATCGGGGTGATCGCTCCGGACTTCGCCCCCGAGGCTCTCGCCGCACTCTCCCGCTCGAACCACGGCCGGTTCATCCTGCTGCACGCCCACGAGGGTGAGGAGCGGGACGGGCACGGCGGGAGCGCGCGGGAGTCGGTCGAGACGGCGGGGCTCCGGCTGACGCGCTCGGCCGCGCCGCTGCCGGGGTACGCGGGCGGGACGCGCACCGAGTGCGGCACGCCCGGCAGCACGGACGACCTGGCCATCGCCGTCGAGGCCGTCCGGCACGCCCAGTCGAACGCCATGGCCTTCGTCGTGGACGGCACCACGATCGGCATCGGCATGGGGCAGCAGAACCGGCTGGACTGCACCCGGCTGGCCGCGGCCCGCGCCAGGACCTGGCAGCGCCGCCGCCATCCGGACGTTCTGGGCCTCGGCTTCCGGAAGGACGTGGGGCCCGCGGAACGCGCGGTGTGGCGGGCGCGGCTCGCCGAGGGCGACCTGACCCCTTCGGTCCGCGCCGAGTTCGCCGCGCTGCTGGCGAACCCCCGGGACGCCGACCGGGAACCGGACTGGAAGGCCACGCCACCGCTGTCCGGGGTGACCCTGGCGGCCGACAACCACTTCCCGTTCGTCGAGGTCGTCGAGATCGCGGCCCGCCTGGGCGTCACCCAGCTGGTCACGCCCGCCGGCTCGACCGGGGCGGACGCGCTGCGGGACGCCTGTGCGGCGCACGGCATGAGCTGGATCGTGACCGGTGAGCGCTTCTTCCGGCACTGACACCGGCCGCCGCGACACGAGGCGCCCCGGCCCGGCCCGCGGCGACACCGGCGCTCCGGGCACCGGCCCCCTCGTACGTCCCTGGCGGCTGCCCGGCTGGCGTCCGCGTACCGTGGCCGTCATCGACGCCCGGCTGGCCGCTGCGGGCCTGCGGCGCACCGGGCCCGTCGAGGACGTCAAGCGCTGGACGCTGTCGGCCGTGCTGCGCTGCCCGACCAGCGGGGGCACGGTGTTCCACAAGCAGTCGCTGCCGTCCCTGCTGCACGAGGGCCCGGTGCTGGCCCTGCTGGCCGGCCGGCACCCCGGGCTGGTGCCCGAGATCATCGCGCCCGGGCCGCCGGACGAAGGCTGGTGCACCCGGGGGGTCGACCTGCGCCCGGGTACGCAACTGCCCGAGGAGGAACGGGGCCGGGCCCTGGCCGTCCTCGGCGCGGTACAGCGCGACTGGCTGGGCCGGACCGCCGATCTCGCCGCCGCCGGCTGCTGGGTGCGCACGCCGCGCGCACTGGCCGGCCTGGCGGCGCTGTCCGAGCGGAGCGACCTGTTCGGGCCCGGCTCCGGACTGCCGGACGCGCTGAGCGCGTCGGAATCCGTCCGCCTGGCCGCGGCCTGCGCCCGGCTGCCCGAGCGATGCGCGGCGCTGGCCACGGCACCGCCCGGCGTGAGCCTCGTCCACGGCGACCTGCACCCGGGCAACTGGGGCGTGACGCCCGCGACCGGCCGGACCGTGTTGCTGGACTGGGCGGAGGCCTCCGTCGGCCACCCGTTCCTGGACGTGGCGGCGGCCCTCAGAAGCTGCCCGGGCCCCGGGGTCCGGGCCCGCGCCCTGGACCGGTACTTCGCGAGCTGGTCACCGCTGATGTCGGCGGCCGAGTGCCGGGAGGTGTGGCGGCTCGCCGAACCGGTCGCCGCGTTCAACCAGCTCGTCACCTACGCGCACTTGGCCGACACGGCGGAACCGCACGAGCGGCCGGGTTGGGCGCCACGGCTGCTGGGGTGGGCGCGGGCGCTGTTGCGGACCGCGGACGGCGCCGGGCACAGCTGACTCCCCGGCCGCCCGACCGCCTCCACCCCTGGACGAAACCCCCAATCCCCCCTCTCCCGAAGGAGACACCTACATGTGGTCCACCCCCTCGACACCCGTCCTCGTCACCGGCGGTGCCGGATTCATCGGCAGCCGGCTGGTCCGTGCGCTGGCAGCGGCGGGCCACCCCGTCCGGGTCCTGGACGACCTCACGACGGGCCGGCCCGAGTCCGTCGCGTCGGTGCCGGGCGCCACCCTGGTGCGCGGCAGCGTGCTCGACGCGGACGCGGTGGCCGAGGCCGCGTACGGGACGGGGCTGGTGCTGCATCTCGCGGGTGTCGTCGGCATGCGGCTCGCCGCCCAACAGGCCGGACTGGCCTACGCCGTAGGCCACCAGGGGACGGCGAACGTCCTGGCCCGCACCGGGGACACACCCCTCGTGCTCGTGTCCAGCTCCGCCGTCTACGGGCTCAGCGACAGCACCGCCGAGCTGCGCGAGGAGCAGGCCGTGGACCGGGCCGTCCCGCTGGCGTACGACGGCGGCAGCCCGGGCTACGCCACCGGCAAGTGGGAGATGGAACGGCTGGGGCGCGAGGCCGCCCGGCACCGGCCCGTGCTCACGGTGCGGCCCTTCAACGTCGTCGGCCCCGGCCAACGGGGGCGCTACGGCATGGTGCTGCCGACCTTCTTCCGGCAGGCCGAGTCCGGGGAGCCGCTGACCGTGCACGGCGACGGCACCCAGCGCCGCTGCTTCACCGACATCGACCAGTTCGCCCGCCGCCTGCTCGACCTCGCGGCCACCGAGGTCGCCTGGCGGCCCGGCGCCAACGTGTTCAACATCGGCTCCCGCACCGAGACGACCATCGCCGGCCTGGCCCGCCTGGTACTCGACGCCACCGGCAGCACGGCGGGCTCCGTCCACGTGCCGTACGAGTCGGTCTTTCCCGGCCGCACCGACGTGACCGGCCGGGTGCCCTGCCTGGAGCGGCTGACCGCGGCCGTCGGCGGAACCAACTGGCTGTCCGCCGCGGCACTCGTGGGAAAGACGGCGCGGGCACGGCGGGCCGACGCGCTCACCACCGCCCGGTGACGAATTCGCCGCGTGCGGGTTCACGCAAGAAGAACGGTATGTCGTTGACGCGTTTCCACCGTCACGAGAGCCTTTTCCCAGACATTCAGCACGGAGGAGCTGCACCATGAAACTTCAGCTGCCGGCTCCCGGGGAAACCATATTGGCGATGCTCAAACTCCCCGGAGAAATGTGCAATATCAACTGCCATTACTGCTACGAGCGGCGCAAGCCGTACCCCAACGCCCTCATGCTGAAGCCGGAGGTGCTGCGCACGTTCCTCGCCCTGTGCGGCGGACGGCCGCTGGCGGTCGAACTCCACGGCGGTGAACCGCTGCTGATCGGCCGCCGCAAGATGGGTGACCTGTTCGCCGAACTGCGCCGCTACGAGGGCCCGGTGACGGTCTCGATGCAAACCAACGGCATCCTCCTGAACGAGGCGTGGCTCGACTTCTTCGACCGGGAATGGCCGGACATCGAGATCGGCATCAGCCTGGACGGGGACGAGCAGGGCAACGCGCACCGCGTCGACTTCCGGGACCGGCCCACCTACCGCAAGGTCACCAAGGCCCTCGACATGATGGCGGCCCGGGGCCGCAACGTCGGTGTCATCGTCGTCGTGACCCGCCGCATCCTCGGCCGGGCCGCTGACGTGCTGGACTCGCTGAGCAAGTTCGAGGCCGTGAAGGTCGTCAAGCTCTCCGGGTGCCTCGACTTCAACGTGAAGAGCAAGGACTACCGGACGCCGAACCGCCAGTCGCTCCAGATCCTCAACCCCGACGGCGTCGGCATGCCCGGCTGGGCGACGACGCCCGACGAGTACGCCGACTTCCTGATCGAGGCGTTCGAGCACTGGTCGGCGACCCGCTCCTACGGCGCGTACGTCCTGGAGCCGTTCTTCAGCGTCATCCGGTCGCTGTCCGGGCTGCCCACCAGCTATACGAGCTTCAGCGACCGCAAGGAACCCTTCGTCGTGACGCTCTACCCCGACGGGCGCATCGGCAGCTCGGACGAACTGAGCATGCCCGGCGCGCTGCTGGGTTCCGTGGACACGGCGTCCGGGATGGACGAGCTGCTCACCCTGGACAGCAACCCGGAGCTGCGCCGGGACCTGTCCGCGCTGCTCGACAAGTGCGCGGGCTGCTCGCACGAGGCCTCGTGCCGCGGCGGTGCCCTTCCCGACCGGCTCCGCTTCGAGGGGACCGGGTTCGAGGAGGAGTACTGCGACTACCGGCGCAAGGTCATCGACCACGTGGCCGCGGCCCTCCCGGCAGCGGCCTGAAAGGGAAACCGCGATGTTCCTCCTCCCCGTCATCGACGACGACGAGACACAGAACCGCTGCTGGAACGCCTCGCTCGACGGCCGGGCCATCCACTCGTTCCTGCTGTGGGTCGAGCCGCACAGCACCGCCTGGGCCCGCCGTACCGCCGCGGCGGCCGGCGCCGAGGCGCCGGACACCACGGAACTGCCCGACCCGCTCACCCGCGCCCTCACCGGTCTCGCCGGCGCCCCGGACATCGCCGTCGACCCGGCCGAGGTGAGCACCGGCCTGCTGCCCTTGCCGGACGGTCCGCGTCTGGCCGTGCTGCACGGCGTGCCCGGGGACGGTGGCCGGCTGCGGCTGGTTCCGGCCGCCGCACCGGACCGGGCGGCGGTGAGCGACGCGGTGCGGGTGCTGGACGGTGTCGGGCTGCAGTACGTCGTCGACCTCGCCGTGGGCGCGGTCGTCCTCGGCGACGCGGCGGGCGCCGCCGTACCGGCCGACGTGTGCGACGTGGCACGGCTCCCCCCGGGCGAGTCCGACGCCCTGTCCCGCGCCGAGGCACTGCTGCGCGAGGGCGCCGCGTCCTGGATGGGCCAGTGGCTGCGCACCGAGGAGGCCGTCGGCGCCCGCGGCGGTCCGCTGTCCGGGACCGACCGCGCCTGGCTGACCGCCGTCTTCGCCGACTCCCTCGCCTTCCAGCTGTACGACCGGCTCGCCGCCCGCCGCCCCGAGGACACCCCGGAAACCGTCACGCGCCGCAGGCGGGAACTCCTCGACGGGCTCCGCGCGCTGCGTGACGTACTGCCGGGCCGGGTCGGCGAGACGGTCGGCATGGGCATCGTCGCCGAGCTGATCGGCACCACCTACCCCTGCTGGAACCGGCGGCAGTTCGCCGTCAAATCCCCCTTCGACTACATCCGCGAGATCCGACCGCTGACGGACGCCGAGAAGGCGGAACACCTCGACCGGTGGGCCGCCCCGAGCACCGTACGCTGACCGCCGCCCCGAAAGGACGGGAGACCATCATGACCGAAGCCGACACCATCGAGGCGGCCGGGCCCGTCACCTCGCTGCAGGCCGGGCTGACCGCGCGGCTGGTGGAACACCGTGCCGAGCGGGCGCGCACCCTGCTGGCCAGCCTGCGCAGTCTCGTGCCGGGCACGGAGCTGGACGGCCCGGACGGGGCGCCGGACGCCTTCGACAACGCCGTCCTGCACCACGCCTTCCAGCAAGCGCGCCTCGCCGCACGGACCCGCGACACGGACCGGGCCCGCGCGGCCGTGCGCCTGTGGCAGAACCGGGCGGCGCTGCGGGCCGAGGCCGTGCAGACCGCCGTGGGGCCGGTCATGGTGTTGCGCGCGGCGGACTGCGACGCCGTGGACGACGACCGCCTCGGCAGCCGGATGTACCTGCTCGGCAGCTCGCCCCAGCGGGACGCCGCGGAGCGGGCACGCATCGCGCGGACCCTGAACGAGGCCGTCGACGCCGCGCTCGTCGTCGGCGGCGAGGTGCTGCGCTCCTCCACCGCCGTCGTCATCTGGACCGAGGCCGTACCGCTCGGGGCGACCTGCCGCAGCTACACGTTCGACTTCCTGCCCGGCACCGTCGTCCTGAACTGGACCGACGAACCGCTGCGCCTGGGCGAGACCCTCGTGCACGAGGCCACGCACTCCTGGCTGAACGAGTCCTTCGACGCCGAGGGCGTGTCCTTCGCCGACGACGGCCCCCGCTTCCACTCCCCGTGGAAGAACGAGGACCGTCCGGTGTTCGGGATCGTGCACGCGGCCCTCGCCTTCGCGAACGTCATCCACTACCTCTCCCGCATCCAGCCGGCGCCGGACGACGACTCGCAGCTCGCCGCAGTGCTGCGGCGGCGCCTCCAGGTGGAACTGGAGTCGCTGGAGGTCGGCCACGCGTCGGCCCTCACCTGCTTCGACCAGGTGCCCAGCGAACCGTTGCGCACCTACCTGCGGGCCGCCGTCGCCGACGCGCGGCGCGCGAACTGACGGCGGCACCGGTGCCGGGTCCGCCCTACCGTCACCTCGGCCCGCTGCCCGTGCTCACCGCCGAGGACCTGCGCGAGCCCGTACGGACGCTGCTGGCCGATCCCACGGCCGAGGTGAGCGACTGGACGGGCGAGCCGATCGGCTACGAGAGCTGGAGCAGGGCGAGCGACGGGCTGTACACGGTGCGGGGCACGGCCTCGGGCGAGGGCGGCGACCGCGCGTGGGAGCTGGTGCTGAAGCAGGTACGGCACCGTCCCTGGCGACCCGGCCCGCGTGATCTGGCCCGGCAGATCGACGACGGCGGCGACGGCCCGGCGGACTGGACGTACTGGCGGCGCGAGGCGCTCGTGCTGGGCTCGTCGCTCCCGTACGCCGTCGCCGGCCGGTTCGCCGCCGTCCGCTGTCTGGGAATCGTGCCGGGGCCCGGTGACCGACTCCGGCTGTGGCTGGAGCGGGCCGGCGGAACGCCCGGCGAGGCCTGGACGGCCCGTGAACTGCTCGGCACCGCCGAGTTCCTCGGCGGATTCCATGCCCGCTCGCTGCGGCAGCCGCCGCCGTCCCGGGAGTGGTGGTGCAGGCCGTTCCTCGAACAGGCCGCGCTGCGCGAGCGGTTCGCCCTGATCGACCGGGTCGCCGACGCGGAGACGAGTGCGGATCCGGCGGTGCGCGGCCTGTTCCGGCCGGGGACCGCCACGGCGCTGCGGACGCTGGCGCGCCGGCACGCCGAAGCCGTCCGGAGGGTGCGGTCCCTGCCGGCGGCGCTGGTGCACCGGGACCTGACCCCGCGCAACCTGTTCCGGACGGCGGGAGGCACGGTCGCGATCGACTGGGGCCAGGCGGGACTGGGGCCGGCCGGTGAGGACCTGGCCACCCTCGTCCTGTCGTCGGCGGTGGCCGCGGATCTTGGCCCCACCGCCACGCTGGCCCTCGGGGGCGCCGCCGCCGCGCGCCATGCCACGGGGGCGGCGGAAGAAGGGGGGCCGTGCGATCCGGAGGACGTAGTCCTCGCCTACCGTCTCGTGGCCGCCTACCACTTCGGACTTCCCGTGGTGCGGATCGCCGACCGACTGCTCGCACGGGACGCCGTGTCCCGCGCCGAGACAGCCGCCGATCCCGGCACGCGGCGCCGGGTGGCGGTCATGACAGCGCTGGTGGAGGAGGCGCAGGGGGATCTTTGAGGGCGAGAGACGGGGCCCGGCGCAGGCGGCGACCGCCTGCGGCGAGGACGGCAGTCCGGTCCCGGTAAGGGCGGGTTCACCGGCCGGGCCGGGAGCCGCCCACCGCATTCCGGGCGCCGGCTCGTCGGCCTCCTGGTGCGAGCGCCCCGGTCGCCGCGCGGGAGCCTCCGGTGTGCGGATGTCAGGCGGGGTCCGACGGGCGCATGCCGGTCATGGTGAGCCGGCCCTGTGCGACGCGCAGCCGGTACCAGCTGCCCCGGCCCACGATCCCAGGCAGCGCGCAGTCGTGGGCGGCCGACAGATACGCCAGCGTGGCGGGGATGGCGTCGCCGTGCGAACACGCCACCGCGTGGCCGCCGTTGTGCCGGGCGGCGATCTCCACCAGCGCACCCATGGCCCGTCCTGCCGCCCACGCGCCGCCGAGCGACGGGCCGACAGGGGCGAAGATCCCCTCCGTCCAGGCCGCCGGCTCGGCGAAACCGCGCGCCTCCCGCAGCCGGTCGTCGGCCAGCACGGGGACCCCGGCGACGGCGGCCAGTGGGGCGACGGACTGCCGGCAGCGCAGCGAAGGGCTGCTGTAGACGGCGTCGACCCCCGCCTTGAACACCTCGCCGAGGACATCCGCCTGCCGCGTTCCCTCGTCGCTCAGCGGACGCAGATCGTCGTCCCCGCTCCACTCCTCGCGCGGCGACGAGGAGCAGTGCGGAACCAGATCCAACACAATGGTGCATGAATGCGCGAACATAGCGCGCATCATGCCCGGCCCGGCCGAAGGAGTCCAAGCATTAGCGGTTATCCGCAAAAGAGTTGACCACGCCGATACGGCGCACGGAACCTGAACCCGAAATGGATTGCAGGGCGGCAGGTTCCGCAGGCTACGGAGTCGGTATGGAATTGGTCGACACAGCGGCGCATCACGATGTCCGGGAAATGGCCCGGGAATTCCTTGAGTGCGGCGCTCCGTTTCTCTGGCCCGCGTTGCCCGACCTCGCCGGCCTGCCGCCGGACCGTGTCGCCGCGCTGCCTCCCCTGCCGTACGGCGACCCGGAGTTCAGCTCCCGGCTGCTGCGGGAGCAGACCGACACCACGACGACGGACTCGTCCCGCCCCCCGGCTGTGGTGGAGCGCCAACTCGCCTGGCTGCGTGACGAGTTGCCCGAGTGGCGTGCGGGGCGCGTGCACCATCCGCTGTGCGGACCCGGCGCCTACGTGGCCGCGCTGGGCGGTCACGGCCTGACGGCGTACGTCGGCGTCGACGCGGGCCCCGCGGTGGTCCAGCACGCGCGCCGCCGCTTCGCCGGGCAGGACCACATCCGCTTCGTGCTCGGCGACGCGACGGACACAGCCATCCCGCCCGGGGAGCCGCCCTGCGACACGCTGCTGCTCACCTACGACGCCGCCAACTTCTTCGCCCCGCACGCCTTCCGGGAGCTGCTCGGTTCGCTGGTGCGGGGACTGCGCCCGGGCGGCACCGCCGTCCTGGACCTGCGGCTCGCCGAGGACGGCGCCGCGGGGTTCGACGAGGGACGGCGCGTGCACCGGCGCCGGACCGGCTCGGTGTTCCGGGACGGCCCACACCTGCTGCTCAGCGAGGGGTTCACCGCCGCGGACGGCGCACTGCTCGGTCACCGCATCGTCGCGGTGGACGATGGCCCCGGCGGCCGACCACCCGAGGTCTTCCACTCCGTGCTGCACGTCCCGACCGCCGCGCAGCTCACCGCCGCCCTCACGGCCGCCGGTCTTGAGGTGTGCGTGCGGGGACGCCCCTTCGCCGGCTCCGACGACCCCAATCTCGCGCGGCACCTCGTCGCGGCGCGCAAGCAGCGCACCACCCGCCGCACCCTTCCGTGGAGGCAGCCGTGAAGATCACGTTCCTCGGGCACGCCGGTGCCCTCGTGGAGGCCGACGGCGTGAAGCTGGTCTGCGACCCGTGGTTCTCCGAGGGCGGGGCCTTCCTGTCGGGCTGGCACCAACTGCCCGACAACAGTGCCTGCGCCCCGCTCGTGCACGAGGCGACCCATGTGTACGTGTCGCACGACCACCAGGACCACTTCGACGCCGGCGTGCTCGACGCGCTCGACCCGTCGGTCACGCTGCTGATGCCCGACTACCCGCTGCCGACCTGGAAACGGCTGGTCCGCACGCTGCGCGGGCCGGCCCCCGTCCTCCTCGGCGACCAGGAGGTGTTCCGGGCCGGCCCGCTCCGGCTGCGCCTGGTCCACTCCCCCACACCCCGGCACCAGGACTCGGCCCTCGTCATCGAGGACACCGTCACCGGCCAGGTCGTCGTCAACCTCAACGACTGTCAGGTGGACCGCGACCAGTTGCGGACCATCCGCCGGCTCCATCCTCGCGTCGACGCCGTACTGGCCCAGTTCTCCGGCGCCACCTGGTTCCCGTTCGCCTACTCCTTCCCCGCTGCGGAACAGGTGGAGGCCGCCCGGCGCAAGCGGGTCAACTCCATGCGCCGGTGGGCCCGGTACATGCAGGCCCTGGCCCCGCGCAGCGCCGTCGCGTTCGCCGGACCGCCGGCCCTGCTCGACCCGGAGCTGGCCCCGCACTTCTTCGCGGAGTCCTCGGTCTTCACCACGCCGCCCGAACTGCTCGCGTGGCTGCGCCGCGAGCACCCGGACCTGGCCGAGCGCACCGTGGCCCCGCTGCCGGGCGACGAACTCGACGTGACCACGGGCCGGTTGACCGCCGACCCGGGGATCCGGCAGGGGTTCGACTGGGAGAACCTCGCGCCCTACATCGCGGACTACGCCCGCAGACGCGCCCCCGCCATCGCCGAGGTGGTCGCCGGGTACCCGGAGCCGCGCCACGGCCTCTACGACGGTTTCGCCGCCCACTTCAAGGCCCTGTTCGCGGCCGGGGAGAGCCTGTGCCGGGCCGTCGACGCCGTCGCCGCCTTCGATGTGCGCGGCGCCGGGGGCGGCTTCTGGCTCGTGGACTTCCGCTCGCTGGAGGTGCGCGAGGGCAGCGGGCCGGAGACCGACGCGCACGACTACCGCTTCACGCTGTCGTCGCGGTACCTGCCGGAGATCCTGGAGGGCGGGATGAGCTGGGAGGAGTTCTTCTTCTCGTTCCGCTTCAGCGCCTGGCGGCCCGGCATCGGCGCGTACAACGAGGAACTCATGACGGTGCTGCGGTGCAGCGATCCCGACGACCTCGCCGCGTACGTGCGGCGGACGGCGCAGGGCGGCGAGCGTCCGGCCGGCACCTTCACGCTGGAGACGCCGAGGGGGACGTACCGGGTGTCCGACGTCTGCCCCCACCTGGGCGCGCGGCTCGGCCCGGGGGACTACGACCCGGAACTGGACGCGGTGGTCTGCCCCCAGCACGGCTGGCGCTTCGGCCTGCCGGACGGCGCCTGCGCCAACGGCCGGGCACGCCTGGGCGTCTCGCCGGCCGGACCGGGAGCGGATCCCGGACACCCCGACGGACCTCTCCGTGAACCTCTCGACGGACACCCCGGCGGACGCCCCGCGGCGTCCCCGAGAAAGGCAGGTACACCAGTGATCGACTACGCGGCCATGGAACGGCAGTTGGAGGCGCACGAGCCCTGCTTCCGCGCCGACCCGTTCCCGCACTACGTGTGGGACGGCATCCTTCCCGCCGACGCCCTGCGCGCCGCCGCCGGCGCCTATCCGGACACCGCCGTGATGACGGCGAAGCCGGGCATTCCCCGCTGGCACTCCCAGGACCGGCGGCTGGCCGGGCCGGCCCTGCGGGAGCTGTGCGAGGCGCTGCTCGGCGACGACCTCGCCGCCTTCCTCGGCAAGGTGACGGGGGTGGCGGGGCTGCGTACGGAACCGGACGGTGACTGGGGCAGCTACCGGCTCGCCGGCCGCGGCGCCGTGCATCACGCACACGTCGGCTCCAACCGGCACCCGGAGACCGGGCGGCTGCGCCGGTACTCGCTGTTCACCTACCTCACCGAGGGCTGGCGCCCGGAGGACGGCGGCTG
Organism: Streptomyces sp. NPDC101225; assembly: GCF_044767585.1. NCBI lineage: Bacteria > Bacillati > Actinomycetota > Actinomycetes > Kitasatosporales > Streptomycetaceae > Streptomyces > Streptomyces sp. NPDC101225. The sequence continues at coordinate 24,809 of NZ_JBIWOE010000024.1, forward strand.
GCTGGAACTGGGCGAACCGGTCGACGGCGCGTCGCCGGCCCGGATCATGCCCTCCTTCAACCGCAGTGTTCTCATCGAGACGACGTCCCGATCGCTGCACGGTGTGTCCCTGCTGCGGGCCCCGGCGCCGGTCCTGCGCAGGACCGTGACGGTGCACTTCTGGACCGATCCGGCGGCGGACGGCGCGGCGTGAGGGAGGACAGGAGGTGAGGCACCGCCGGCTGGGCCGAAGCGGCCTGCACGTCAGCGAGTTGGTGTACGGGAACTGGATCACTCATGGCGGGCAGATCGACGAGGACCGCGCCCGCGCGTGCGTCAGGGCGGCGCTGGACTGTGGTGTGACCAGTTTCGACACGGCCGACGGGTACGCGTTCGGTGCGGGCGAGGAGATCCTGGGCCGCGCGCTGGCGGGCGAACGCCGGTCCGGGGTCGAGATCTTCACCAAGGTGTACTGGCCGGTCGGCCCCGGCCCGAACGAGCGAGGGCTGTCCCGCAAGCACATCGTGGAGACGATCGACGTCTCGCTGCGACGGCTCGGCACCGACCACGTCGACCTCTACCAGGCCCATCGCTTCGACCACGGCACCCCGCTGGAGGAGACCATGACGGCCTTCGCGGACGTGGTCCGCGCGGGCAAGGCGCTCTACATCGGGGTGTCGGAGTGGCGGGCGGAGGAGATCCGCGCCGCGCAGGGGCTCGCCCGCGAACTCCGGGTGCCGCTGGTGTCCAACCAGGCACGCTATTCGGCCCTGCACCGCGTGATCGAGGCCGAGGTGATCCCCGTCTGCCGGGAGCTGGGCCTCGGTCAGCTCGCCTTCTCCCCGCTGGCGCAGGGTGTGCTCACCGGGAAGTACCTGCCCGGCCGGCGGCCGCCGGCCGGGTCACGCGCGACCGACACCAAGGGGTTCGGGGGGCACTTCATGGAGAAGGTGCTGCGCGAGGACATCCTCGGCCGTGTGCGAGGGCTGCTGCCCCTGGCCGAGGAGGCGGGGATGCCCCTGCAGGTCCTGGCCCTGGCCTGGGTACTGCGGGAGCCGAACGTGGCGGGCGCGGTCATCGGGGCCAGCAGACCGGAGCAGATCACCGCCAACGCCGCGGCGTGCGACGTCGTCCTCGGCGCGGATCTCAAGGCCGCGGTGGACGCCGTCCTGGCACCGGTGGCACTCACCGACCCGGCCCTCACGACCAGCCCGCCCGCCGCTTCCTGAGCGCGCACCGCCCCGGCCCCGGCGCCCCTGGCCGCCACGTCCCATGCCCCCGCCCGTCCACCACGACCGGGGGCACTGCCGTTCCCGGGAGGGCCCCTGCGATCACGTCTGGCCGGTGACCGCCGGAACCGGACGAACTCGCCTGCCACCCCTCGCCGGCACACCGGCCGAACCCGGCCGACCCTCACCGGCCTCACCTCGCAGGGACGTCCGATCGCGCCCCGGCCGTGCGCCACGTCCGGGGACCCCGTGCCGGCCCGACCAGTGCGGCCCCGCGCCGCGCGCTCACGGCGCGGGCTCATGGCGGTGCCGAGTCTCGTCGGCGAGCTCCGCGAGTGCCAGCTGCAGGAGCGACGGCTCCACGCCCGCTTCGCGGCACCAGCGCAGCGACAGTGCGAGCGGCACGCCCCGTTCCGACCACAGCCGCGTCAGCTGCCGCGCGGCCTCGCCCGGCCGGTCCGAGAGGGCGCCGGGTCGCAGCAGCAGATTGCGTCCGCGCACCAACACCCTCAGGAAGGCGTCCCGTTCCTCGGCCATGTACACCCAGGAGCGCGCCGACAGCTCGGGAAAGCCGAGGGGCGCACGGTAGGCGAATTCCGCGGTGGCGATGACCGAGGTCAGCAAGGCGGGCGGCAGTCCGTGCCGCGCCAGTTCGGTGCCGATCGTGCGGATCAGCCAGCGCAGGACGTACGGGCCACCGCGGGGCCCTGGTGCCAATCCCTCGCCGAGCAGCAGGGAAGCGGCGCTGGACACGTCCGCGAGGAAGACTGGGCTGGGGCCCGCCGCCGCACCGGCGAGGGCCAGCAGTTCGGCGATGCCCGCGGTCAGCCGGCCGAGCAGGGGCGGCACGGGGGTGCTCCGGCCGACCGGCACCGGCGAGTCACTGGGGACGATGGGCTGCGTCAGCGCGTGCTCGGAGACGATCACCTCGAACAGCGGCCGGCGCAGGGGTGTCACGCGGCCCGCCGTCCGCCGGCGCTCGGCGAACTGGATGTGCGCGACCGAGAGATGGCATCCGCAGGAGCACTGTCCGTCGCAGTGCGCGAACGCCACACCCTGGGACCGGCGGCGCACCGTGAGGCACGGCCCCAGTTCGGGTTCCATACGCAGCGGCGCGTCCGGCAGCCGGGTGCCGCGGACGATGCTCCCGGGCCGGACACCGAGTCCGCGCAGAGCGGCCGTCACGGGCGGGCCGTCCTGTGGCTCCGCCCGCAGGAGGAAGGTCAGGTCGTCCGGTGGGGTGCCGGCCTCACGCAGCGCGTCCAGGACATCGCCCAGCGCCTCCTGGTAGGGGCGCCTGCCGGTCCAGGCGGCGCCGACGGTGCGCTGGGCGCTCGGCGGGGAGCCGGGGGGCAGGTGGGCCAGCCGGCTGGTGTTCAGCACCCATTGCAGGACCACCGCGCCGCCGGGTTCCGGCCGCGGATGACCGGTCAGGAACCTGCGCCAGGCCGGTGCCGACACCGAGGTGAAGAGAGTGGCGCCGCCGTCCCTCGCGAGCAGGGGTCCGGGTGGGAGGCGGCGGTAACCGAGCCGTACCAGACATTCCGCGAACGCCGACACCTGCGGCACGCTCTCGCGCACGCCTACCACTCCCCGTTTTCAGTTCATAAAGGCAAAACGTAACTAGCTGTCAACAAATCCTAGTCACGGCCAGGCGGGCTCGCATCTCTTTTGAGGCAAGCAGTATGCGAGGTTTTACCGCCATTTACACCTTCCTATTGGACCCTAAAGCCCACCAAAACGGTACAACACGCCTTTCTAGCTCACTTAATTCCGATGTTGACCATCGAGTCATGCCGTGCCAGCATCTGGACCAGTCAAGTGAGTCACAAAGCGAGTCACTTATGACTGCCAGAAGAATCGAGTGAGGACGGACATGAATCGCTTAAGGCTCCTGTCGGCGGCCGTCGCATCCCTGCTGTGTTTCTCCACCCCGGTGGCGTTCGCCGCGCACGGCGGACAGCCGGCCGGGCCCGGATCGACGGCCATCATCGCCGCACCCGCACCCGGGTCCCCGGAGGACAGGGACATCCCGCTCTGCTGCTGACAGCGGGGCCTCAGCGTGTGAAGACGGGAGGTGTTCTTCCTCTGCCGTCTGCACGGCGGTCACTTCCCTTCCGCGCCGTCCCTACGTGCGCGACGTCAGCTTCTGACCCGTCAGGAAGGTATCCCGGTGCCCCATGCACCGCATGCTCTGCCGGTACGCCCACACCGCGCGCTCGTCCTCACCGCAGAGCTTCAGGATCTCGGCCAACTCGGCCCAGGCGAAGGCCGCCTGGCGGTTGGCCTCCGACGCCTCCAGCATCAGGGCACCCCGCTCGTAGGCGTCCTGGGCGGACTCCCGGTCCCCGAGCACCAACCGGGCCGCGGCCAGCACCAGATGGTTGCGGGCGCTCTGCAGCCGGTGGTCGGAGCCGAGCAGCTCCAGGGCCCGTTCGGCGTGGCCGATCGCGGCCTCGGCGTTCCCGAGGCGCAGTTCGACCTGCGCCAGGGCGGAGAGGCAGTAGGCGACGTCCACGCTGCTGCCGACCTCGCGCAGGCTCGTGAGGCTCTGGTCGAGCACGTCGCGGGCGACCTCCGGCTGCGCCGTCTCCGACTGGAGGAGCAGCATGGCGTAGGCGTTGCGCAGCCGGGCCAGGGCCCGTTGATCCTCGCCCTCCGCGTAGATGGCCAGCGCCTTCTCGATCAGCGTGAGGGCGTCCGCGGTGTTGCCGTTGCGGTGCATGACCACGCTGGCGTTCCAGTACGCGGCGCCGAGCGCCCGGGAGTCCGTGACCGTCCCGGCCTGTTCGATCGCCTGGGTGGCGAGGTACGCCGCCCGGTGCATGTCGCCGCGCTCCATGTAGACGCCCACCAGGGTGGAGAGCAGTTCGATGCCGATGACAGTCGGTCCGAGCTGGAGCTTCTCCAACTCGGCCAGAGTGGCCTCCGCCACCTCGATGGCGTGGGACAGGTCGCCCAGCTCCCGGTAGCACCGGCACAGCGCGATCACGGTGGGGAGACGCGGCATCAGGTCGGGACGGTCGAGGGAGGCCGTGTGCAGGGCCTCGAACCGAGCGACGGCTTCCTCCAGCCGGCCGCCGTGCTCCAGCGACCGGGCCATGCCGTACTCCGCCTTGTACCAGACCTCGGGCCGATCGGCGAAGCTCACCTTTTCCTGAAGCGTGCGATAGGCCTCGAACGCGGTGTCCGGGTCCCCGTTGTTCAGGGCCATCTCGGCGTAGTTCAGCTCCACCTGGGACTCGTTGACCGAGATCTCCGCGGGGGCGCCGGTCAGGTCGGACGGGTCACAGCCCAGCCGCCTGGCCAATTGGGCGAACACGTCCGCCGACGGCGCCCGCTTGCCCGCCTCCAGCAGCGAGATGTAGCTGGCGGACAGGTCGTCGCCGGCGAGTTCGGCCTGGGACATTCCGGCTGCCCGGCGCAGGCGTCGGATGCGTGCACCGACTTCTCCCGAATTCTTCACACCTGCTCCTCGGCCACATGGACGGGTATTACCAATCAGTCAAGTTTAGCTCAAACCGTTGACCTACGGGGAACCATTTCGCCGAGCAAGGACTCAGACCGCGGCCGCCCTTACCGCCCCCTGCGGACCGTCGTCATCGTCGTCTCCCCAGGTGAACGCCGCCTGCCCGGGTCGCCTTCGAGTATCGGAACCCATTATTGACAAGAGTCATCCTCTGGTCACCTTCTCAGTCAGCTTCCACTCACACTCATCGGAAAACGGCGGCGCCGACCGCTGCACCCCACCGACCACACCGAGCAGGGGAGCCCCGTGCGTAGCTCAACGAACCCCACACCTGTGCGCCGCAGCAGCCTCGGAATACCCGGCGGTGAACAGCGGCCCGTCCCGGTACGGCCGTCCCTGGAGGAGAGGCTCGCCGCCGCCATGCCCCTCGACGAGCGTCAGCGCAGGCTGGTGGCGCTGCTGCTCGCCGGGCACACGGACGCGAGCGCGGCCGGCCGGCTCGGGGTCAGCCCCCGCACGGTGACGAACATCCTCCGCTCACTCATGGACCGACTGGGGGTCGACAACCGCTTCCAGCTGGGGGTGGCCCTCGGCAGCCGGATGCGCGTGCCCGACCGCCCGAACCACCCACCCCGGCCCGTCCCGAGCGCGGGCGAGCCGATGCCCGGGTTCGGCGTCCCGATGCCGTCGGCCCGCCGCGAGGCCAGTGCGTAGGCCGCACGGCGGGCGCGTGGCCGAAGATCCGATCAGGCGCAGACAACGATGTCGTACGGTCTCACCTCCACCGTCATACCAGCGGCCCCGGTCGGCCGAGGGATCCGGCCGCGGTGGTCCGGGGTTCGACGGCCCCTCCAACACCCCCGGGAAGGCACAATCGGCGAGCCCCCATGCGGGTCACCAACCCGCCCAGGCTCTGACCGGCCCGGCCCGAAGGATCCACATGATCGAGTGCGTCCGCGCGGTCCTGATCACTCCCGCCGACCGGCTGCTGCCGATCCGCCGCACCCGGCCCGGCGGCATCCCCTGCCGGACCCTGCCCGGCGGCCACGTCGAGCCCGACGACCTGGACCTGCGCGCAGCACTGACCCGTGGGGTCCGCGAAGAGACCGGTGGCACCCCGGACATCCTCGGCCGACTGCTGACCTTCGACGACAGCCACCAACGCGACCACGTACCTGCGACAGAGCCCCTACGCGCACGAGGCCGGTCGGGTGCGCGGCTGAGGCAGCCGCTGACGAGCGTCCGGCGTCCCGGAGAGATTCTCGCGGCAGGGTGAAACTTTCCCGGGCCGGGCGCGCGACAGTTAGGTATGGACAGCCGCCCGAGCGACGAAATGCTGCTCGCCGCCGTCACCGAACGTGACATGGGCGCCTTCCGCACGCTGTACGAACGCCACTCCGGCTGGCTCGCGATCCGGCTGACCCGGCGGTGCAATGACCGCGACCTCGTGGCGGACGCGGTCCAGGACACGTTCGTCGCCGTCTGGCAGAAGCCGCAGGGCTTCCGCGGCGACGGCGACATCGCGGCATGGCTGTGGGGGATCGCGATCCGCCGGCTGGTGAGCCGCTTGCGGGCCCGCGGCAGGGCCGTCGCCGTGTTCGAGGACGCCGGAGCCGTTCCGGCCGCGGAAGACCAGGTGCTGCTGTCGGTCGAGTACGGCGACATCGGCCAGGCAATGGCCCGGCTGTCGCCGGAGATGCGCGCCGTCATCCAGGCCGTCGTGCTGGACGGCCTGTCTGCGAGGGAGGCGGCACTGCTGCTGCACGTACCGGTCAGCAGTGTGAAGACCAGGCTCTACCGGGCCAAGGCGCGCCTGCGGGCCGCCCTAGCGGAGGGACCGTCATGACCGGGTGGCACCTCGACGACGACGCCCTGCGGAGGTATGTCGAACGAGCCGATTCGCTGGCCGAGGGGGCCTCGGTCGAACAGCACCTGCTGTCGTGCGAGCAGTGCCGCGCGCGGGTCAACGCCGCGGTCGACGTGATCGACTTCGCCGCGGTATGGGACCGCACACGGGACGCCGTAGAGGTGCCGCGGCCGTCGGTGTTCGAGCGCCTGCTGCGCGTGGCGGGCCTGTCTGACCACGAGGCACGGCTGGTCGGAGCGGCCAGCGCCTTCCGCGGCGTGTGGCTGGTCGGCGTGGCCGCGATCCTCGTGTTCGCCGGATTCGCGGCGGTGGTCGGACACGACCGCGGCCTGTGGCTGTTCCTGGCCGTGGCGCCGGTCATGCCTTGTCTGGTGGTCGCGTCCGCCTACGACCCGTGGCTGGACCCGGCGCTGGAACCGGAGCTCGTCACACCCTATCCGGCGCTCCGGCTGATCCTGCTGCGCACGATCGCGGTGCTGGCGGTCGCGTTGCCGGCGATGCTGCTCTTCGGGCTCCTCCTCCCCGGTCAGGCGCCGTTCGCCTGGCTCCTGCCGGCGGTCGGCTTCGTCGCGGTGGTGCTGGCCGCATCGACCTGGGTCAGTCCGCTGTACTCCGCCATCGCCGTCAGCACCGTCTGGCTCGCGGTCATCGGGTCGCTGGCCACGCGGTCCGGCTCGCCGGACGCGGTGCTCCAGACCCGGACCCAGGCGGCATTCCTGGTGCTGGCGGCGGCCTCGCTCGTGATTCTTCTGGCACGCCGTCGCCGACTGCGCCGGCTTCGACCACGGAGGTAGCGACAGTGACCGCTTCGATCAGCCTGCGTGAGGTCGGGCGCGCGTTCGGTGCCACCCGGGCGCTGGCCGGCGTCAGCCTGGACCTGGAACCCGGCGTGAGCGGACTGCTCGGCCCCAACGGCGCCGGCAAGACCACACTGCTCCGCCTGCTGGCCACCGCGCTGCCGCCCACACAGGGACAGCTGAGCGTGCTGGGCCTGGACCCTCAGGTCCCGGCCGGCCGCACCGGCATCCGCCGCCGGCTCGGCTACCTGCCGCAGGAACTCGGCTTCCCGCGCGGCTTCACCGCTTTCGCGTTCGTGGACTACATCGCGTTGCTCAAGGAATGGACCGAGCCGGCGGCACGCCACGCGGAGGTGCGCCGCGTCCTCGGCCTGGTGGGCCTGTCCGACCACGGCGCGAAGCGGATCCGGGCCATGTCCGGCGGGCAGCGCCGGCGGGTCGCCCTCGCCCAGGCGCTGCTCGGCTCCCCACGGGTGCTGATCCTGGACGAGCCGACCACCGGCGTCGACCCGGAACAGCGGGTCACCCTGCGGACCGTGCTGGCGGAGATCGCGCGCACGTCGATCGTGGTGCTGTCCACCCACCAGACCGAAGACGTCGCGGCCCTGTGCGAGCGGGTGATCGTGCTCGACCACGGCCGGGTCCGCTACGACGGCACGGTCACCGACCTGGTCGCCCAAGCGGCCGGCCGGGTCTGGCTGGCGGACGAGCCGGACCCGGCGGCGAGCGTCTCCTGGCGGACCGCCACCGGCCGCTACCGCAATGTCGGTGCCCGCGTCCGGGTGGGCGCCGAGCACGTCGAACCCTCACTGGAAGACGCCTACCTGCTCCTGCGGGGCGGGGCACCGGAGCCCGAGACCACCGGGGAGGTGGCTCCATGACCACCGCGCTCACGCCCGCCCGGCCCGGAGCCGGCGCCCGGACCGCGTTCGGCGCGCTGGCCGCCCGGGAGACACGCCGGTTCGTCCTCAACCCCGTCTTCCTGTTCACCGTGGCCTTCACCGCGTCGTGGACGTGGATCGGCCGGGGCACCGCGGTCACCGACGTCACCAACGTGAACGCGTTTCCCGCGATCTTCCTGGGCGGGTTCGGAATGTCGGCCGCGTACTGGCTGACCCGGTCGATGCACGCCAGCGAGCCGGTCGTCGGCGTCACTCCCCTCACGTCGCCGGCGCGTACCGCCGCACTGTGCGCGGTCGCGATCGTGCCGTTCGGCTTCGGCTGCCTGACGCTGCTCGCGTTCCTGCACTTTCACCCGGCCGGCGAACCGGCGTACGCCATGTTCAGCCCGTCGGACCGGATCGCCGTCCTGGCCGGGCAGATCGTCGTCCCGGCCCTCGGCGGACCTCTGCTGGGCATCATGCTGGGGCGCTGGGTGCGGTTCCGGGGCGCCGCGTTCGTGCTGTTCCTGGCCCTGTACGGCTGGGTGAGCCTGGTCGCGGTCGTGTCCGCGTCAGATGCGGACACGGTGCCCGTCGCGGCGCTGCGGCTGTTCGCGGCGTTCACCTTCTTCGCGCTCCACAGCGACGCCGGTGGCGTGACCGCCTGGAGCGGATCGCCGTGGTTCTTCCTCTGCTGGCAACTCGCCCTGTGCGTGATCGTGGTCCTGGCGGCACTGCTGAGGGGGGCCGAGGGGCAGGTACGCACCCGGATCGTCCTCGCCCTCACCGTCACGGGCGCGGCGGCCCCGGTCATGCTCGCCCTGACCGCCGCGGGCGGGTTCACCCACCCGGCCGGCTCATGACGGCCGCACCGGTGCTGCGGGCCGGGGCGTGGCCGACGGTCGCAGGTCTCAGCGGCGCGGCGGCCGTGCCGGGCGGCGGCGCCGCCGCGTTCCCGGCAGCCGCCACCGTGCTGCTCCCGGTCTGCTTCGCGCTGCTCACCGCAGCCTCGGCGTTCACTCTCGACGAGCCGGCCAGCCCGGTCGTCGACGTGACACCGACCGGGCCCGTCCACCGCGCCATGATCCGCTCCGTGGCGTTGCTGGCGCCGCTCACCGTCGGCGCACTGGTGATACTGGCAGCGGCATGGCGCGGAGCGGCCCTGCCCTGGGCGGCGACCGGCCTCGCGCTCTTCGGCAACGTGGTCCTGGGGTTCACCGCGGCATGCGTGGCCCGGACTTGGTCGGGAGAACCGGGTCCGGCCGCGGGCACGGCCGTCGCCCTGATACTGATGGCGCCCGGCCTTGCCCCCAGCCTTGTGCCGCAGGCCGCACACTGGGTCCACACGTTGCCGGCACCCGGCGCGGACGGACCGTCGTCGGACACCGTGTGGTGGACCGTTCTCGCAGCGTGCCCGGTGACCCTCGCTGTTGCGGCCCACGGCCGAAGGCTGCCCCGGCACGTACCCAGGGATCCGTGACCCCGACGACAGCGATGCACCAGCTACGCCCCGGCGGCGGTCACCACACGACCGCTCGCTGCTTCGGGGATACGTCCTCCCACGAGCACCGAGCACCGAGCACCGAAAGAGCCGCTGCTTGCTCCTCGCTCAGCGGGACCCGAGAGCATTCACTTGCTCTCCCGTGGCCAGCGTGGCCCGGACGCGAGTTCGTGGTTTGTGGGAGACAGGCAGATCGAGCGTCCGACCCCGCTTCGTGGCCGACACGTCCCCGCTCACCGACAGACGGGTCACGGCCCTGCTGCCGGCCGCCAGCACGTACCAGTGACCACCCGGTGACTGCCAGCCCGTCGTAGCCGCGATGTTCTGACCAAAGCGGCTGCAGGCAGCGGTCGACCGCGCCCGCGCAACCGTGCGGGCCGGCGCAGACGGCAAGTCCCTGCTCGTACGCAGGGTCACCGTCACATCGCCGGGCCCGCTCCAGGTGTCGGCGCGGGCGCAGGACCAGACGGCCGTACCGCCGTGGTCAGGCAGATTCTGCTCGGCGAAGTCCCAGGCGTTGACCGACCGCACACCGGCGTTCCCGGGCGACCCGAGGGCGCAGACCGTGTGAGCCCAAGCAAGCAGGGCGGCTGAACCGGTCGCCTCACGAGGTCGGCCGGGCGGGCCGCCTTGTCCGGGCAACGGGATATGGGTGAGGTGGACCGGGGACAGGCCACCCCAGTCGGCGAGCAAGAACGAATGCTTTTCGACGATGCGCTGCGAGGAGCGTAGCTGCAGCACCGGGCGGCTTTCGCAGCCGCCACCGGCGGACCCCACCGGCACCGGTTGCGTAACTCCATCCTTCGCCGTCCGCAACGGACGGGCAATAACGTCCGGCCGCACGAGATCTCGGACGCTCGCCTCGGAAATCCAAGGAGCCAGCAGATAACGTGCGGCATCTCGGCCCGAGTTCAGGGACACGGCGGCAGCCGTCGTGAGATCCGCGTCATCGGTACGGGCAACGCTGAGTTCCGCGGCGTGCGCCGGGGCGCGGGCCTCGCTGTAGCGGGCAAGCCGCGTGCCGTCGTACAACAGCACCACGGTACGGTCGGCTACATCTCCTGCGTACAGCAGTTGTGGTGCGGTCGCCGGTGCGGCCGCGGTGGTGGCGGGAGCGCGCCGGACACGGGTGCCGGCCCGGGGATGTGCCCAGGTGGCCAGCGCCCGGCCCAGCAAACCGTCGTCGTGCGTTCGTGAGCCGCGCGGCGGCCACGCGGTGAAGTCCACTCGAGAGGTGTTGTCCCATGCCTGTCTCGGGGTACGCACCAGCTCCGCGGGCGTGAATGCCGAGTCGGCGGCGGGCGCGGGAGCGGACGATCCGGGCGCCGTGTCACCGGCGACCGTGATGGCCATCGCGGTTGCCGCCGCCAGGCCGACGGCTACCGCACCCAGCGTCAGCCTGACTCGTCGGCTGCGGCGCAGCAGATCGGTGGGGCTGGCCTGGAGGGCGCAGGCATCGAATTCGTGCGACGACAGCAGCGCGGCGGTCGGTCCGGCGCGGCCCGCTCCGAGCGAGTCGGCAGTACTCACAGCGGCGGCCGGGTCCGCCACACCCGCTGATGCGAGCAGGTCGCGGACGACTGCCTCGGACAGTCCATGAACCGAGCGCAAAAAGCACGCGGCACGCGAGGCGGCGGACACGTCCGAGAGCCGCCGGGCAAGGTCCAGTTCGTCCGCCCCGCCCGACCGCGGGAACAACCGGAGTCCCACGACGAGGGGTACCCGAGGCTTGAGTGCCGCCGGTGGGGCGAACCGTGGGGACCAGCAACGTGGACGTCGTTCGTAAGCCAGAGCCGCACGGAGCACTGCCACGATGAGCAATCGCTCTGCCGTCTCCCTGTCGCGTGCCTCCTCGCGGGGGCGCGGCACAGGGATTCCGCCCCGCTTTGTCCGCAGGCGTGGCAGGGCCCGTTGGACGAGAGCATGCGCCAGGAGCACCCGCCGATGACGACCGAGCGATGCGGGGAGGGCGAGATGCGTCAGGCAGACCAGGTCCCGGTACCGCTCGACCAGGATGGCTTCGGCCTCCTCAATCCGGGGTCCGCCATCGGGCCGGCGCAAGCGAAGGTGCATAGGCTGACGTGCTTTCCGGAAGGGAGCGCGGGTATGACACTCCGTCAAACGAGTGAACATCGAACCGGTCACCGTAACGCCTCATCGCGCCGAGCCGATCGGGGTGTGCGCGGACCATACGTCGTCCCCGTGAGCCGTTCACTCCGCCTGCCCCGAGCGGGAGATTGTTGCGAGTGCAAGCGATGGTTGGAATTCGTTAAAGCCCGATCAAGAAACGGCAAGAACTCTCCGAACCCCCCTTACGGTGTAGGTCGCCGCTGCTCGCGGCGGCCCGCCTGCAGAAGGCAGGCACACGAAGGGGCGTTGCGTTCATGGGGGAATACGTCGGCGTCGATCCGGTGCGCGTGCGAAAACTCGCCGACCGGCTCGGGGACCTGGAACGGGCTCTGGCCAAGCACGGGGCTCTGATCCGCAAGAACTTCAAGTCCTGGGACAGCGGCCTCGACCTGTCCCCGCTGGCCCAGCAGACGCGGGCGGTCGGCCAAGATGCCCGCGACATGTCCAAGCGCGCCGATCTGGCCCGCAATCTGGAGGAGGCCGGCGGCGCGACGGGGATGTGCACTCCCGACAGGGACGTCATCGACATCCCCTGGGACATGAAGGACGTCTCCGCGCAGAGCGCCAAGGAGGCGCAGCAGGAGGCCGCGACCCTCAAGAAGGCGCTCGACAACCCCAAGGCCGACGGCTCGCGTGCGGACATCGCGGCCATCTCCCGCTCCTTGGCCGACCACCGGGACGACCCCGCGTATCTGGCGGCCTTCGCGTCCGCCGACGCGGCTCGCGTCGGCGAGGCACTGCACGAGGAGGACGGCACCCACGGCGGCGAGGTCCTCAACCAGGATGCGCAGCGAATACTCAGCCAGTACGCCGCAGGCGTCAACGGGCTCTTCACCCTCCAGACGGCAGGCAGGATTCCGCCGAACGGTGACATGTGGTCCGTCGGGATGCTCTTCAAATACGGGCCTGACGGCAAGGACTGGGACGCGCAGGCGCTGTCCTCGGTCGGCGGCGCGATGCTCGACTGGCGCAAGAACCACGAGATGCGGCCCACCTACAGCCAGGGGCAGGTGACCGGCGCCGGGTACGTGCCCGGAGGGTACGTCGACCCCGACGACACCTGGTACAAGTCGATCGGGCTGGCGCACAGTTATGTGACGGAAGGCATGGACGACGCCCAGGTCCGGGTCCAGGCCATCGACGCCAATGATCCGTCGGCCGCCCTGATGCAGCGCGTCAGCTCGACGACGACATGAGGGACTCCTTCAGCCGCGGGGCCAGTTGACGTGCTCGGCACTGAAGGGAAATGGGGTTCGACCGTGAAGCGACGCAGTCGGGCGTGGCTGACGGCCGGGGCGGCTGTGGCCGCCCTGCTGGCCCTGGGCGGCTGCCTGGGGAGTGGCGACGACAAGTGGAAGGAACCGGACAAGGGCCAGGCCGAGGCGCTGCTGAGCACCGACAACGGGCACGGTGGCAGTTCGGGAGCAGCCTGGCTCGCCTTCGACGGCGATCCCGACGGTCTCACGGTCGGGCCTGACGGGAAGGTCTACGGCCTGGCCACGTCCCTGGCCGTGATCGAGGGCCACAAGGCCAGGACGATCCTGAACAGCGAAGTGCACGGTGCCGGCGGGCTGGTCGTGCTGTCTCCCAACTCGTTCGTGGTCGGCGCCCACGCACAACTGCTGAACATGAAGCCTGGCGGCGAACAGACAGCCCTCGCAGGCGTTTCGGGCACGTCACGGAAACCCGGTCAGCCGGTGCCGGCCACCACCTCGGCGAAGACCTTCCCCTTGACCACCGGACGCATCGAGCCCTTCGGCAGGCGCTCGGACGGCTCCGTCCTGTTCGCGGACGGCGACGTGATCTGGCGGCTCAAGGCAGACCGACTGACACGCCTTTACCAAGCGCCGAGGAACAAGAAGGGCAAGGTCCAGCAGATCATCGACCGCGGCAGTGCCGTGGACCACTCCGGCACGGTCTATCTGCGCACCGCCGAGGACGGCCTGTCGGGGCGCTTGGGTGACGTCGTTTCCGTGCACGAGGACGGATCGGTTCAGAAACTCGCCCTGCCGAAGCACGTTTCAGGGGTGAAAGGCAACCTGGCCTCACTCGGAGTGACGTGGATGGCGGGAGACGGCTCGAACGGCGTCTACGTACGCGCGCGAGACGAATCCGCCGGATACGTGCTGCACGTGACCTCCGGCAAGGCCGAACTCGTCGCCAGGCAGATCTCCGGTGGCGACTCGGACTCAGGGTGCAAGGAGGGTTACTCGGTCGACGCGTTGAAGCTTCCCTGCACGATGCCCGAGGCTCTGACCTACTCGGCAGGCAGTCTCATCATGGCGGGCCATGCCCGTTTCGTTCTGAAGATCGCAACGAAGTAGGAGTGAGACTCTTCCATGGCCATACCCCAGGAAGACCGCCTGGATTACCTCTGCCGCCAGGACATGAACGCGATCGAGCGGGCGGTCGACGACATCCGCACCGCCATGAAGAACGTCGACAACATGATGCCGAAGACCTGGATCGGCAAGAGGGCCGACAACTGGCGCACCGATCCGAGGGCCGTATGAAGCGGTTGAAGACGCTGTTCGACTCGTTCCCGGCGGAGGAGAACCGCCTGGTGGAACAGGCTCGCCAGAAGCAGGCGCAGATGAACAACACGTCGCACGGGGGAGGCTAGGCGTACGTGGAGGGGGCGGCGGCATCGGCCCTGCGCCACGTCCCGCAGGTTCACATGCCGCCGCAAGGCAGGCCCAGGCGCCCCGCCGCCGAGACTGCACACCGGAGGGAGGGAAACGTGGACGGCCACTCATATGCCGTTCTCATCGCGAGCGTCGCCGTCACCGCCGCCACGTTCGACGTGATCCGTGTGTACCGGCGGTTGCCCGAACGGGCCGCCGACGGTGCGGAAACGGCCGGCGAGGTCGTACTCGCCGAAGCGGTCCCCTCGGATCCCCAAAGGGCCACTGCCGACAGGAACTTCGGCCTCGTCATCGCCTCCCGCGCCGCATTCGTCGCCCTCACTCTCATCGTCGCCGGCCTGCTCTGGAGCGCCGAGGACGACCGGCACTGGACGCAGGACAAGGTCCTGCACGAGGCGGAGAAGATCGCGGCCGACATGGAGAGCGGTGGGCAGGCACCCGGCGACGGCAGCACGCCGGGTGCGGGGACCTTCAGGACCCTGGTGGACACCGAAGTGCAGGCCGTCGTGAAAGGCAACGGCCTCGGCCTGACAGACGACTTCACCACCCCTCCCCCGGACGCCGTGGACAGCTACGTCATCACCGGCACGGAGTTCCACGACGGGACAGGAAGGGCAAGGCCCACCAAGTACAGGGCCTGTCTCCTCATCACCTCGGCGGACCCCGTCCCCAACAGCCTGCCCACAACCTCCGGTATCAGCGAGGACGTTCACGACTACGCCATCCACACCAGAGTCACGCCGGGCAAGTGTTCCAGGTCTGATGGTTAACGGGAAAGGAACTGCGCCAGGACGACATCGCCAACGAGTCGTTGGAGACACCGCGCCGGCTGGACCATCAAGACGCCAGGGGCGACGCCTGCATACGGTTGCCTACTGGTAACACCCGCCGACGCACATCACGGTGACGGTTCCGCTGTCGCCGGCCGCGGGCGAAGGGGTGCCGGGGGTGGGGGCGGCGGGAGCCTCGCTGGTCCCCCAGGGCTCTCCATACGATCACCGCGACCAGCAAGCCGTGTTCCGCCCAAGCCCGACGACCGCACCGCTGACTCCCCCACTCATCGACATGGATCACGTATCGGACTGCCGAAGCGCACCCGGAAGTCGCATGGGGCGGCGCGTGTGGGTCGGCACGCGATCAGCGTTCCCGCGACGGCGAGGGCAGGGCTGACAGGGCGGACGGGCCGCCGGGGAGCTGTCGCCAGGCGGGAGGCCGGCGCGTACCACAGGGCGGGGCCCGCCGGTCCATGGCCGGCGGGCCCCTTCTCGCGGTGGATTCCGCTAGCGTCCTGCCGCGGTGCGGGACGTCGCCGCGAATCGGCGCGCCCATGCGGTGAACTCGTCCGCGACGGGGTAGTCGCGCTCGACCCGCTCCAGGAGCCGCTCCAGGTCAGCCGGTGAGACACGGTCGACGTTCAGCAGCACGTCGGCCCACCCCGGCGGACGTCCGACGCGGACCCCCGGCGATTTCGCCCGGACCTCGTCGAGGAGCCTGTCGCGATCCAGGAGCAGACGCATCCTCGGGATCGTGTCCCGCGTGAGCTCCCCGGCCAACTGGCGACCGCACTCCTCCGGGTCGATCCGCCCGCCGTAGGCCCAGTAGCGACGCGCGGGTGTGGATGTGTCGTCCGGGTCGTAGGCGACCGAAGCCGGTGGCAGCACGTACCAGCTGACCATGGCCGCGGCGGACGTCGGAGGCCGGTGCTGCGCGACCTCCCAGCCCTCGCGGTGCACCCACGCCCGCTCCGGCGTGGGAACGATCGCCGCCTTGACGAAGAACACCTCGGTCGACGGGTCCATGGGGTGCGGTTCGAACTCCAGCACCGCGCAGTCCCCACGATCCCCGGCCAGCCGCAGGACATTGTCCTTCTTCGACATGCCTTCCGCCTTGGCGACCGGCGTGATGTGCCGCCGCAGCCATGACTTCTGCGAAATCATCCCTCTCCTCCTGGCTTTGTCGGCCCCGTCACGCGGCCAGCCCGTACAGGGCCCGGCTGACGGCCACGGTAATCGCCGTTCCCGTCTCCACGGCGGCCCCGCCGCCCACCAGTTCCGGCAGCGCCGGAAGGGCCAGCACGGCCACCGGCACCAGCAGCGGCCACTGGCTCACCCCGTTCGTGAGCTGGGGATATTATCGAGACCCCGCTGGTTGCCGACACCGGAGTAGTGGCCGAAAATCCTTCAAGTCCAGCACATGCACGATCAGAGCTCACCCGTCGAGTCCTGATGGATTGCAGCGCGCTCCCGGCACAGGCGTCACCGCAGCGCGGACGTATCAGGCCGAACAGACCCTTACGGCCGGCGGTCAGGCGCCCCGGTCGTGTCCGATCTCCCGGCCGTGACCGACCAGTTGACGCACTGTTCCACCACGCTGCAGGGCTGCCCGACCGACGGATCACACGAACGGCCTGGAACGGGCCCACCGCCGCACCCCATAAGGTCCCGCCGGAACGGGGGCAAGGGGGTGCGAGACATGGCGTCGTCGGCGGCCCGGCCCGCGGTTGTCCTTGGCTGCCGTTGACGGACCGTCGTCGGCTGCCTACCGTCCAAGCGCAGCGATGCCGAACAAAGTTCGGCATATCGACCGAAAGAAGGTCCGGATGGACGGCATGGAAAGGTCACGGCGGTCGCTGTCCGCGCTGGGGTTGCCGGAGCGGGACCTCGGGGAACTGCCCGATTCGGTCAAGCGCTTCCCGGACGGCGCGCAGTACCGGGTGGAGATCCCGTCGGTCGAAGGCCCGGGCCCGTTCCAGGCGGTCGTGGACGAGGCCGAGCGGCACGGGATACGGATACATCGCATCAGCCAGGGCAGCGGCATGATGCTCCTCGCCGACTCGGAGATCGAGCAGATGGTGGCCCTCGGCCGCGAACGCGGCGTGGAGGTCTGCCTCTTCGTCGGACCGCGCGGCGGCTGGGACATCGGCATCCAGGCCACGTCCGCCGCGGGTGGCGGCGCGGCCGCGGTGCTGCGCGGCGCCGACCAGCTCGCGTACGGGGTCGAGGACGTCATCCGGGGCTGCGACCTCGGCGTGCGCAGCGTGCTCGTGGCCGACATCGGACACCTGTGGGTCCTCGGCCGCATGCGGGCGTCCGGCGACCTGCCGCCGGACCTGGGGATCAAGGCGTCGATATCGATGCCGACGGCCAATCCCGCGGCCGCACGGGTCCTTGAGGACCTCGGGGTCACCACGATCAACCTGCCGATCGATCTCACCCTGGCCCAGATGGCGGCGATCCGGGGCGCGGTCGACACACCTCTGGACGTCTATGTCGAGGGCGCCGACGACTTCGGCGGCGTGGTCCGCTACTACGAGATTCCGGCCCTCGTACGCGTGGCGGCTCCCGTCCACCTCAAGTTCACGGTACGGAACGCGCCGTCGCTGTATCCCTCCGGAGCGCACCTCGCCGACGTGGCCGTGGCGACCGCGCGCGAGCGTGTACGGCGGGCGGCGATCGGTCTTTCCGTGCTCCGCCGGCACTATCCGGAGGCCGCAGCCGGCCCCGGACCGATGACGACGTAGGTCCCGACGTAGGCATGGCGGGGCAGACGATCCACGTACACGTATTGACGAAACCGTAGCCGACTCAGGGCCTTGACGACCTATCAGGCCAGTTCTACGTTCAGCCCCACCAAACAAGCCGAACGACGTTCGAAATACCGGGCAGCACGGGCCGAGCGCGCCGGAGTGGTCATGAAGAAGATCGATCCGCAGGTGGAAGAAGCCGTCGAGACGCTCAGCCTGAACGGGCTGGCCAGGCGGCGGCTGCTGAGCGGCGCCGGAATGGTGAGCGCCTCGGCCGCCGCGGCGGCCTTGCTGTCCGCCTGCTCAGCCGACAACAAGAGCGGCAACAACAAGACGGGGGACGGTGTCGGCGACTTCCCGAAGACACCGAAGTGGAGGTTCGTGTTCGTCAACCACGTCACGACCAACCCGTTCTTCACTCCGACGCAGTACGGCGCGGCGGACGCCTGCGCGCTCCTGGACGCCTCGTTCCAGTGGACCGGCTCCAAGGACTCGAGCGTCCCGGAAATGGTCAGCGCCATGAGCTCGGCCGTCTCCGCGAAGGCCGACGGCATCGCGATAGCGGTCGTCGACAAGAACGCCTTCACGTCACCCGTCGACAAGGCCCTCAACGCCGGTATCCCCACCATCTCGTACAACGCGGACGGGGCGAAAGGGGATCCGGGGACGAGCCGGCTCTGCTACGTCGGGCAGGACCTCTACCAGTCCGGGGTCGAGCTGGGCCGCCGCATCGCCTCGCTGATGCCCTCCGGCGGGGACGCGGTCGGCTTCATCGCCACGCCGGGCGCGCTCAACATCCAGCCGCGCATCGACGGAGCCACCGACGCGATCAAGGCATCCGGCAAGTCGATCAATTTCAAGTCGGTCGCGAGCGGCGCGGAGCTTCCTCAGGAGCTGTCGACCATCGACGCGTATGTCAGCGGCCACAAGGACCTCAAGGGTCTGTTCGCGGTCGACGCGGGCTCGACGGAGAGCGTCGGCAAGGTCGTGAAGAAGTACGGCCTCAAGAAGAAGGGGGTGGTCGCGGGCGGCTTCGACCTGAACCCGAACACGCTCACCGCGATCAAAGCGGGCGACCTCGACTTCACCATCGACCAACAACCCTATCTGCAGGGCTTCCTGAGCGTGCTCTACCTGTGGATGTACAAGCTGTCCGGCGGACTGGTGATCCCGAGTGTCACCGACACCGGCCTGCTCTTCGTGACCAAGGACAACGTCGACCCCTATCTGCAGACGAAGACCCGGTACGAGGGCTCCAGCACGAAGCAGCAGCTGATCAAGCGCTCCGGCCCCATCGCACACGCATGAGCGAGCGGGCCGTGCGGGACGCCATCGACGGGGAGAGCGCCACGGCCGACACCCCGCCGGTGCGGCGGCACGGACCCCTGCGCCTGGCCTACGAGGCGTTCGTCATCCGCCGTGAGGCCACGATCTTCATCGTCGCGGTGGGCCTGCTGCTGTACTTCTGGTCCAACAACTCGGACTTCCTGGCCCGCAACAACCTGGTCAACCTCTCCCAGCAGACGGCGCCGTACGCGATCATCGCGGCGGGAATGGTGCTGCTGCTGGTGAGCGGGGAGATCGATCTGTCGGTGGGCGCCGTCTTCGCGCTGTCACCGTTCCTGATGCACTACATGATCGACTACTACGGCACGTACCCGATCGTCGCGATCATCGGCTCGACACTGGCCGGCGCCGTCATCGGTCTCGTCAACGGCTTCGTGGTGGTCGTGCTGAAGGTGCCGTCGTTCGTCGCCACGCTCGGCATGCTCTTCCTCATCCTCGGCATCATGCTGACCACGTCGCACGCGTACCCGGCGCAGATCCCCGAGGCGGCGCACGGGGTGCGCGGCTGGTTCGGGCAGGCGGACTGGTCGGAGCTGATCTGGTGCCTGATCGTCGTCGCGTACTTCCACGTGATCCTGACCCGCTCGCGCTGGGGCCTGTACACGATCGCCACCGGCGGCAACCCGCTCGGCGCGGGCGAGGCCGGCATCAGGACCGGCCGCATCAAGTTCGGCAACTTCATGGCCACCAGCGCTCTCGGGGCCTTCGCCGGCATCCTCGAGGCCTTCCGGGTCGATTCGATCGACCCGACCTCCGCGGGTGCGGACGGCGCGACACCGATGTTCACCGCCGTCTCCGCCGCGGTCATCGGCGGTACCGCGCTGGCCGGCGGCTCGGGCACGGTCGTCGGCGCGCTGCTCGGCGCGCTCGTCCTCGCGGAACTGCGCAACGGGTTCAACCTCATCGGCATCAACGCCAACCCGTTCAACATCATCCTCGGTGCCGCGATCATCCTCTCCATGGTGCTCAACGTGTACCTGGCCAGACTGCGAAGGGCAGGCCGCCGATGAGCGGGCCGACACCGGCACCGGCGCTCTCCGTGGAGCACATGGCCAAGGGCTTCGGCGCGGTCACGGCGCTACGGGACGTGAACCTGCACCTGGACAAGGGTGAGGTGCTCGCCCTGGTCGGTGACAACGGCGCCGGAAAGTCGACCCTGTTGAAGATCCTCTGCGGCTTCCACCGGCCCGACGCCGGCCGCATCCTCCTCAACGGCGAGGAGGTGACGCTCAAGTCGGTCGACCATGCCCGCTCGCTCGGCATCGACGCCGTGTACCAGGACCTGGCGCTGGTGAACGAACTGACAGTCTACCACAACATGTTCCTGAACCGGGAGAAGATCCGGCCCACCCGGCTGCTGAACAACCGCGCGATGCGCAGGATCGCCCAGGAGCACCTGGACGAGATGGGGGTGAACATCCCGTCGGTCGACGTCGAGGTCGCCAAGCTCTCCGGCGGCCAGCGCCAGGCCATCGCCGTGGCCCGCTCGGTGTATTCCGAGGCCAGGGTCCTCCTTCTCGACGAGCCCCTGGCCGCGATGGGCGCCAAGGAGGGCGCGCTCATCCTCGACCTGGTCAACGACCTCAAGGCCCGGGGCGAGGTCTCCGTCATCATCATCGCCCACAACTACGCCCAGGTCTTCGAGGTCTGCGACCGGGTCAACCTGCTTCAGCACGGGGAGATCACCTTCGACAAGCGCACGTCGCAGACGTCGGTGGCCGAGCTGACCGACCTGGTGGTCGAGGAGTACCGGAGGTCGCGGACCACGTAGGCGTCCTCGGACGGAGTCCCGCCCCGGAGCCGGCGGCCAACGGGCCCCGGATGCCCTGGTCACCGATGACCCGCCACAGCGAGGTGACACCGTTCTCCAGGCCGGCCCGCACGGCTGCGCAACCGTGCGGGGCGGCCGGTTCAGCCGCTCGCCCAGGCCTCCACCGCGGTCGTCACCGGCACCTCCGTACGTGCCGATTCCTCACAAGCCAGTGCCAGCAGATGGTCCTGACAGCCCTCGGCCAGCGGATACGGTTCCGGACCGGCATCCCGCGCCCAGGCGCCCGTACGGCACAGCAGAGCCACGACGGCCAGGTCGTCCTCGGACAGGCTCGCGCCGAGATGGTCGTTGCGCCACACCACCCGTCCGTCGAAGGAAATGTGGTGCACCTCAGCCCCTTCGAGATTGAGGTCCGTGCCGGTGCGGCGACGCATCAGCAGGGACTCGACAGGCGTGCGTGGATCAGCCATCCGCACCACCGTGTCGTCCACGATCTCACCGAGCGATCCGCGCACCACGATCCGGCGGGCCCGTAGCGGATTCCACCACTGGTTGTCCGTGAAGTCGTACAGGGCCGTACGAGCTCCGCCGAAGTCCAAGAGGGCAAGGGTGGTGACGGCGTCCTTGGGTGTCAGGTCATCCGACCAGCCATCGGGAGACAGTGGATCGGCGAGCGGGGCGGTGAAGGCACGGGCCGTCACCGTCGCGGGGCCGTAACCCACACCCAGGGTGTGCCGGATCAGCGACATCGCGTGATACATGTGGGTGGAGGAGACCTGTACGGACGTGACGTCGCCGATCACCCCTTCCTTCACCAGAGCGAGTCGCGCGGCGTGTCCGGGCATCAGGGTGTACTGCTCCGCCACCTGCACCAATGCGCCGCCCCCGGCACGCCTCGCCACCCCCACGGCATCCCACAGCTCCCGCAGTCCAGGCACATCGGGCGCCGGTGGCGTCTCGGCGAGGACCGGCGTCTCATGCCCGACAAGCTCCCGCACGACCGTCGGCGTGACGTCCCACGGAACCGACGGAACCACGAACTCCGGCCCCGTTGCGCAGAGTTCGTCGACCGTCCGGAAGGCCGGCACGCCCCACTCCGCTGCTATCCGGGCCATGCGTTCGGTGGAGCGAGTCACCACCCCGGCCACCGCCAGGCGTTCGGGCAACGCCCTCGCCAGCCGAACGAAGAACTCGGCCCGCCAGCCACTGCCCACGATGCCGAATCGTATGGGTGCTGTGCTCACTGTCCCCGTCCCTCCCGATCCACGCCGCGAGTCTAGCCCTGGACCTCGGCCACGCCGGCGCGACGAAGGGCCAGTTGTCGCCCTCCAGCGGGTCGGCACCGGCCATGAACGCATGGGGGCCGCTCCTGGTGAACGCGGCGCTTCACGGCGCACGGTGCCACCGCCGGAGCAGCCACTTCCTGCTCGGCGGCCGCAACGCCGCGCGCGGGCCGCGGTCGGCCCGCCCGCAGGGCCTGACGAAGATCCCGCAGGCGTCGACCGCTTCCGTGCCCTCGGCCGCGGTGCCGCAGGGGCGCGACCGTGACAGGTCGTACGGCATCGCTCCGCGGTCCGGGTGACCGGGCGATCTCGTTCGGCGGCTTCGACGATGGCCGGTGCGGCAGCCGCCGCGGCCGCGGGATCGAGGACCTCGACGGCATTCACCACGGCGCGGTGCCGCGGCAGCCGTGGGGGCGCCGGAGGGGGGAAGCCGCCGGCGCCCCGAGAAGCTGGTCAGCCGCCGTGCGTGGCGGTGCTGCGGTAGCCGGTGTAGGTGTACGGGTTGTCGAGGACCTTCGTCTCCGGCACGTCCGGGTTCATCCCGTGTTCCCAGGCCTCGGGGCCGAGTTGTCCCTGCAGGTAGTCGACCGTGGCCTCGACGCTGCGGCGTGCCCTGGCCAGGTCGATGCCGACGAGCCGGTGGTCGTGCTTCACGACGCGTCCGTCGACCATGACGGTGTGCACGTCCGCGCGCTGCGCCTGGAAGGCGACGTGGCCGTAGGGGTTGAGCAGCGGGAACATCGCCGGGGAGTGAGCGTTCTTGATCAGGACGACGTCCGCCTTCTTGCCGGCCTCGAGACTGCCGACCTTGTCGTCGAGGCCGAGTGCCTGCGCCCCGCCGCGGGTGGCCCATCGCACGACCTGCTCGGCCCGCAGATGGACGTGGGTCACGGTCTCGCTCCCGGCGTGCGCCTCGAGGTGTTCGCGGGCCCGGTCGGCGCCGAGGGTGGCACGCATCGCGGAGAACAGGTCCCCGCTCCACCACACGCTCGTGTCCATGGACAGCGAGACGGGGATGCCGTGTGCGCGCAGGGCCCAGGTGGGCGGGTAGCCCTGCCCGCAGCTCTGCTCGCTCTCGGTGGACACCGACACCGAGCCGCCCGTCGCCGCGATGCGGTGGTAGGAGTCGGCGCTGAGGGTGGCCGCGTGCACGTACACCGTGTCGGGGTTCATGAAGCCGTGGTCGTGCATGAGTCTGATGCCGTCGTCGTTGGTGGCTCCCCATACGCCGGCGTGCGTGGTCACCGTCGCCCCCAGCTCGCGTGCCACCTCGAAGGCGGTCTTCTCGGGGAAGGCGGGATCTCCGGTGACGTCGAAGGCCATCTGGAAGCCGAGCATGTCGTCGCCGTGGAAGCGGCGGCCGACGAATTCGCGGAACTCGGGCGCGACCGACCACTCCCAGGGCGCCGCCTGGATGTTGCCGTAGGCGAGGACGAACCGGCCGGGCACCTCCTCCAGGGCGTCGACGGCGGCGTCGGCGTGCTGCACCGTCTGCAGGCCGTGCGACCAGTCCACGGTGGTGGTGACACCCGCGTCGAGTGCCTCGACGGCCGACAGCAGATTGCCGGCGTACACGTCCTCCGGCCGGAAGTGCCTGCCGTGCTCGAGGTAGTACCAGACGAAGTACTGCGTGAGGGTCCAGTCGGCACCGTATCCGCGCATCGCGGTCTGCCACATGTGCCGGTGTGTGTCGATCATGCCGGGCATCACGATGCCGTCGGTGGCGTCGATCTCGACGGTGCCCTCCGGAACGGCCAGGCAGGGGCCGACCGCCTCGATCCGGCCACCGACGACCAGCACGTCGGCCTCGGGATGAAGCGTCCCTCGGTCATCCATGGTCAGGACGGTCCCGCCCCGGAACACCACGGGCGGCCTCGCCGCACTGTCACCGAACCCGTCCGCATTGCTGGCCGCGTTCATTCATTCCTCCGAACTCATGGCGCACCGAGCGTGAGCGACTCCTTCGCCAACTGCGGACGGATGTCCGTATGGCGAACGGAGCAATGTGGGCGCAACGATGGATCTGGACGGAAGGCACTGTCAATACCTCGTGCGCACACCGTTGCCGAGGAGGCGCCGAGACGCCGGCGCCCGTCTCTTCGCCATGCGGACGGCCGTACCGGGATGGCTAAGCTCGTCGGGGGCACCCCGTCGTGCCCGCACCTTCGAACAGCAGGAGCCACCGTGCCCCGTCGCGACGACGACCCGAACTTCATCGAGGCGATCGCCCGCGGATTCGACGTGATCAAGGCGTTCGACCCGCACGCACCCGTCATGACCCTGAGCGAGGTGGCCACGGCCACCGGCTTGGCCCGCCCGACGGCGCGTCGGATCCTGCTCACCCTGGAATCCCTGGGGTACGTACGCTCCCGGACGGGCGGCGGCTACGCCCTCACCGCCCGCGTCCTCGACCTCGGCCTCACCTACGTCCAGGCCATGGGCCTGTGGGGAGTGGCCCGTCCCCACATGGAACGCCTGGTCGCCCGCACCCACGAGTCGACGTCCATCGCACAGCTGGACGGCTCGGACATCGTCTACGTGGCCCGGGTCGCCGTACCCAAGATCATCGCGCTGGCGGTGAGCATCGGCACCCGCTTCCCCGCCCCGCAGACTTCTCTCGGCAAGGTGCTGCTCGCCGGTCTCGACCCGGCCGAACTGGACAAGGCGCTGGCCGAACCGAGCCGGTCCCCCGCCGAGCCGCGCCACCGGGTCGACCGCGCCGGACTCGACGCCACGCTGCAGGAGGTGCGCGCCAGGGGCTGGGCGCTGACCGACCAGGAACTGGCCGCGGGCATCCGCTCGGTGGCGGCCCCGCTCCGGGACTGCGACGGGCGGGTGATCGCGGCGATGAACGTCACGGTCCATGCCGCGGAGACCTCGGTGGAGACCCTGCGGGACGAGTACCTGCCGCTGCTGCTGCAGGCGGCCGGCGAGGTGAGCGCCGACTTCGCGCGCTACGGCGCGATCCCGCGCACGCCGGCCACGTGAACCCCGCGCCCATGTCTTGACACGCCGCCCCGGCGATCTGAGACTTCGTTCTGCGGACAGCCGTCCGCAGAACGGACGAGGAGAGTGCTGAGGCATGGCGGAAGAAGCAGCTCCGTCCGAAGGCGGCCCCCCTCGCGGACCGCTGCACGGGCTGTTGGTGGCCGACTTCTCACGCATCCTCGCGGGTCCGTACGCGACCATGCTGCTCGCGGACATGGGCGCCGAAGTGATCAAGGTGGAGGGCCCCAAGGGCGACGACACCCGCAGCTGGCTCCCGCCGGTGCGCGGTGAGGTCTCCACCTACTACCTCGGCGTCAACCGCAACAAGCGGTCGCTGGCCCTGGATCTCAACGACCGCACCGATGTGGCGCTGGCCCGTGAACTGGCCGCCCGCGCCGATGTGTTGATCGAGAACTTCAAGCCGGGCGGGCTCGCCCGGTTCGGCCTGGACTACGACGCCGTCCGCCAGGCCAACCCCCGTGTCGTCTACGCCTCGATCAGCGGCTTCGGCTCCCGCGCCGATGCCGCCCTGCCCGGCTACGACCTGATGGTGCAGGCGATCTCCGGGCTGATGAGCCTGACCGGTGACCCGGACGGTCCGCCCTACCGGGCGGGCATATCGGTCTTCGACGTGATGACCGGGCTGCACTGCGCCACCGGCATCCTGGCCGCACTGCACCACCGCGACCGGACCGGCGCGGGCCAGCACCTCGAGGTCAACCTGCTCTCGTCGGCACTGTCCGGCCTGGTCAACCACTCCAGCGCCTACGTGGCCGGCGGAGACGTACCGCACCGGATGGGCAACGCCCACCCGAGCCTGTTCCCCTACGAACCGCTGCCCGTCGCCGACGGCGAACTGATCGTCATCGCGGGAAACGACGGCCAGTTCGCGAGACTCTGCGAGGTGCTCGGTCTTCCCGGCCTGCCGGACGACCCGCGCTTCGCCCGCAACCAGGACCGCACCGCCCACCGCGAAGAGCTTCGTCCACTGCTGGTGGAGCGGCTGGCGACCCGCACCAAGAAGGACCTCTTCGAGGCACTGATCGCCGCGGGCGTACCGTGCGCGCCCATCAACACCATCGCCGAGGGCGTGGCCTTCGCGGAGGAAGCCGGGCTCGACCCGGTGGTCGTCGTGGGCGAGGGGGCCGCGGCCGTTCCCTCGGTGCGCCATCCGATCTCGTTCTCGGCCACTCCCCCGCGCTACGACCTCCCGCCGCCAGGCCTGGACGAGCACGGCGCCGACCTGCGTGCCTGGCTCACGGCCCCGCGCGACTGACCGGCCGCCGCCGTCCCTTCCGGGCCCGCAGCGGGCCGCCACCTCCTGAACAGCCTGAGGAGCACCACCGTGCAGCAACCGGACAACGGCCGGCCGCCGCAGTATCCGACCTCGCTGGGGACGTCCGACGCCGACACGATCACCCTGCTCGGCCATGATCTGGCTCACGACCTCATGGGCCGGGTCGGCTTCGGTGAGCTGGCCCTGTGGCTGGTCACCCAGCGCCGTCCCCGACCGGGCGAGGTCCGGGTCTTCGAGGCGGTCCTCGTCGCGCTGGCCGACCACGGATTCACCCCCACCGCGATCGCCGCACGGCTCACCTACCTGTCCGCCCCCGACTCCGTCCAAGGAGCCCTCGCGGCGGGCCTGCTGGGCGGTGGTTCACGCTTCCTCGGCGTGACCGAGGACTGCGGAGCGTTCCTGCACGAGGCCGTGGCGGAGCACGAGGGACACCTGCCCGGCGAAACCGACGCCGCGGGCTGGGACGCGCTGGCGCTGGAGACGGTGCGAGCGGCCCGGGCCGGCGGGCGGCTCGTCCCCGGACTCGGACACCCCGTGCACAAGGTCCTGGACCCGCGCACCCCCGTCCTGCTGAAGATCGCCGAGGAGAACGGGCTCAAGGGCCCGCACCTGCGGCTGTTCGAAGCCGTCGGCCGGGTCCATCCTCAGGTACTCGGCCGCACCCTTCCGCTCAACGGCGCCGGCGTGTGCGGTGCGGCCCTGGCCGACCTCGGCCTCCCCATCGGCCTGCTACGCGGCTTCGCGCTGCTGGCACGTGCGGCGGGACTCCTCGGCCACCTCGCGGAGGAGCAGCGCTCGCCCCTCGGCATGGACGTCTATCTCTCCGTGGACCGCAACGCCCGGTACGTCGCCCCGACACCTGACTGAGCACACGTAACCCGACGAAGGAATGACATGGCAGAGCTGGTTGCGGTCATCGCCTCGACCCACCACCCCTTCTACTACCGGGCCAGCACGGCCACCGGCGGGGACCGGCCCCCGTTCGCCGACGCCTGGGTGGCCAAGATCGAGAAGTTCCGCGAGACGCTGACCCGCGCCCGCCCCGATGTGCTGGTCATGGTCGGATCCGACCACTTCCACCAGCTCTGGCTGGACAACATGCCGCAGTTCCTGGTCGGCAAGGCACCCTTCTACGACGCCAACTTCTACAACGAGGAACGCGAGTTCGGCCTGCCGCGCATGCTCCTCGAAGGCCACGAGGAACTCTCCGCCCACGTGCTGCGCCAGGGCCTCGACACCGGCTTCGATCTGGCCTTCAGCAACGAGCTGCGCATCGATCACTCGATCACCTGCCCGATCATCACGCTGCGGCCCGAGGCCGACCTGCCGATCGTGCCGATCTACACCAACATCTTCGCGCCACCGCTGCCCCGGCCGCAGCGGTTCGTCCAGCTGGGCAGCTCCCTCCGCGACATCATCGAGAGCTGGCCCTCCGACCAACGCGTCGCCGTCATCGGCACCGGCCACCTCTCCCTCGAACTCGGCGGGCCGCGTCAGTTCGGCGAGCACGGCCCCGACCCCGAGTTCGACCGCAGAGCCGTCGAGTGGATCGCGAGCGGCGACATCGAGGGCTGCCTGGCGGAGGTCACCCTCGACAGCCTCCACCACCCCGGCAACGCCACCCACGGCTTCATGGACTTCATGCTGATGATGGGCGTCGCGGGAGAGGGCGCCCAGGCCGACCACGTCGACACCCTCGACCTGTTCCACACCATGGAGGCCTACTTCACCTGGTACCCGAAGGGAGCCGGCGCATGAGCAGGTATCTGGTGAACAAGTTCCTCTTCACCGTCGACCGCGACCCCGAACTGGTGGAACGCTACCGGGACGACCCGCGCGGCACCGTCACATGGTGGGAGGCCACCCAGGCCAACACCCTCCTCAACTGCGTCCGTGCCGAGGCGACCACCTGGCTGACGTTCGAGGACGCCGAACGCGAGGCGCTGGCGACCCACGACCATCCCGCGCTCTTCGCCCTGGGAGCCCATCCCTTCCTCACCCTCACCCTGTTCATCGCCATGTTCGAGCGCGACCACCGGGGGCTGGACTACCAGAAGCAGTACGCCGAGCGGCTGGCGCACCACACGCTCCCCTACCCGGACATCGCGACATGACCGCCGGCCTGCTGCTCCTGCGCCTGCTGCTCGCAGGACTGCTGTTCGGACACGCGGCACAGAAGCTGCTCGGCTGGTTCCGCGGACAGGGGCCCGCCGGCACCGCGGCGGTCTTCGAAAGCTGGGGGTTCCGCCCCGGCAGGCCCCTGGTCCGGCTCGCAGGCACCTGCGAACTGATCGCGGCGACGCTGTTCGCCTCCGGCGCGGCCACCCCGCTCGCCGCGGCGAT
This sequence comes from Streptomyces sp. NPDC101225, assembly GCF_044767585.1. Taxonomy (NCBI): domain Bacteria; kingdom Bacillati; phylum Actinomycetota; class Actinomycetes; order Kitasatosporales; family Streptomycetaceae; genus Streptomyces; species Streptomyces sp. NPDC101225. The sequence continues at coordinate 53,859 of NZ_JBIWOE010000024.1, forward strand.
CGTCATGGGCACCATGATCGTGGCCGCGGCACCCAACGCCCCCAATGGTCTCTGGGCCCACCTGGGCGGTTACGAAGTCCCCTTCGTCTACGGCGCCTTGGCGTTCGTCCTGGCCACGACCGGCCCGGGACACTGGTCGCTGGACCGTGTCACGGGCGCGGACCGGGCGTCCGGCACGCCCTGGGCGCTGGCCGCCGCGGCCGTCGCCGTGGCAGCGGCCGCGCCCGCCCTCCTGCTCCGCCGACGCAACCTCCGCACCCCCGCGCCCGCCGCGGCCCCCTCCGCGATCGAGGAGTAGTCCGCAGGCACCACCGCCGCCCGGGTCCCAGGAGACCCGGGCGGCGGAGTACTGCCGGTGCGACGGGCAGAGCGTCAGGGCGTCAGCTGCCAGCGCGCGATGTACCCGACGTCGATGGACGCCCGGTCCTGCACGCGCAACTTCCATGTTCCGCTGAGCGGTTGGGCGGAGGCGTCGACCGTGAAGGTCTGGTCGACGTTGTCGGCGGAGCCGCCGCTGCGGTTGAGCAGCGAGTAGACGGTGCCGTTCGGGCCGACGAGGTCGACGGTCAGGTCACCGCGGTAGGTGTGGACGATGTCGACGTAGACCGAGGTGGTCGCGGAGGCGTTGCCGTCGCGGCCGGTGATGGTGATCGGCGACTCCACGGCGGGCCCGTTGTCGGGGATGTCGACGCGGGTGGCATTGGCATAGACGTACGCGATCTTCCAGCTGAAGGTGTCCGAGACGGACGCCCCCGTGCTGTCGGTCACCTCGACGGTGACGTCACTGGTGCCGAGGGTGGTCGGCGTGCCGCTGATCAGGCCGCTCGGGCTGATGCTCAGGCCGTCGGGAAGCCCGGTGGCCTCGTAGGTCAGCGAGGCACCGGTGTTGGTGGTGTAGGCGTCCAGTTGGAGGCTGACCGCCTGGTCGACGCCGCTGATCTGGTCGGCGACCGGGGCGAGGTTGACCCCGAGGGCGATGCGGTTGCCGACGTTGATCGCCGCCCAGGCGTCGGCGACGGCGAGGTAGGTCGGGCTGTAGGCGCCGAACAGGTCGGCGGCGGCCGACAGGGTCGCGGTGCGGGCACCGGCGTAGTCGGTGGTCGAGGTCATGTAGGTCGTCAGCGCGCGATACCAGATCGCGGCGGCGTTCTGGATGCCGATGCCGGTCACGGGCCGGCCGTCGTACGTCGGGCTGTCGTAGGCCACGCCGTTGACGGTCTTGGCGCCGCTGCCCTCGGAGAGCAGGTAGAAGAAGTGGTTCGCGGGGCCCGAGGAGTAGTGGACGTCGATGCCGCCCAGGGTGGAGCTCCAACTGTCGCGGGAGGCACCGTCCTTGGAGGGCTTGTCCATGTAACGCAGCGGGGTGCCGTCACCGTTGATGTCGATCTTCTCGCCGACGAGGTAGTCGCCGGGGTCGGCCGGGAGGTTCTCGTAGAACTCGACGGCGGCGGCGAAGATGTCGGAGGTCGCCTCGTTGAGTCCGCCGGATTCGCCGGAGTAGTTCAGGCCCGCCGTCGCCGCGGTGACGCCGTGGCTCATCTCATGGGCCGCCACGTCGAGGGCGGTCAGTGGGTGGGTGTTGCCCGAGCCGTCGCCGTACGTCATGCAGAAGCAGGAGTCCTGCCAGAAGGCGTTGACGTAGTTGTTGCCGTAGTGGGCACGGCTGTAGGCGGCGACGCCGTCGTCGCGGATGCCGTTGCGGCCGAAGGTGTCCTTGTAGTAGTCCCAGGTGGCCGCGGCGCCGAAGGCCACGTCGACGCCGGCGGTCTGGCGGTTGGACGGCAGGCCGTCGCCCCAGACATCGTTGTCGTCGGTGAACAGTGTGCCGGTACCCGAGGTGCCCTGGTTGAGGTCGTACGTCTTGTGCCCGGCACGGTCGGGGTCCACGAGCTGGTACGTCGATCCGGACAGGGTGGTGCCGAGCGGGACCGTGCCGACGAACTGGCCGGTGCCCGAACCGGTGTGCACCTTCTCGGCCGCGAGAAGCTGCTTGCCGGTGGCGGCGTCGATGACCACCTGCAGCTCGCTGGGAGTACCGTCGCGCTGCACGCCCTCGACGACGCTTTCCCAGGCCAGCACGGGTCTCCCGGTACCGGCCCAGACGACCAGCCGGGGCTTCTTCTGCGTCTGGGCGTTCTTGGCCTCGGCGCGTCTGGAGGCGGCTTCGGCCTTGCCTGCGGCGCTCGCCGCGGTGATCTTCGGGCTGAGTGAGGACACCGAGAGGCGCGCCGCGTGCGCCGTGGTGACGGTGGTGCGGCCGCTCTTGTCGTGGACGACGAGGTCGCCCCCGAGGACGGGCAGGCCGGCATAGGTGCGCTCGTAGCGGGTGTGCACGGTGCCGTCGGCGTCCTTGATGACGTCCTTGACGACGAGTTTCTCCTTGGCGCCGAGACCGATCCGCTGCGCCGTTGCGGCCGCCGCCGACCGGGCGCTCTTGATCAGGGCGGTGCGACGGGCGGGTGTCAGTGAGGTCGGGGCGGCGCCCGCCCGCGGGGTGGCGGTGATCTTCGCCGGTCCCGGGCCCGGGACCGCGGGCGCCGCGGTTGCGAGGCTGGGAGTGGCCAGAGCGAGCAGGGACCCTACGGCGACGAGGGCGAGGGCATGGGCGCGTCTGCGCCGCACAGGGCTGCGGTGTCGCAGGGGCAACGGGTTCTCCTTCGGTACGACGGCCCGTGGTGGGGACCGTGGACGAGACGGAGCGGCAGGGTGTGCCGGTCCGGAGCGCTGCACGGCATGCGGGTGGAAGGAGGTGGGGGATGATGCTGCGGCTGCGCCGCGTGGCGAGTCCGCCAAGGAACGGTGAACTTCCGCAGAAGAGTGACACCACTCGGCCTTGAATGTCATGCGCTGGTCAAATGATCGGCTTGAATTGACCATGCAGGGCAGGCAAATCGGACCGCACGACCCCCATTTCGGCCGTGTCCCGGACGGGACGAACAGCGGCAGCCGGCACCGCGATCCGCTCGCCTTCGCCGGCCACGTCCTCGATGACGAGCGGGGACAGGCCCGAGAACACCGTCCCCACCAACGCGCCGACATCCTCCGCACGAATGTCGCCGACGCCTTACGACGCTCCGCCACCACCTGACCCGACGCGGACCGGAACCCGGGCAGGACGGGAATCAGGACAGGGACGGCTCTGCGCACGTGTAGACCGTCAGGGACGGCTCGGGACGGTCGTGGAGCATGGCCATCGCCAGTTCCAGCCGCGACCGGTAGCCGGATCGGGAGAAGAGCCTGGTCAGCCGGGACTCGATGCTTCTCCTGCTGACACTGAGCAGCGCCGAGATCTGCTGGTTGCCGAAACCCTGGGCGACCAGCACCGCGAGCAGCCGCTCGTTCTCCTCCACGACCGCCTGGCGGTCGGGCACGGCGACATCGTGTTCCCGCATGAGCGTCCGCATCCGCGCCCGGGCGAGCAGCGCGTCGACCCGGCCCAGCGAGCCGTACGCCTCCCGGAGCAGCAGCGGGTCCGCCGCGCCGACCCGCACCAGGTGCTCGATGGCCACGGCCAGCTCGAACGGCTGGCCCAGCGCGCGGGCGGCGTTCAGGGCGGCGGGGCCGGAGCGCGGGTCGACGACGGCCCGGACGAGCAGGCTGTGCGTGATCGCGCGGTCCGTGCCGAGTTTGCTCGCGACCGCATCGGCTTCGCGCCGGCACATGTCGAGCCGGTCACGGTCTCCGGTCGCGGCGGCGAGCTGTGCGGACGCGAACCAGAGTTCGTCGGTGCCGACCACCGTGTCGCCGTCCGACGCGTCCGTGACGGCCTGGTCGAGGATCTGCCCCACGTGCCGGTGCTCGCCGAGTGCCATCGCGGCGCGTGCCTGCGGGACGGCGAGCAGATGAAGCAGCGGGGTACGGCCGGCGCCGTGACCGCGGTCGACGAGTTCGCCCGCCCTTCTCAACTGGCCGCGCGCCAGCAGGATCAGCGCCGCAGCCTGGATCATGCCGACCCGGCTCGGGTCCGAACTGGGCATCGCGCCGGGTGCGAGGCAGCGCCGGGTGAGCACCAGCGCGCGGGCGAAGTCACCACGGCGTGCGGCCAGTACGGCCTGGTCGGCGAGTGCCAGATCCTCGGAACGGCCGCCGCTTCGGGCCAGTGTCCGTTCGGCCGCGGTCAGCTCCCCGAGCGTGAGGAGCGCTGCGGTGTACGGGAAGCCCCGCTGGTCGGGGCGGGACAGGTGGCCGGTGAAGCGGTCGGGATCGCCCTGCCACAGCGCGGCGAGGGAGCGGAGGACCTCCGCGCGCCGGGCCGGGTCCCCGTGGTGCCCGGCCGGGTCCTGCGGCCGGCCGGAGGCGTCCTCGTGGCGCGGCATGCCGTCGAGGAGTTCGCGGACTTGCTGCCAGTGGCCGAGCGCGTACGACGCGCCCGCTCTGGTCACGGCCTGTACCGCCGGGTCGGGTGCCCAGGGCCATGTCTCGCCCCGGGCCAGCCAGTTGAGCGCGGCCCGGTTGCCGGTGGCGTGCAGCATCGAGATGCGGGCCAGGTGGATGTCGATCAGGAGGGGGGTGCAACCACGTTGCGTGGAGAGGTCGTTGAGCAGCGATTCGACGGTCGCCAGGCCTTCGGCCATCCTGCCCTGGGCGGCGAACACGCGCGCGGACTCCCAGAGTATGCGGACGCGTTCCGTCTCGTCCGAGGTGAGCTGGGCGGCTGCCCGCAACCAGACACCGGCGTTGGCACCGGAGCCCGAGCGGGAGCCGGAACCGGAGGTGAGAGCGACCCCGAAGCCGGGGCCGGGTCGCGAGCCGTAGCCCACGTTCCAGCGGGTGGACGCCCGTGCGTGTGCGAGGAGTTCCGCCTTCGCGCGTCGCTCGTCGAGCATGCGTCCGGCGCAGGCCTGCTGATCGGCGAGGAAGTCGGGGTCGGTGCAGCGGGCCCGGCCCGCCCAGACCGCCGTGACGGCGACCTCGGCGAGGCGGCGGCGTTCGTAGGGGCCGGTCTGGCCGGTCAGGATCCGCTGTACCAGCGGGAGCCGGAAGATCCAGCGTCCGCCGTCCCGCGTCTGCCGCACGATTCCGTTCGTGCGCAGTACGTGCAGGGCTTCCGTGACCTCGGCGTGCGGCAGGCCCGTTGCTTCCGCAACGAGTTCCGGCATGGCGTCGCCGAGTGGATTGAGTACCGCCGCGGCCTTTGCTACGGACCACTTGGCCGCGCCGAGGCCGCGCAGTTCCTGCAGGAGCCGGTGCTGGGGCCGCAGCGTCGGTACGGCGTCCGGGCGGACGAGATGGGTGCGCAGGTCGACGACCCGGATGCCGTCGGCGGCGGTCAGCGCGTCGATGGCGATGCCGACGGCCTTGGGTCTGTTCCGGGTGAGTCTGCCGACGTGGCGCACGAGTTCGGCGGTGGGTTCGGCGCCCGAGCGTTCACCGATCAGCGCGGCGAGTCCGGTGTCGTCGAGCGGTCGCAGCCAGACGACGTCGACGAGCCGGTCATCGACCAGTTCGGCCACCAGGTGGGGTTGGACGGTGGCCGGAACGTCGACCCGGACCGTGCACACGCAGCGCAGACCCGTGTCGGCCGAGGCGCGGACCAGCGAGGTCAGCCGTCTGATCGTGCCGGCGTCGACCCATTGCGCGTCGTCGATCGCGAGCACCGTGCTGGGCCGGTCGGACCGCTCCTTGGGGCGCAGCGCGCGGAAGTTGTTGAGCACGTTGCCGAGTGCGGAGTGCGGCTGCCTCGGCCGCGCGGGGACGAACCAGGTGCGGTCGTCGCCGAACTCCTGGCACACCTGCTTGAGCACGGTGCTCAGTCCGGTGCCGCCGGTGCCGAGGATCAGCACGGCCCTGGGCCCGGCGGGATCGGCGATGGCGTCGACGATCCCGCGTACGAGTTGGTCGCGACCGGATGGTAAGTGAGCGGGTCGGTGCCGACAACGATCCGGCGCTTCGGACGAATCGGAACCGCTTCCTTCTCTTTTCCCAGTGTTCATCGCAGAACTCTTCCATCCATGCAATCCGATACGAGGTATTCTTACTCACCAAGTGGACAACAATCTCTACTCGAAGAGTCATTTCCGTGTACGGAAAGCCCACCGCGCCCGACTTTGTACGGATGTGAAGCCATGATCTCCACCGATAAGAGACCGGTGCAGCTCGTCGAGTTCACCGCGATGCACGGTGTCCGATACAGCGTCACCCTCGGATACCTGAAGGCGGCATCGGTCGCCGACCCCACTCTTGACAACGCCTGCGATTTCCGTATCAGCGTGCGCGAACAGAGCGGCGGCGGGCAGGCGACGACGGAGTTGCTCGACTCGTGGGACGAACCGTTCGTCGTCGCGCTGACCGTGTTCTTCTGGAACCGCGCGCAGTCCCTGGAGTTGGCCCGCCAGGTGAAGGAGCGCTGGCCGAACTGCCGCGTGGTCGTCGGCGGCAACGACGTCAGCCACCAGCAGGAACCGCTGTTCGCCGAGGCTCCCTGGGTGGACGTCCTGGTGCACGGCGAAGGCGAACTGCGTTTCCGTGATCTGTTGCACTGTTTCCTGGCCGAAGGAGACCTTGCCACGATTCCCGGAATCAGCTATTGGGCCGACGGAAACCTCGTCACCAATCCCGATGCGGATCGCATTACCGATCTCGAGCAGATCGTCTCACCGATCCTCACGCCGGTGTATTCCGACGAGGAAATCACCGGCTCGTCCATGATCGTATACGAGACCAACCGCGGCTGCCCCTACCGGTGCGCGTTCTGCTATTGGGGCGGCGCGACCAACTCCAAGGTGCGCCAGTTCGACCTCGACCGGATCTTCGCCGAGCTCGACCGGCTGATCCGGCTGATGCCCACCGACGCCACGCTTTTCATCGCGGACGCGAATTTCGGGATCCTCGCCCGGGACCGGCAGATCGCCGAGCACATCGTCGAACTCAGCAAGCGCTACGACAAGCGGCTCATCGTCAGCACGAACTGGGCGAAGAACAGCAACGAGCGCATCGTGGAAATCGCGAGCATGCTGCACGCCGCCGACCTCACGGGCGCGATCACGCTCTCCGCGCAGTCCTTCGACGCCGAAGTGCTGAAGATCGCCAACCGCTCCAACATCCGCACCGACCACTACCGCCGGCTGCTGACCCGGTTCCGCGAACTCGACGTGCCCACCTACACCGACCTGATCTGGGGCCTGCCCGGTGAGACCTACGACTCCTACCTCAACGGGGTCGAGGAGGTGCTGAGCGCGGGCGGCTCGCCGGTGATCTATCCGCTGCTGCTGCTCAACAACACCGAATACTCACGGGAGTCCTTCCAGGACGAACACGCGCTCAAGACCCGCTGGATGCCCGGCGACATCACCAATCCCGAACTCGTCGCCGACGTCGTCGTCGCGCACGAGGCCATGACCCCCGAGGAGTGGGTCAACGGCATGGAGTTCCGGGTGGCCATGACGCTGTTCCAGAAGATCCTGTTGCGCTGCGCGCTGCGCGTCATCCACGCCACGACGGGTGTGCGCATGGTCGAACTGTGCACACGGCTGCGGTCGTTCCTGCTCGACGACTGCCCCGACCCGTTCCTGCGCGCCGTCGCCCGCAACATCGCCGTCGCCTACCAGGAACCGGCCGAGCTGGACATGCCGTTGCTGAAGACGGTCATCGGCGACCAGATCATCGTGCCCGAGGAGGTGCACTTCCAGGCGCTGCTGTGCCGTGCGGTCTCCACCGAACGCGCCACGGCGGACCTGCTCAACGCCGCGGTCGACCACCTGTGCGCGTGGTTGGCCGACTCCGGTTTCGAGGTCGACCGTGTGCTGGTCGACGGCGCGCTGTCGCTCGACATCGCGGCGACGACGATCCTGCGGGCGAGTCTGCGCGGCGAGCTCGTGGAGGCGGAGTTCGCGGTGCCGGAGCGGGGCTGGAACCTGCTGGTCGCGTCCGGTGACGTACCGTCGAGTCTCGACACGAGCGGACAGGGGAACACCGTGCGCGGGACGGTGTGGGCGCCGCCGCGCTGGGTGCACTACCCGATCAGCGTGTACGCGCTGTCGATCTGGCACGGAACCGGCCGCCCCCTGCACGACCTGCAGTTCGCCCTGCGCGACACCCAGTTCGTACTGCCCGACCGGCTCCCGGCCCTCGTCGGCTGACGAGGTGGCCACGGCCCGGGATCGGTCCGGCGCGCCGGACCGATCCCGGGCCGCTTCACGCCGGCCTAGAGCCAGCCGCGGGTCTGGGCCGTTCTGGCCGCTTCGGTCCGGTTGCGGGCGCCGAGCTTGGCCATGACGGTGGACAGGTAGTTGCGTACGGTGCCCTCGGCCAGGAACAGCCGGCCCGCGATCTCCGCGTTGCTCGCCCCGTCCGCGACCGCGCGCAGCAGTTCGCGTTCCCGCTCGGTCAGCGGATCGGCCGCGTCCCACGCGGCCATCGCCAGTTCCGGCGCGACCACCCGCTCGCCGGCGTACACCCGGCGCAGGGCCGCCGCCAGTTCACCGATCGGCGCGTCCTTGAGCACGTAGCCGGCCACCCCCGCGTCGACCGCCCGCCGCAGATAGCCACTGCGCGCGAACGTGGTCACGATCAACACCCGTGTGGGATCGCCCAGTTGGTTCAGATCCGCGGCCAGGTCGAGACCGGTGCGGCCGGGCATCTCGATGTCGGTCACCAGCACGTCCGGCCGGTGCTCGCGGACCGCGGCCAGCGCGTCGCCGCCATTGGTGGCGGTCGCCACCACCCTGATGTCCGGCTGCAGGTCCAGCAGGGAGGCGAACGCGCTCAGCACCATGCCCTGGTCCTCGGCCAGTACCACCCGGATCATCCGGCCGCCTCCACCGGCACCGTGATCGAGAGGGTCGTGCCGGCCGAGCCGGTGCGCTGCACCGCGCCGCCGAGTTTCGCGACCCTCTCACGCAGCCCGGTCAGCCCGGTGCCCTCCGGGGCCTCACCGCCGATCCCGTCGTCCGCGATCACCAACCGCACCCGTTCCTCGTCCGCGTCCACGCCGATGTGGCAGGCGGACGCGCGCGCGTGCCGGGCCACGTTCGTCACCGCCTCCCGCAGCGCCAGCCCCAGTTCGTGCTCGGTCGACGCGACGAGGATCAGCTTGTCGTCGTAGGCCACCCGCAGGCTCACCCCGGACCCGGCCAGCACGCGCCGCGCCGCCTCCAGTTCGGTGCGGATATCGGTCTGCCGCCAGCCGGTGACCGTGCTGCGTACCGCGGCCAACGCCTCCCGCGCATTGCGTTCCATCTCCTCGGCCTCGGCGCGCGCCCGCCGCGGGTCGGCGAGCACCAGCTCCTTGGTCAGCTGTGCGCGCATCACGACCGCGGTCAGCGAATGCCCGAGCAGATCGTGCAGATCACGTGCGATCCGTTCGCGTTCCGCGATGGTCGCGAGGAGTTCGACCTGCGAGCTGCGCAGCCGTTCGTTCTCCTGTTCCTGCCGCCGGTCGTGCTGCCTGAGTTCGAGCAGCCCGATCACCCAGATCAGGGCGAGCGGCGGCACGAAGCCCCACAGCCGGTAGGGCATCGGGACCTGCGACACCAGGACCGTGACGCCGTCCAGCGCGGTGAGACCGACGAACCACAAGCGGGCGGCATGCCGCGGCAGCGTGTTGCCGGCCGCGGCGGCCGCGTAGATGAACAACACGCTCGCGTTGGTGTTGAACGGCGTGGCCAGCGCGCCGACCAGGGCCATCGGCACGATCGACGTCCAGATCTGCCGCACGGACCGGCCCCGCAGCAGCGCCAGACCGTACAGCACGGCCGTGACCAGGCACACCGAGATCGCCAGCGGCCACTCCCACCAGTCGGGATCCGGTGTGAAGTACGGTTGCGCCAGCACGAACAGCAGGTAGCCGAGATAGACCCACTCCCAGGTCAGCAGCCGTTCGGCCACGGACCCGCGAGCGGAACCGGAAGCGGCGAAGGCCCCTGTGCCCGCACTCTTGTCTGCGACGGTGCTCATGTCCGCGACGGTACCCATGTCCGCGGCCGCGCTCATATCCGAGCGTGGCGATAGGACAGCGCGGCGACCCCCGCCGCCACGACCGTGGTGATCAGCAGGGCGAGGACATGGATCATGGTGGTGCCGTGGCCCAGCTGCGCGAGTCCGAGCTGGGCCAGGTGATAGGTGGGCAGGAACTTCGCGATCTCCCGTACGACCGAGGGCAGGAACTGGATCGGGACCCACAGCCCGGACAGCATCGCCAGGGGGAACAGCACCGCGTTGAGGAGCGCGATCGCCGCACTCGTACGGAACCGGAACCCGACCGCCACGCTGAGCAGCGTGAACGGGACGCTGCCCAGCAGCAGCACCAGCGCGACCCGCAGCAGCGCCCCCACCGAGGCATGCAGGGTGCCGAACGCGGCGGCCCCCACCCCCATGAGCAGCAGCACGCCCACCCCGTACAGGAGCGCGGCCGTGGCCTTCGCGACGAGGCTGATGCCGATCGGCACCGCGGACACCCGCTTCATGCGCAGCCAGCCGATGTCCCGGTCCTGCGCCACCCCGATGCCCGGCTGCATCGCGGCCACCGTGATCACTCCGTAGGTGCCGAACGTCGCCACCATCGCCGTACCGGCCGAAAGACCCTGCGTGGTGTCCTTCCCGTACAGCAGGTTGAACAGCACGAAGAGGCCGACCGGCATGAGGATGCCGAAGAACAGCGAGGTCGGTTCTCGCACGATCGCCCGTAGTTCGTCGCGCAGCTCGACCCCGAAGACCCGTCGCATCATCCCGCTCACGCGGCCATCTCCTCTTCGGCGGTCAGCGCGACCACGGCCTCCTCCAGGCCCGCGTCCTGCACCCGCAGCTCGGACAGTGCCGGGTCCCGGTCGAGCAGCACGCGCAGCAGGTCCTCGGGCGAACGCGTCTGGATCTCCACCAGGCCGTGCTCGTGCTTGACCGACAACACGTCCGGCAGCCGCTCCAGTTCGGCCCGGCCCATGCCGGTCCGGGCGGTCACCGTGCGGTCCGGCAACCGTGACACCAGCTCCTGCGGGGGCGCGTCCGCCAGTACCCGTCCGCGGTCGAGCACCACCACGCGGTCGGCGACGGCGGCCGACTCCTCGATCAGGTGCGTGGTCACGAGGACGGCGGTGCCCTGTGCGCGGCGGCCCGCCAGGATCTTCCAGAAGTGCCGTCGGGCCACCGTGTCGAGGCCGACGGTGGGTTCGTCGAGTATCAGCAGGGCCGGCTCGGTGACCAGCGCCATCGCCAGCTGCACACGCTGCTTCTGGCCGCCGGAGAGCTTCGACACCCGCCGGGGCGCAAGCTCGGTCAGCCCGAGCTCCACCAGGATCGGACCGGCGGCGGCCGCCCGCCGCCCACCGCGCACGGCCGCACCCGTCACCAACTCGCCGACGGTCAGGGTGTTGGGGAACCCGAGCGTCTGCTGGGCCACGCCCAGCCGCCGGCGGGTCGACGCGCGCCGCGGATCTCCGCCGAGGATCCGTACGCTCCCGTGCTGCGGCACGAGCAGCCCGACCGTGAGCGCCACCAGCGTCGACTTGCCGGCGCCGTTCGGCCCGAGCAGCGCGACACACTCGCCCGGGTCGACCCGCAGGTCCACGCCGTCCAGTGCGACCGTCTCCCCGTACCGGTACCGCAGCCCTTCGGCCGTCAGCACCGCCTGTGTGGTTCCCATGGTCACCAGACTCCCGTCCGGGGACCGTCGACCGCTAGTGATGTCCCGTCATGGGCCCGAGATGACAAATGTCAGCACCTGCGCCGACCGGCCGCCGCCCCCTAGGCACCGTGCCCTACTCATTGACAGATTTTTGCCGTACGGCCACGCGCTCGACGCAACGGGGCGCCCGGTCCTCCCCTCATGTGGAGGGGGACCGGAAACCGTGAAGGTTCGGTGGAGTTGTTCTCGCGATGAGGAGGAACGTTGTCCCGGGAGCGCGGCGGACTGATCGGCAGACACGAGGAACTGGCGGCCATCAGCGGACACTTGGGCAAACCCGTACCGGTCGTCGTACGCGGACCGCGGGGCGCGGGCAAGACCGCGCTGCTCGACGAGGTGGCCTCCGAATGCCGGGACCGCGACATCAGGACCATCACCGTCGAACTCACCTCGTCCTCGCCGGCGTCGTCCGACGAAAGCTGGGATCTGTTCGGTGTGCAGGCCGTCCTGAGGGCGCTTCGCGCGGGCTTCACCGACCTCGGCGGTTCCCGGCTCGCGACCGCGCTGGCCACGGTCAACCAGCTGTGCACACCCGCGTCCTACGATTCGCCCGCCGCACGCGGCCGGCTGTTCCACCAGTTCCAGCGGCTGTTCGACATCTTTCACGACGCGGCCGCGGCGGTCGTGCTGCTCGACGACGTCGACGCGGACCCGGCCACGGTCATCACCACGGCCTGCGCCGCGCTGCGGGCCGGATGCACGGTGGTCGTCGCGTGCGACGACGAGGCCGTGGCGCTCGAACTGACCGCCTTCGGCGACGTCGCCGGTCATGTCGTCGAGCTCGGCCCACTCGGCGACCGGTCCGTCGGTGAACTCATCGCCGCCGCGACCCGGCAGCAACCCGACCCGGCCGTCACGCCGGCGATCCAAGCGGCGCTCGGATCCCTGGCCGGGAATCCCGGCGCGGTACTGGCCCTGTGCGACCTGCTCATCGGCCAGGGCCGGCTGACCCCCGTCGGCGGCGCCCTGTGCCTGGCCGATCCGGACGCCCCGATCGCACTCCCGGCCGGCCACTGGCTCGTCCGGCTGATCGGGCGGACCCGTACGTTCGGCCTGCGACTGCTCGCGCTGATCGCGGACTCCGAGTGGTTCGGCATGGACGACGTGGTCGTCTTCGCCCACGCTGTCGACGGTGAGCCGGGCGAGTGCGGGCGCGCGATCGACGAGCTCACCGACCTCGGCGCCCTGCGCTGCACCCCTGACGGCGTCCTCACCCTCGCCTCCCCCGCCCTCGGCGCGGCAGCGGTCGACGCGGTCGGCAGGGACGGACTGCGCGCCCTGCACCTGGCCTTCGCCCGCCACCTCGTGGCCCTCGGCAGGGGCCCCGCCCATGCCCTGCTCCCCCTCGCCGACCACCTGGCCGCGGGTGCCGTCGACGGCACCACGGACATCGGCAACGTTGTCGGCATGGAGGCCGGAGGCTTCGGCGCGGCGGCGCTGCTGGAACGCGCGGCCCGCCGGGTCCGGACGGTGAACCCGACGCTCGCCGCGCGGTGGCGCCGAGCCGCACTCGCGCACTGCGCACCCACCGACCACGCACGCCTGCTCGACGCCCTGATACGGGAGTTGATACGGATCGGCCGGTACGACTGGCTGGGCGAGGTGGTCGCGGAGGCGAGAGCTGCGCACGGCGAGACCGCCGCCGGCCCGACAGTTGCCCGCGCCTCCCGCGAACTGGCCGCCGCGGCCTGTCTGGCCGCCCTGCACACCGGCATCCCGTCAACCGCGGGCATCGGTGACGCGCCGACCGGGCCGCCCCGGGCCGCCGGAGCGGCGGCCCTCATCGTCGGCCGTTGGTTCGGCACGAACGAGCCGTTCCGCACCTCGGACCTGGCGGCCGCCCTGGCCCCCCTGGGCACCACGTACGATCCGCCGGCGACCCGGCAAGCGCTGCCGGGCGACGGCTGGTTCGACCCGATCGGCATGTTCGAGTCGATCCTCGGACCGGCCTACGGCGCGCCCCGGCACGGCCCCCTCGCACTGTGCCGCCGGATCGTCGACGACTACCGGCGCGGGCAGTGGGACGACGCGCTGTCCGGCACCCGCACGCTGACGGCGACCTACCCGGCGGCGACCCCCGTCCACGAACTGGCGCGGCTGCTCGCCGCGGAGATGTGCATGTGCAGGGACGAACGTGAACTCGCCGAGGGCTGGTTGGGCGAACCCGACGGGCGCAGCGCGTTCCCCACGCTCCGCAGCAGGGTCGAGATGGGCCTGCTGGACCGCAGGGGCCAGGCCGACGCGACGCTCGCGTTCGGCCAGCGCGCCTGCGCGGCCGCCGTGCGAGAGGCAAAGGCCGGTGACACGACGGGCCTGCACCTGCTGATCACCCGGCAGGCGTTCGTGGCCTCGAGCTGCGGCGCCGGCGAGGACCTGGCGGAGGTCCAGGAGGCGGCCAAGGCGTGCTGCGCCCACTCCGCCGAACGCGAGCCCAGCGTCACCGACCTACTGGTGACCGCGATGGCGCAGAACTCGTTCCCGGCCGCCCGGGCGGCCGCCACCGCGCTGAGGGCGGGGGGCTACCGGACCGAGTTCGCGACCGCGTGCCTGGTCGCCGCGCGCACGTCGGACGAGCCACGCCCCTGGCTCAGCGCGGCCGACGAGATCGCCGAGCAGCTCGGCGACACCCGGCTGCGGACGTACATCAAGTCGCTCGCCCGTACACGCGGCGTGACCCTGCCCCGGCGCACCACGGGTTCGCGCTCCAGCACGGAGGTCGAGACACGCATCATCCAGCTGATCCGGCAGGGCATGACCAACAGGCAGATCGCCGCCGTCATCCGGTTCAGCGAGAAGAGCGTGGAGCGCCATCTCACCAGGTTGTTCGCGAAAACGGGCTGCCGTTCCCGACTGGACCTCGTCGCCGCGTACGAACGGGGGGTGCTGGCGGGCGCCTGACGCACACATGGTTCGAGGTCAGGGGCTGTTCGGGCCCGGTGCCCGGTCTGCGCTCCCGGCGGGCCGGGCATCGCGACCGGCCGGGCCCTGGCCGACATCGCGCTACCGCCGGCCCAGCGCCCGTGCCATGAAGCCCGTGATGCCGCACGCCGCGGCGAGCGCCAGGGCGAGCAGCAGCACCAGGGTGTCCGTCCACAGGGGAATCGTGTGGAGCCCGGGCAGGGTCGCGGCGCGCAGGCCCTCACTGACGTAGGTCAGCGGATTGACCGCGGAGATCACCTGGAACCACTTGAGGTGGCCGAGGGACGACCACGGGTACTGGACGGAGCCGGTGAACGTCAGCGGGGCCAGGACCAGGGAGAACGTCACGCTGATCCGTTCGGGCGGGACGACCGTGCCGAGCGCCAGTCCGATGCCGGCGCCCGTCGCCGAGCCGAGCAGCAGGATGAGCAGCACGCTCGGCCAGGCGGTGAGCGGCCAGCCCGTGGTGCCGAGCACGAGGAATCCCATCGGCGCCATGACCAGGCCGGCGAACAGGCCGCACAGCGTGCCGAACACCATCTTCGCGACGGCGACGAGGGGACCCGGCAGCGGGGCGAGCAACCGGTCCTCGATCTCCCCGGACCACGAGAAGTCCATGATCAGCGGCATCGCGGTGTTCTGCAGGGAGACGAGCAGCGCGTTGAACGCCATGACGCCGGGCAGCAGCGTCGCGCCGAAGTCTCCGTGGGTGTAGCCGGCCTCGCCGAGCACCTTGCCGAAGACGAAGAACAGCAGCAGTGGCTGGACGATCACCTGCACGAGGAACGAGGCCGGCCGGCGGGCCGTGGTGAACACATCGCGCCACAGCACCGCGAGGAAGGTCCGCGTGACGGGACCGACGTACTGCCACCGTCCCGGGACGGCGCTGTCGGGGCTTGGCTGCGGACCGGCTGGTTCGGTCAGGGTGGTCGTCGGGGTGGTCACCGCAGTTCCCTTCCGGTCAGGCTGATGAAGACGTCCTGGAGGGTGGGCCGGGCCATCGACAGGCCGACCGGCTCCGCCCCTTGGTCCAGGAGGGTGCGCAGCACATCCGGCAACAGGGCCGAGGGGTCCTTGTCGGTGCGCACCCGGAAGCACTGACCGGGGCCAGCACCGGGTCCGCCGTCGGCCCCGGTGCCGCGCGGCGCCGGGTCGTGTTCGACGTCGCCGGCTCCCGGCAGCTCCGTCAGCGCGGTGACGATCTTTTCGGCGGCGGTGCCGTCCGTGCCGCGCACCTGCGCGGTGATCGTGGTGCCGCCCGGAAGCGCGTCGGTCAGCGCGCCCGGTGTGTCCAGCGCGAGGAGCCTGCCGTGGTCGACGATGCCGACGCGGTCGGCGAGGTTCTCGGCCTCCTCCATGTCGTGGGTGGTGAGGACGACGGTGACCCCGCGCTCGCGCAGTTCGCGGATGCGCTCGTGGAGGAAGAGCCGCGACTGGGGGTCGAGGCCGGTCGAGGGCTCGTCCAGGAACAGCACCTTGGGCGCGTGCATCAGCGCCCGCGCGATGATCACCCGCTGCGCCTGTCCGCCGGAGAGCCGCTCGACACGCTGGCCGGCCTGGTCGGTGAGCCCCATCAGGTCGAGCAACTCGGCGGCGCGGGCGGTCCGTTCGTCCCGGCCGATGCCGTGGTAGCGGGCGTGGAAGAGCAGGTTCTGGCGTACGTCGAGGGAACGGTCCAGGTTCTGGCGCTGCGGTACGACCGCCAGCAGCCGCTTCGCCCGGGCCGGGCGGGCCACCACATCGGTCCCGAAGAGGAGACAGCGGCCCGAGGTCGGCAGCATCCGGGTGGTCAGCACACCGACGGTGGTGGACTTCCCCGCCCCGTTCGGGCCGAGCAGGCCGAAGACCTCGCCCTGTTCGACCGCGAAGCTCAGACCGTCCACGGCGGCCGGTGCGTGCGGGTGGTAGCGCTTGACGAGTTCGCTGACGGTGACGGCGTCACTCATGCGTTCTCTCCCTTCTACAGGCGACCGCCGTTGTCGACGAAGCCGATCAGGTCCTGGATCCGGTCCATCGCGCGCACTCCGTGCACGTCCTCGACGGCCCGGGAGACCACATGGCAGACGAGGTTGCGTTCCAGCTCACCGATGCCGAGCCGGTACATGTTGAGGTAGAGCCAGTTGAGGACGATGCGGTACTGCTGGAAGGTGTTCCAGTCGCCGAGCTGGTCGGCCGCCGCCCGGTGGCCGCCGAGCACCCGGTGGAACGGGCTGCGGTCCGACCATGCGCTCCAGGTCGACCCCCACTCCTCCGGGTCGCCGTTCTCGTCCGTGTTGAGCGTCAGCTCACCGGACGTGATCAGCTCGTTGGCCTGGTTGCGGTAGCCGAGCAGAGTGTCGAGGAGGCCGGCGAAGCGGATCACGTCGTGGTGGTCGTCGGCCGTGGTGATCTCGACGACCCTCCGCCGGAAGCGGTCCGCGTGACTCTCGTAGACGCGGTCGAACCGTGCGCGCAGGCCGTCGGGCGTCTTCGCGAGGAACGCGTCGGCGTGGCCGCGGAAGGACAGGTAACCGTAGGTGACCGGTGGCAGGAACCGGTGCGCCGCCCCGATGAACAGGTCGACCGCGAGCGCCATCTTCGAGCCGCCGCCCCGGACCCAGTCGAGGATCTCGAACACGATGTCGTTGGTGTCGACGTAGTAGCCGGTGAGCAGGTCCGCCGCGGCCGGTCCGCCGAGCACGTGCAGCCGCTGGTCGTGCGCCTCGATCTCGACGGTGTTGTCGGGCGCCCAGGGAGTCAGCGGTCCGCGTTCGCGTTCCTGCTCGGCGAGGCGCAGGTGCTCGGCGTGCGCGGCCCGCTCGTCGAGGGTCACGGTGGACGGATGCGCCCGGAGGTACTCCTCCAGCACGTCGGCGACGGCCGGCCTGACGACGTCGTCGAAGGCCTCGGGAGTCGCCTGGACGGGGATGCGGACGTGCGGGCCGCGCCGCCAGTGCGGCCGGTAGTACGCCCTGGACACCGCGGGGGCCACCGTGGTGAGGAACGGGCGTACGGCGTCGAGCAGCAGATCGGTGCGGTCGCTGTCGTGATGGAAGACGTTCACGCTGCGCCACGAGGGCTCCGTCATTTCTCTTCTCCCTGAGAGTCGGGCTCTCCCCGGCGGTCGTGCTGTGCCCGGCAGTCGAGCTCGATCACGTACTCGGTCACTCTCGGCACACCCCGGTGGTCGACGATCGCGGTCTCCGGCTCGGGCGCGACTTCGTAGAACAGCGCCGCGCCGGCCGGGTCCCCGGCCAGTCGCTCGAAGGCCCGTACGAGGGGTGGTGAGCCGATGTCGACGTACATCGGCTTGCGGGTGCGGTCGCCCGCGAGCGCACCGGCCGCGATGGCGCGTGGCCGCAGCACGGACACGAAGAACCGCGGCGGGATGCCGTGTTCGGCCAGCCAGGCCGTCATCGCGAGCAGGAAGTCCGCGTCGGACTGACCGGCCGGGCGGCACGGCAGTGTCCCGGCCTGGGCCACCCAGGTGGCCCGGCGGAGCACCACGTGCCCGATGGTCAGCCGGGGCGCGCGCAGCACACGGCCCGCCCCGGTGCCGGCGCCGGCGTCGTGCTGCAGCGGCTGGTCGGGGCGCAACAGGATGGGGTTCTCGCCGAAGCCCTCGACCAGCAGCGCCATGACGGGGGGCAGCTGCCGCTCGTAGGAGAGGCCGCCGTGGACGGGCCGGACGACCGATCCGTCGTCGAACAGGGCCGGCAGCCCGTCGTCGTCCACACCGACCGCCAGCCGGGCGCTCGGCGGGTAGTCGAGCCGGTCGGGGAGGGCGAGCTCACGCTGGTTGAGCGAGGTGGCGAGGGTCTGGGGGAACTCCGCGTAGGTCGGCGCGCCGGGGTGCCGCGCCGATGCCGCCTCGCCCCGGTGCTCCGGGGACGTGGGCGCGCCCGGATAGGCCGTGTCGACCGGGAGCGGATCGTCCATGACCTGGCGCAGCAGCCGGCGCACCTGCGCCC
This sequence comes from Streptomyces sp. NPDC101225, assembly GCF_044767585.1. Classification (NCBI taxonomy): domain Bacteria; kingdom Bacillati; phylum Actinomycetota; class Actinomycetes; order Kitasatosporales; family Streptomycetaceae; genus Streptomyces; species Streptomyces sp. NPDC101225. The sequence goes on from NZ_JBIWOE010000024.1 coordinate 72,345, forward strand.
GGCCCCTGCCGAAACCGGAGTTCACGGCGTTGACGATCAGCTGTCCGCCGTCGTGCTGGGCGTACACGGCGACCGAGCCCGCCGGGCGCACCCAGGACGGCGCCTTGTCGAGCACCCGCTCGATCCGCTGCCGGTCGGGCAGCGCGCGCCGGATGTCGGCGATCAGGGCGACGAGTCGGCGTACCTCCGCGACCGGGCTCGCGGCCAGCGTTTCGGCCGACCCGGTCATGTCGAAGGCGACCGCGGCGGGGTGCAGCCGCATGACCTCGTCGCCGTCCCGTACGAGTTCGGCGTAGAACCGGTCGAACGGCACCGGTGTCCCGGTGCCGAAGCGTTCCCGGACGAACGCGGCGATGGCCAGTCTGAACGGCAGGGTGCAGTCGAAGACGGCGAGCAGCCGGCAGGCGACGGCGAGGTCGTCCAGGGGCTCCCGCCAGGACGGCAGGCCCGCTTCGAACACGATGCCGGGGACTACGGACTGTTCGGTGACGACGTCGCGTAGCTTGCCGCCGACACCGAGGCCGAGCAGCCGCTCGCGCAGCGCCGTGCCGAGCGCGATCCGCTCGGTGCCGTCGGCGCCCGCGTACTCGTGCAGCGCCTTGCGGACCGCGTCCAGTTCGGGGAGCCGGTCCGTCAACTGCCCCAGCGGGTCGAGGCCGTGCTCGTCGACGTCGGGGTCCGGCCGGAGCAGGAGCAGGCCGCTCGCCACGAGCGAGCGCAGATATCCGGCGGCCTTCTCCGGCGGCGCGGGGATGCCGGCGGTCAGCCCGGCGAGGGTCGGCTGCGCGGCGGCGGCGCGCAGACAGTGCCGCAGTGGCCGGGTCAGGGGCAGCGTGAGGAGTTCCTCGGCCGGTGCCGGGCCGAGGAACTGGACGGTGTCGGCCACCAGGCGCGCGCTCGGGTTGATCCGGACCCTGGCCTCGGTCAGCGGGGCGGTCAGCGGAGCGAGAGCCGACAGGTCCAGCTCGACGACCGACCGCGCCGGCTCGGTCGCCGTCCACCGCAGGACCGGGCCGTGAGGGACGAACCGGCCGAGGCCGCTCGCGGTGAATGTGCTGAACGGGCTGGTCTTGACGGCGGCGCGGGTGACGTAGACGGCCAGCCGGATCAGCTCCTGCCGGCCGGGTTTGCGCCGCAGCACCTCACGCAGGGTGGGGCTGGCGTGGGCGAGGCCCTGGTCGAAGCGGGGGTCCGCGCCGATCTCGCGGAGCCGGGCGGTGACGGACCGGTCCGCTTCGGCCAGCACCGCGGGCAACTCCGCCCGCGCGGCCCGGTACCGGACCAGCTTGCGCGCGAACTCGCCCACGTCCGAGGCGAGTTCGCTGCCGAGAGCCGCCGCGACCGGCGGTTCGGCGAGCAGCCGGGCCGGATCGCGCAACTGGTGCACGGCCCGCCGCAGCGCGACCAGCTTCGGCTTGGCCGCGGTGGCGTGCGGCGCGCCGATCACGTCGTGGCAGCGGTCGGACAGTGCGGCGGCTTCGGCCGTCAGCTCGGCGGCCGTACGGGACGTCGTGAGCAGCGCGTGCCGCAGCCGCTGGTCGACGAGTTGGCTCGGCACGGTGGCGGGCAGGGCGGCTACGCGTACCCCGAAGGTGGTGGCGTGGCCGCTCATGGGAACGGGTGGGGGTGCGGGTTGAGGTCGGCGTCGGTCAGCGGCCGGGGCGCGTGGCCGAGCCGGTGGGGCACGTCGCGCAGCCGGGGCAGCCCGGTGGTCCGCCGGTTGCGATGCCCGAAGGTCATCGACAGGGCGCCGGGCGCGATCACCTTCACGCAGCTCAGGCCGGCGGCCTCGTGCAGCGGCGAGGTCTGGTCGACGACCACGACGTCCATGCCGCCCGCGAGCATCCGGTCGACGGCCTCGGTCAGGTCGTCCCGCAGGTCGGTGTGGGCGGGCCAGGGCCGGCGGCCGAGCCGGTCCCAGCCGATGCGGCGGTCGCCGGAGAGCAGGAAGGAGAAGCGCTCGAACGCCTCCGGGGTGGCGTTGCACAGCGCGTGGTCGGTCATGACGCGCACCAGTTCGGGATCGGCGGCCATCCGCCGGGCCCGCTCGGCCTCGGCCGGGTATCGGCGCGCCTCCTGCTCCAGGATGGGCGCCAGTTCGCCGAGTGCGGTGAGTACGGCGGCGGCCGGGTCCAGCGCCGATCCGCTGGTGCAGACGACCTTCGGCCGGGTGTCGTCGCCGGTGGTGTCCTGTGCCAGCACCCAGAACGCGGGGATGGCCTCGGTCAGGGTCATGTCGAAGACGCGCAGCCGGTAGCCGGTGCGCTCGATGCGTTCGACGACGAGCCGGATGCGCGGGTCGGGGGCCCGGGCGAGGTCCACCTCGGGGACGGGCATCCTGGCGTACCAGGTCATCAGGAACGCGTCGCGTTCGACGATCTCCAGGATCCCGTGCAGGATCGCCTCCTCGACGCAGCCGCCGAGCGCGCAGCCGTTGGAGATCTCGAAGGTGAAGGGCTTGTCCGGCGTGGCCCCGGTCCCCGGCTGCCAGGTGGTCCGGTAGTACGCGTACGTCTCGGGGACGAGCACCGGCCGGGCCTCGCGGAAGGAGTACGCCCACACCCAGGACACCACGGCGTCCTCGGTGAACGGCTGGTAGGGGCAGTCCGGCTCCTCGTAGCGCCCGGCGGGCAACAGGCCGAGGGAGCGCGGGTCGAGGGCGTCGGCGGCGAGTTCGGCGTAACTGCCGCGCACGGTCGTCCGCTTGCCCCAGGGCCACTGGCCGCCGAGCCGTTCCAGGGCCTCGGCGACCGCGGTGGCCCGGCACGAGGTGAAGTCCCGGGCCCGCCCGAAGCCGGCCTCGCCACGGTAGCCGTACTCGGCCAGAACCGCCTCGGCCAGCGGGAGGAGCGAGTCGCGCAGCCCCTTGGGCGGGGCGACGACACCGGTCTCGGCATCCACGTACAGCTCGGTCAGCCGCGGCTCGGAGAGTTCGCCGATCCTGGTGGCGCGCGCCGAGGTCTTGGGCCGGGGCAGGGGGGCGATCCGGGCCCGGTCGGCCGTGTCGTCGGGCAGCGCGCCGCAGACCGGGCACAGCGGGTCCGGCAGGAACGTGTGCCGGGTGAGGGACAGGTCGCGCAGGCCGAGGTACCAGCACCGGTCCTCGGCGACGCCCGAGTGCACCAGCTCGCGCACGGTCTCGGCGGCGGGGCCGGACAGCCAGTCCGACGGCCGGGCCGCGATCCTCTCGTCCGAGCCCAACCGGTCGGTCCACGGGTCGCGTTCGGGCGCGCTGGACCGCCACTTCTGCAGGCACCAGACGCAGCCGCGCTCGCCGGGCCGCACCAGCGGGCCGATCACGACCCGGTCGAGTTCGGTCCACACCGGCAGCCAGGGCTCGCCCCGGTCGTGCGCCGCGGCCCAGTCGCCGGTGTCCCAGCCGTCACGCGCCACCACCAGCATCGACGGCGGCCGCCGGGCGATGGCGTCGGCCAGCCGGCCGTCACCCAGTACCGTGTCGCTCACCTGCGGTTCTCCCTCACCATGTCAGCCGGAACTCGGGGCGCAGGCCGCCGGGGTGTTCCGTGCCGAACTGCGCCACCAGCAGGCTCCGTCGGCGTCCGGTCAGGCCGAACCAGGAATCCAGCAGATGCGTGAGCACGTCGTTCTGGATCCGGCTCGCCACGTCGACGGCCGCGCCGGCGAGGCAGGCCCGGTGCAGCGCGGCACCGGCGGCCGCCTGCTGCACCCGGTACCAGCGGGTGCCGAACCGCTCCTCGGCCGCTGCCGCGTCGCCCACCGGCAGCAGCCACACGTTCGCCGTGCGCGCTCCCTGCTGGGTCAGTGCGGCCAGCGCCGCCTCGCGCAGCCGCTGCCGGGGATCGCCCTCGCCCACCAGCTCCAGTTCGTGTGCGTCGGGGTGGTAGCGGTAGGCGCCGGCCGGGACACCGGTCACGTCGGCGACGACGCAGTAGAAGTCGACCAGGTTCGCCGGCAGGTCCCAGCGGGCCCGCTGCCCGTAGGCGGTGAGAATCGTGGCCAGCGCGCCCATCGACATGGTCTCGCCGTTGAAGCCGCGCATGGCCGCGTGGCGCGTCCGGGTGCCGGCCGCCAGATCCGGTGCCGCATGCGGCAGGCTGATCCGCTTGCCCTCTCCCGGGGGCGTGGCCGGCAGCGGTTCCGGGTCGGGGCGGCTCTGCGCGAGGACGGCCGCGTGGGCGGCGTACGCGCGCGGGAACGCGGCCAGCGAGGGGCCACCGTACCCGGCCGGTACCGGCGGGAGCAGTTCGACGACCGCGTGCGCCCCCTCCTCCCTGGGGTCGAGGCCCAGCACGTCGCTGACGTCGGCATCGGGGAAGCACAGCCGGGCCGTGGCGTTCTCGCCGCCCGCGGCCACGAGGGCCTGTGCCACCTGGATGCCGGCCTCCAGGCAGGCGAGGCGGTAGTGCATCTCGCCGTACTTGGCGGCCAGCCGCCAGAACACGTTGGTCTGTACGAGGACCGTGGTGGCCGGCCGGGACGCCACCCAGCCGCGGTGGTCGCCCTCCCGCAGGCGCACCAGGTCGTGCCGGGCCGGGTCGTAGTAGTGGACGCCGGTGGGCACCTCGGAGTCGGGGCCGGCGATCACGTACCACTCGGCGCTGTAGCGGGCGCCGCCCGACGGCGTCGGACGCCGGGTCACCAGCCACTGCAGCGGATCGGCGTCCGGGATGGCCTCGAAGCTGTCGGTGAAGGGCAGCATGTCCAGCGGGGTCAGCCACTGCGACCGGGTGATCCCGCCGAGGTCGGCGAGCAGTCCGCCGAGCCGGTGCGCGGACCGCTCCGGCGGCCAGGGCAGCGGGTGGCGCGGCGCGCCCGGGTAGCTCTTGACGACCAGGGGCGGGTACGCCTCCGGGTTCGCGACCTCGGTCGGCGTGTGAACGGTCTCGTGATAGCGCGTGGTCTCACTGGTGATACGGCTCATCGGGCTCGCGGGGGCCGTCAGATCCCCGGCCGTCACAGGAGCCGCCGGGGCCGAAGGATCCGCAGGGGTCGAAGGTTCCGCGGGGGTCGAAGGTTCCGCGGGGGTCGAAGAAGTCACGGCGCTCGTGGGACTCGTAGGGCTCATCAGATCACACCGCACACAGGTCGAACGCGGTTCTGGTCAGCAGCAGCCGCAGATGCGACTCCTGCGCCAGACTGATGCCGAGCCGGTTGCACATCAGATGCGCGCAGCGCTCGACGATCAGCTGCGGCACCAGGTGGTTGATGTGATCCAGGACGTCGGCCGGCGCCTCGAAGGCCGGATAGGCGTCCAACTCGCCCAGCAACTCCAGTTCCACCAGGGCGTCGTTGAGGTCCCGCATGGTCGTCAGCCACGTGCTGGCCACGGACGCGTCCGGCAGCGCCACACCCCGCGTCGACGCCCACACCGCCTCCAGGCTGGTGCGCAGGTGCGCCTTGTTCGCGTCGAAGTGCTTCTCGAACTCCGCCGATTCCAGCAGCCGTGCCGCCCCGCCGCCGCTCTCCACCAGGAACCGTGCCTGGTAGGCGAGTTCGGGCAGGATGCCGGTGAACAGGGTGCGGTTGGCGGCCAGCATGGCGAAGGCGTCCATGGCGCGCCGGCCCGGCGTGCGCCCGCGAGCGATCAGTTCGACGGCCAGCACACTGGCCGCCATGAGCTGCTTCTCGACCGCCTCCAGCGAGCGGCCGGTGCCGAACACGTCGGTCTCCGGCACGTAGTCGATGAACGCGACCGAGTTGTCCGGGTGCAACTCCGTGTCGTAGTCGGTCATGTGCTCCAGCTTGGCGAGACCGGGTGCGGACTCGGCGTACTCCTGTGCCGACATCGACGACCGCGACGGCGACGTCCGGTAGAACTCCGCGGCCGTCTCCTCGATGACCGAACGGACCTCCTGGACGTGATCCGGTGAGGTGAGCACCCGCAGTCGCAGGTGCGGGCCGCCCTCCCAGTAGCGGAGGAAGAAGAAGCCGTCGGCGAGTGCGGCCCGGCGCAGCCGTTCGGCCGCGGGCCTGACGACACCGACGATCGCGGCATCCTGATCGCCGTGGTAGAAGAGGTGGGCGCTGACCCAGCTGCGCTCAGACATAGGTGACTCCGGGCTCGTTCAGTTCCACGATGTACTCGGCGACGTGCTCGCCGCGGACGTGACCGGGGTCCGGCACCATCTCGCTGATCTGCACGATCGCGTTCGGCTCGGCGAGCCTGCGTTCCATCCCGAGCAGCAGCAGCATGCTCGCGAAATCCACGTAGTTCGGTTTGGTGTCGTTGTTCGGGCCCTGGCCGCTCTCGCCCCGGCCCAGCGCGGTCGGGTCGAGCAGGGTGACGAAGCACCGCTCGGGGATGCCGTGTTCGGCCAGCCAGCCGGCCATCCTCAGCATCCAGGCCGCGTCGGTCGTGGCGTCCGCGCGCCGGGGCAGCCGACTCGCGCGGGTCATCCACATGGCGCGCCGCAGCACCACGTCACCGACCATCAGCCGGGGCAGGTGGCGTACGCCGTTGTCCGCGCGCGGGTCCGACGTCATCCGCAGTTCGGTGTGCGGGCCGAACCAGGTGTTGGACTCGCCGAACGCCTCCAGCATGAAGCGGGCGGCGGGCGGCAGCAGCCGGTCGGCGCCCAGGCCGGGGTGGACCGGGCAGATCCGTCTGCCGAGCCGCCGCGACACCAGCGTGAGCAGCCCGTCTTCACCGCGCCGCACATACAGGTCGTTCACCGGCAGCAGGGCGTCGACCTCGCGCACGCTGCGCACCCCGGGATAGTCGACGACCAGCGGGACGCCCGGCTTGCGGACGTTGACCGCGGACCGGGCCACGGCCTCGAACTCGGCGAACAGCACATCGCCGCGGCTCGCCGCCAGCCCCGGTTCGGCGGGCAGGTCGGCGCGCAGATCGAGGACGTCCAGGATCTGCCGTACCCGGTTGCGGCCGCGGCCGAAGCCGCAGCCGATGTTGTTGACGACCAGTTGCGGACCGTGTCCGGCCTCGGCGAGCTGGCAGTAGACCGCGACGGAGGTCGGGGTGCGGACCCAGTCCGGCCAGTTCGCGGCGAGTGCGCGCACCTCCTCGGGCCTGATGCGGACCACACCGTCCCGGTCGGGCGTGCGCTCGCCCAGCAGCCGCTTGGCGGCGGTGCGCAGCCGGTACAGTTCGCGCACCGCCTCGACCGGGCTGTCCGGACGGGCGAACCGGCTGTGTGCGAGTACGGACGGCCCCGCCGGTGCCGGATCCGGCCCGGACCCGGCGGACTGCTCGGCCAGGACGTCCCGGTAGAACACCAGCAGCGGCACCTCCGCGCCGTCCGCGTACCGGCTCTGGAACAGCGAACCGAGCGTCAGCTTGAAGGGCAGGTCGGGCCCGATCAGGCCGAGCAGCGTGCGCACCGCGTCGAGGTCGTCCAGCAGCGGCTGCCAGCTGTCGCGGTCCAGCACGGCCGTCGTACCAGGGTGCACCGCGTTCTCGTAGAAGCTGTACCGGGCGAACTCCTGGGCCAGTTTGGGGTTGTCCGCGTGGGCGTGGTCGCCCACCTCGCGCAGTGCCGTGTCCAGGCCGCGGATCACGGCGTCGCGCACGGCGACCCGGCCGGCGGGCGCGGCGATCGTCGGGTAGGTCGCCAGCGCCTCGTGCACCCCGTGCAGGGTCCGGTCCAGCCGTTCCAGACCGGGCTGCCGGCGCTCGTGCAGCCAGGCGCGCAGGTCGGCGACCGGGTCCGGGGTCTGGTCGGCGAGCGGCGGGACCAGCTCCAGCAGGCCCAGCGCCACCAGCCGGCGCAGGAACACCTCGACCTGCTGCCCGTCGCTCGCCAGGGCCCGCAGCTTGCCCCGCAGGTCGTCCAACGTGGTCTCGTGCGTGGTCAGTTCCCGCACCCGGCGCAGGATCGGAGTGAGGGCGAGGGTGTGCACGTATTCGACGGGACGGCGGCCCAGGAACACCAGGGCGTCGTCGACGGCCGTGGCGCTGGGGTTGATCCGCACCCGGCAGCCGCCCTCGAACTCCGGACGTTCGCACAGGGCGCGCGCGATCCGGTGCAGCGATCCGACGCTGATCTCGGTCGCGGTCGCTGCCACGAGCCGGTCCCCGGCCGGCCGGCCGGACCACTCCACGAGGGCGTCGGTCCGGCCCCAGGCGGCCAGGCCGCTGCTGGTGAAGGTGGAGTACGGACTGGTCTTCGCCGCCGACCGGGCGAGGTACTGCGCGAGGCGCAGCACGCTCTGGCGCTGCGGGGCGCGTCCGGTGGCGAACCACTTGCTCAACGTCATGAACATGTCGGGGTTGGCGTGCACGAGGCCCAGCTGGAACGCGGGCTCCCGGGCCGCCTCGCGCAGCGACTCGTAGGTCGCGGCCCAGTCCTCCTCGAGCCGGCCCGGCAGCACCGTGAGCAGACGGTCGCGTTCGGCGACCCGGGCCGTCCACTCCCGGACCAGCGGCAGTACGTCGGCGGGTACGTCGGCCAGCCGGGCGGGATCGACACGCCGACCGCGGTGCACGGCTCGGCGCACCGCGACCAGCCGAGCCTTGAGCTCCCCCTCGCCCGCGGCGCCGATCGCCGTGTGCAGCAGGTCCGACAGCACGCCGGTCGCGCCGGCGATCTCGGCGCGCAGCCGCACCAGCTCGCGGGCGGTGTGCCAGCTCCGTGCGCACCGCAGCCCGTCCAGCACGGCGACCGGGCTGCCGGCGAGCCGGACCACGGCGGCCGGGCCGAGCACATACCCCGCCGCGTCCGGGCGGGCTTCCCACAAGGTGTCCATCAGTTCACCGCCTCGGGCTCGACGGGTACGATCACGCGCCCGCCCGGTCCCGTCCTGGCCAGCAGGATCTGGAAGACCGGGGTGTGGCGTCGCTCGGTCAGTCCGAGGGCCTGGCGGACCCCCTCGGCGTGGTAGGCGTTGACGATGCGGCCGGACATGCCCTGGGCCGCGGCCGCCACGCACACACGGTGCGCGAGCAGCCCGGCCTCCTGGCTGATCACGCGGTAGCCGCGGTCGCCGAAGGTGTCGAACGCCCAGTCGCGGTCGCCGACGAGATGGACGACGGCGTTCATGTGCTGGAAGACCGGTCCGGGGATGGTGACGCGTTCGATCGCCGTGATGGCGTCGGTGCCGGGGTCCGCGGGGCCGGTCGGGTGCAGCGCGCCGGTGTCCTGGTCGAGGCGGTAGCAGCCCGCCGGTATCCCGGTGAGGTCACCGACGGTCAGGTAGATCTCCAGCGGGACGGGCGCCCCCGACGGCACCGCGTCACTGGTGACGTCGGTCCGGGCCCGGGCCAGTCGGGTCCACAGTTCGACGCCGTCGACCCGCGAGGCGACCGGCCGGAAGACCCCGGGACCGGAGTCCCGCGCCCGCAGTACGTCGGCCAGGTCGGCCTCCGGGACCTCGGCCGGGGGCAGAGGCAGGGGCAGGGCACCGGGTGCGCCGGATTCCGCGGTCGCGCTGGGCGCGTCCGGTGCGGCCGTCGCGAAGGTCGCGGTGTGCGTGCGCAGGGACGCGCGGTTGACCTGCGTCAGTGTGGGGCAGGCCTGCGCGACCTTCAGTCCGCCGGCGACCACGTCCGGCTCGATCGGGTCGATGGTCGCGGCCAGCGCGGCGGCGCTCTGCGCGGCCGTGGCGCGCCGGATACCGGCACCGGCACCTCCACCGGCGACGTGGAGCGGCAGCATCACAAGCGCCGGTTCCTCGTCGCCGTCGAGGCCGAGCAGTTTGTGGACGGGCTCGTCGACGAACTGGTGGTGCACATGGGCCCGCACCCCCATGGCCCGCGCGACCAGGTCGATGTTCCCGGTGAGCAGACCGGCCTCCTGCGTGCACAGCCGGTAGGCGTAGTCGCGGTAGATGTAGGCGGTCTTGGCGAACAGCCCGGAGAGCACCAGCACCGCCTCCGGCGGGCCGCCACCGGTTCCGGCCGCCTCGGCCAGCAGCCGGCGGTGATCGCCGTCCCGCAGCAGCACCAGCGCGTGGTGCGGTGCGTCGTAGTGGTAGACGCCGTCGGCCAGGCACACGTACAGCTGGACGCCGAACAGGCAGCGCGCGGAGGCGACCATCCGGTGGTAGGGCCAGGTCCCGTCGGTGTCGAACTCCTGCCGGGAGATGCCGTAGCCGTAGCGCAGCAGGGTCGACAGCGCCGCTTCGTCGAGCGCCGTGACCTCCGTCAGCCTTCGGGGCACCCTGGTCGTCAGCGGACGGCGGGGCCGACCCCGGTAGATCTTGAACTTCAGCGGTTCGTCCGGGTTGCCGTACTCCGACTGCCGGGTCTCCATCGCGACGGCGAGATCCTCCAGGCTGACCCGCCAGAACTCCCGGCCCGCGCCGTCCTCGCGCCCGGTCACGGAAACGGATGCGGGTGCGGGTTGCGCACCTCGGGCAGCCGGGGCAGTCCGGTCACCCGCCGGGCCGCGTGTCCGAAGGTCATCGGCACCGAGCCCGGTGCCATCACCTTGACGCATCTGAAGCCTCCCGCTGTCTGTTCCGTGGAGGTCGTGTCGACGGCGACGACGTCCATGCCGGCCGCGGCGAACCGCCGAACGGCCTCGTCGAGATCCGCGCCGATGTCGGTGTTGCGCGGCCACCGCCAGCGGTCGAGTGCCTGCCGCCAGCCCAGCGTCCTGGGGTCGTCGAGCAGGAAGGAGTACCGGTCGAAGGTGGCCGGGTTCGCCGCGCAGAGCAGATGGTCCGCCATCGACACGACGTCGTCCGGATGGTCGGCCAGGTGCTGGGCGCGGTCGCGCCAGCCCGGGTCGAGCGCGAGGACGGTGACGTACTCGACGGTCTGGCTCAGCTCGTGCAGCGCGGCGAGGATCGCCTCGGCCGGGCGCAGTCCGCTGCCGCCGGTCGACACGGCCCTGGGGCGACCGGTGCCGGTGACGTCCTCGGCGAACGTCCAGAACGACGGGATTCTGTGGTCCCGGGTGGTGTCGAAGACGTGGACCCGGTAGCCCTGCCGTTCGATGCGCTCGGCGACGAGCGGGATCCGGCGGTCGGGCACGGTGGCCAGGTCGATCTCGGGCAGCGGTGTCCGCCCGTACCAGGCCGTCAGGAACGCGTCGCGCTCGGCGACTTCGACGACCCCGTGCAGCACCGCCTCCTCGTAACAGCCTCCGAGCGCGCAGCCGCTGGAGATCTCGCACGCGAACCCGTGGCCGCCGCCGGACGACTTCGGCAGCCGGTAGTAGACGAAGCTCTCCGGCACCAGTACCGGCCGGTCGCGGCCGAACGAATAGCCCCACACCCAGTTCGTGACCGCGTCCTCGGTGAACTCCCGGTACGGAAAGCCCGCGGTCGAGAACCGGTCGGGGGGATACAGGCCGAGCGAGCGCGGATCGACCGCGGCGTCGGCCACGTCGGCGTAGCCGGCCGTGACAACGGTCCTTTTGCCCGGCGCGTACGCGGCCAGCCGTTCCAGCGATTCCGCCACCGCGATCGACCATGACGAGTCGAAGTCCCGGGTACGCCCGTAGCCGGCCGCCTCCTTGGAGACGCCTGGCACGGCCATGACGGCCTCGGTGAACGGAAAGGAGTGCTGGGTGTAGGAGGTGACCGACGGAATCAGACCGCTCTGCCCGTCGACGTACGCCGCGGCGAGTGCGTCCCGGTCCAGCGGACGGACACGGCTCGACTCGGGCGACAGCTTGGGCCGCGCCTGCCTGCGGGGCTTCGCGCCCTGCTCGGTGTCGGCGGGTGGGGCCGAACAGCGCGGACAGCGCGGGTCGGTGAGGAAGCCGTGCCGGGACAGCGCGAGCGTGGCCCTGTCGACGATCCAGTACCGCCGTTCCTCGGGCCCGGCCGAGGCCAGCCCGGCGACGGTGTCCGCGAGGAAGGTCGGCAGCTCCCGCTCCGGCACCTCGGCGGCCATCTCGGCGGCGCGCTCGGCCGACGCGGCGGCGGCGCGCCGCGTGTTCAGACACTCCGGGCAGCCCGGCGCCCACGGCCCGACGACCACCTGACGGAGTTCGACGAGCACCTGCGGCCGATCGAGCACCTGCGGCCGATCAGCCATGGACGACCACGGCTCGCACCACGAAGGGACACGTGCGGGCCAGGAAGGGATCGTGGTCGAGCGGTACGGCGACCACGCGGCCGCCCTCGCGCGTCAGGGCCGCCACGGCCTCTTCGAGGCTCACCGAACCCGGCAGCGCCCGGTTCCCGTCCCCCGTTCCGACGTCGCCGCGCAGGTTCGCCGGGAGGTCGGGCACCGGTGGCGGCGCGTAGCCGGGCTGGTTCGCGGCCTGGGACTGGTAGGCGAGCAGCGTCCGCTCCAGTCCCTTCTCCAGGGCGGCACCGGGCTCCAGGTCGCTCACGTAGGCGACGGTGCCCTTCGGGGTGGTGAACGCGAACGTCGGCAGCCCGAGGGGGCCGGACAGATCGTGGACCTCGAACGACTGCCCGACGATCTCCAGCAGCTTCAGGTAGCGCGCGCCGCGCGGGGTCAGCTCGGCGCCGTCCATGTCCAGCCGGTGAAACGGCTCGGCCGCGGACGACAGCGCCGCCTCGACGTTGTCACCAGCCGCCGCGACCACCGCGGCGCGCACGGCCTCGGGCCAGTCGCTCCCGGAGACGGCCCTCGGCGCGGTCCCCGCCGGGAAGACCGCCGTCGCGTCGACCGCGACCGGTTCACCGGTCAGTACGTCCAGGCCGTGCAGCCGGTCGCCCCTGCGGGGGTCGGCCATGACGGCCGCGTAGCGCTCCAGCGCGTGCCGGACCGCCCGCTGCCGCGACTCGACGACGCTCTCGCCCCAGCCGAACACCGGGAACGGGCCGCCGGCCAGGCCGACCGGGTCGGAGACCCTGACCTCGCTGACGAACAGGGGCAGTTGCTCGTAGTCCCGCTCGGTGATCTCGGCGAACACGCCGGTCCGCGGGTCGACGCAGTCCACCGCCCGCCGGGCCAGCTCCTCGTCGTCGACGGGCGCCGCGGCCGCCAGCGCGGCCAGCCGGGCCGGGTCGTCGGGAACGGCGGGCAGTGCGAGCGGGTGGGGCAGGAAGGCGTGGTTCGAGGTTTCCAGCGTCTCCAGGTCGAACCGGACCAGCTGATCGGCGCCCGTGGACTCGTCGATGCCGGTGAGGTGCCGGAACGCGGCGAAGCACAGGTGGTTGGCGACCAGCGCGACCGTGGGACCGCGCAGGAACTCGCTCGGCGCCGCCTCCGGGTGGTCGCGCAGATCCGCGCCGACGCTGCCGGGTGCCAACGCGCACAGCCGGCGCCAGGCCGACTCCCAGGCCGCGGTGTCGCCGTCCTTGCCGGTCACCGGGCCGATCCAGGCCTCGTCACCCGCCACGACCACCTGAGCGGACGCGGCACCCGCGGCGCCGGCGGCCGCGGACAGCAGCCGGGCGCGTTGTGTCATGGGGCGGTCGGCGACGTGCAGCACCATGGCGGCGCCGGCCGCCACTTGGTCGAGGTGCCCGTCGTCGACGTCCCGGTAGGCGATCCGCTGCTCCGGGTCCTGCGCCCGGGCCACGGCGAGGTGCTCGGCGACGCGGTCGCGGTCGAACGGCGACTCGGCGAACGGCGCGAGCACGGGCGTGCGCACACCGGCACGCAGCTGGGAGTTGGCCAGGGCCTGCAGCAGCGGGCCGGACCCGGCCAGCACGACGGTGCTGGCCCGGTAGCGCTCGAAGCGCAGTTCCGGCGAGTCGGTGAAGTACTCGATGAAGGCGATGTTGGCCGCGTACGTCTTGGCCAGGTCGGGGGTCAGGGTGTGCGGACGGTCGTCCAGCACGTTCTTGACATACCCCTTGCCGTGCAGGAGCAGGATCAGCTTGGCCAGGGCGGTGCGGCTGGACTCCGGCACGGCCGCGCACAGTTCGCCCAGGGTCCTGGTGCCGTCCAGCATCGGCGCGATCCGCTGGATCCACTCGTACGTCGACGCGCCCTTGAGCATCGACCCGCCGAGGTTGCTGCGGATGTACGCGCCCTCCTGGACGCGCATGACGTAGACGTCCCCGCGCAGTCGCGGCCGCACCCGTTCGACATCTACTTCCATGACCACCGCTTCTTCATGAATTCGTTGGTGACTGGTCAGCAGGAGGACCGAGAGCCACCCGGTCCCCTTTCACGTATACGCACCGGCTAGAGCACATGTGCCGGGAAAAGCAGCACCCGGATCAGGTGCAGGAGCAGCACGGGCAGCAGCAGCAACAACTGCTCTGGCCGCCGGAAGCGGACAGCTCCGTGAGGCCGTAACCGGCCGTCACCGAGGCGGGCACCACCTTGCCCAGGTCCACCAACTCGAAGGCGCTGTCATCCAGCACCAGCTCGTCGAATTCCTCCATGTCTTGCACCCCCTTTCCTGCTCCGTGCCAACAAGGGAAAGTCCGCACCGGAAACAGCCGCCGGCTCAGGTGCAGGAACAGCACGGGCAGCAGCAGCAACAGCTGCTCGCACCGCCGGAAGCGGACAGCTCCGTGAGGCCGTAACCAGCCGTCACCGAGGCGGGCACCACCTTGCCCAGGTCCACCAACTCGAAGGCGCTGTCATCCAGCACCAGCTCGTCGAACTCCTCCATGTCTTACACCTCCTTCTGCATTGCGTACTTTTGGACAAGTGAAATCGCTACGACAGCCGCTTTCGTGTCACAGCGCTTTCACCTCGGGCAGCACCTTGTCGCAGAAGAGCTCCAAGGTCCGCCGAGCCTCGGGGAGCGGCATCGCGCCGAAGTCGATCTGCCACAGGATCTGGTCGACGCCGCCAATGTGGTCGTTGAAGGCGCGGATGCGTTCGATGACGGTCGCCGGAGACCCGACGATCGCGCCGCCCTCGGTGTAGAGCTTGGTCGGCTGCAGACCGCGCAGCATCCAGCCGAACCCGGAGTAGCCGCGGTAGGCCGAGGACTCGCGCTTGTCCCACGGGCTCACGGCCTCCGCCCACACGTCCAGGTAGCGGCGCAGATAGGTCTCGGCGATCTCCGCGGCGCGTTCGTCGGTGTCCGCGACCACCAGCGGCAGGCTGGCCGCGATCCTGGGCCGCACCCCGGAGTCGGCGTGCGTGGCCTGGAACGCGTCGCGGTAGAGGGTGAGGTGATCACGGAATTCGTGCGGTGAGATCAGCGGGGTGATCAGCAGGCCCAGCCCCTCCGTGCCCAGCCAGGTGAAGCTCTCCGGGGTACGGACCGCGGCGCCCCACATCGGCGGATGCGGCCGCTGGGTGGGCCGCGGCAGTCCGGTCACATCACGGTAGGAGAAGAACGGCGTCTGCTCGCTGACCTTTTCCTCGGTCCAGATACGCTGCACCGCGCGAATCGTCTCGCGGAACCGGTCGGTGCTCTCGTCCATCTCCAGACCGAGAGCGTCGAACTCGTCGGGCAGATAGGCCCGGGCGAATCCCACATCGAGCCGGCCACCGCTGATCGCGTCCACCTGCGCGGCTTCCGCGGCCAGTTGAATGGGATGGTGGAAAACCGGCAGTACACAGCCGGTGATCAGTCTGACCGACTTCGTCCGGGCGGCCACGGCGGACAGGAATCCCAGGGGGCTGGGGCAGTATCCGCCGTAGTAGTGCAGATAATGCTCGGTCATCTTGACCGAGTCCAGACCCCCCATCTCGGCCTGGACCGACAAGTCGAGCGCGTCGCTGTAGTAGACCTGCGGAGATTTCATCTCCGGCGTGCAGTCAGGAAGAAAGGAAAGCCCGAAGCGCACCGATACCACTCCTTACCCACCTGATCCCCATCGGACCGACGTGAGATACGAACCCACGCGTTCCCGGGCCTGTCGGCGCCACCGGGGGTGTCTCACGGAGGACGCTACGCCGGGCCGCCGACGCATTTGAGCCGTGGCAACGTTCCCTTTCGAGGATGAGGGTTCTCACGCACGAGTCCCCCAACGGCCTTCACAAGCACGCCGGCGCACAAGAAAGACCCAGGTCAGAAGAGAGCGGCAGGACCTGGGCAACGGCGCAACCTCTTGGGCGGCACAAACGAAACAGGCAACTCCGCCCCCGACGGCTTCCTCGGGCCCCGGATCGCCACCACGCCCGGCAAGCGGATCGGCAAGCAAACGCAAGGGTGCACCATGACGTCCGGCACCGCCGCGAGGACGACGGCCGCTACGTCCCCTGTTGGTCCCTCGTTGCGTACCTGCCGGTGCCGAGCCGTCCCGCGTCGGCGACCTGGCACTGCCCACGTCGTTCACCGAATCGGTGGGCCGGTCGGGCGGTTCCGCTCGGCACACCGGCTCGACGAGGGCGGCTGGAGCCAGGGCCCGGCATGATGTGGCGCTATGCGCGACCCCTCAGGGAGGCACACGTTCCGGGCGGCCCTGGGCAAGGAACGCATGCCGAAGCTGCCGTCGCCGGGCAAGTCCCTCGCCGCGGGGCGCAACGCCGTGCGCGTCACGGTTGCCTCGCTCGTCGGCTTCTATCCCGCAGCGCACCTGCTGGACCGGCCCGTCCTCGCCCTCTACGCCCTGTTCGCTCCCATCGCGTTCGGCGTCATGTCGCCGCTGCCCGGCTCCGGTCGGCGACGGGTCGGCACCCTGCTGCGAGCCGCCCCGGTCGCCGCCGCACTGGTCGTCCTCGGTACGGTCCTCGCGGTGTCGACCTGGTCGGCCGCCGCAGGCGTGCTCCTCGTGGGCGTCGTCCTGACGTTCTGCGCGGCCTGTGCCCCACGGCTCGCGGGCATCGTCCCCGGACTGCAGCTCTTCTACATCCTTGCCTGCTTCCCGCCCTACGCACCCGGCACATTGCCTCAGCGACTGGCCGGGCTCGCGGTCGGGGTGGCACTGCTGATGGCCTGTGAGTCGTTGTTCCCGCAACCACCGCAGCAGACGTACAGCACACGGATCGCGGACGCCCTCGACCTCGCGGCCCGGACTGCGCGCCGCCTGACCCGTCCCACCGCGGACCGCGGTCTCGTGGAGCGGCTCAGGGCGACCGGCCGTGATCTGCGGCTGTCGCAGCAGCCGCTGGGGAGCAGGCCCACCGGAGCGAGCAGGGCGGACCGTGCCATGGCCCAGGCGGGTTCGGCCACGCGCCGCCTGCTCGACCAGCTCGCCGCTCTCGCCGAACTGCCCGGCGCACCCGCGGACTTGGCCTCGCAGACCCTGCTTCGCGACATCAGCGCCACGTGCGCCGACACTGCCGACATCGTGCGCGGACGGCGTCCTGCCCGCGGCCCTGAACTGATGGAGGAAATGACCGCCCAGTTCCTCGCCGCACGCGGCAACGTCCCCCTCGCCCGCGGGCAGGGCCTGCACGCGCTGTTGCGGCGGCAGTCGACGGTCCTGACGGTCGCCGTCTCGGCCGTGACCGTACGCACGGCCATCGCGCTGGCGAACGGTGTGGACCGTTCGGTGCCCGGCCTGCCCCATGAGCAGTTCTGGTACGGCCGGCGCTCGGCCCCCCGGCTGTGGCTCATCCGGATCACCGGCCACTTCACCCCGCGCTCCGTCGTGTTCCAGAACGCCTTCCGCACCGCGCTCGGTCTCGCGCTCGCCCGCGTCGTGGCGGGTTCACTCGACCTGTCCCATGGCTTCTGGGTGCTGCTGGCCGTACTTACCCTGGGCCGTACCACCGCGGGCGCCACCTGGTCCGTCGTCCGCTCGGCGGCCGTCGGCACACTGGTCGGCGCCTCGACCGCCGGGCTGCTCCTGGTCGGGGCCGGCGACTCCATCCAGGTGTACGAATACCTGCTGGCGCCGCTCATGCTGATCGCCTTCTCGGTGGGACCCGTCGGTGGGCCGGCCTGGGCGCAGGGGCTCTTCACCCTGGTCGTGTCCACGGCGTTCGCCCAGATCGATCCCGTGACATGGCAACTCGCGGAGGCCCGCATCGTCGACGTCCTCACCGGCAGCGCCGTCGGCCTGATGTGCGGGCTACTCGCCTGGCCGTCCGGGGCGCACGCTGAGATCCGGCGCAGCGTGGGCGCGCTGTTCCTCGCCGCCGCACCCCTCGTGCGGGCCACCGCCGACGCCGTGGCCGACCCCACACCTCCGCACAACGCGGCAACCCGGGCCCTGCAGTTGACCCTCCATCGGCTCCGCATCGCCCAGGCCGCCTACGCGCAGTACCGGACAGAACCCGCCCCCCGCACGCCCGCGAACGGTCCGGACTGGCTCGCCGGCCTCAACTACGGCTCCCGCGCACTGGTCGGCGCCTACTGGCTGCCGACCTCGCC
This sequence comes from Streptomyces sp. NPDC101225, assembly GCF_044767585.1. Lineage (NCBI taxonomy): Bacteria > Bacillati > Actinomycetota > Actinomycetes > Kitasatosporales > Streptomycetaceae > Streptomyces > Streptomyces sp. NPDC101225. The sequence goes on from NZ_JBIWOE010000024.1 coordinate 90,386, forward strand.
CAGCGCAGCCGCCATTCCCCCAAGTGCCGTGCGATGGGCCCGCGAAGCCGCCGACGACATTGCTACGGCAACGCGCCGCGCAGCCGCCTTCCCAGCAACGGGTATCCGGGTCCGAACCACCCCGCTGCCGCCTCGCATCGCGGCGCAGATCCCCCTTGAGGTCCTGCCCCTCCTGGTCGACCTCGAGGTCTGGCTGCAGGCCCTCGCCACCGACCTCGAAACGGCGGTCGGCGCCCACGGCCCTGCCGACAGCCAGACCGTTACGCCCCTCAACCATCCGAGTCCGGGCTGAGCCGGTTGGCCCGGTCGAGGGTGCTGCCCGATCTTCGGTTCTGACCGATCTTCCGGTAGACGGGCACACCACTGTCGTACGACTCGCCCGTGTTCGAACAGGTCGGCTCCGGGCGGGGCATGACCGCGTGCCCGGCGTGGCCGTGGACAACCACCGGATCGGCAGATCTCACCACGTCGCCATCGGGCGGCTGGATGAACAGCGGGGTGCACGCCATCCGACGGGTCTGGATCGCCGCCGCCGCCTCGGGGTCGAGGTGGCGGCGGCGAGGCCGCGCACCATGCGCAGGCCAGGACGGGGCCTACCGCCGGTGCCCAGCGGCGAAGCGAACGGGGCAGTCGCGCATCTGCCAGGTCACCGCCGTCGAGGAGGGCCTCGACCCGTCCTCGATGACGGTGTTCCGGCCGCCGCGCCCACCGTCTGCCGCCGGCCTGGCGCCCGGCCTCACTTCAGGTGCCGGGTGAAGAACTGGGCCGCGGCGTCCCCCGCGGACTGCGGGACCCCGGTGTGCCCGCCCATGTTGGCGTGCAGGGACTTCTCCCTGGAGCCGAAGGCGTCGAACAGGTCGAGGGCCGCCTGCCGGTCGTTGCCCTCGTCGTCCCACTGCAGCAGGACGTGCAGCGGAATGGTGACTTTGCGGGCTTCCTCGAACATGGCGCGAGGCACGAAACTCCCGGCGAAGAGACCGGCGGCCACGATGCGCGGCTCGACCACCGCGAGACGAACGCCGATGGAGATCACTCCCCCCGAGTACCCGACCGGGCCGCCGATCTCGGGCAGCGAGAGGAGGGCATCCAGGGTGGCCTGGCATTCCGGGACTGCCTGGTCGACGAGCGGGAGGATGAGGGCGTCGATGATCTCGTCGCTGACCGGCTCGCCGGCTGCCAGCGCCCGGCGCAGGTCGGCGCGGGCCTGTTCGGTGGCGGGCCGGCGGGGCCGGTCACCGCTTCCGGGGAGCTCGATGGTGGCCGTGGCGAAGCCCTCCGCCGCGGCATGCCGGGCCCGGGCCACCAGTCGGGGGTACATCTTGTGCAGTCCGCCGGGGTGGCCGAGCAGGATCAGCGGCGCCGGTGCGGATGCGGATCCGGGCGTCCACAGGATGCCGGGGATCTCGCCGAGGGTGAACTCGCGCTCGAGGACGCCGTCGTCGAGGCGCTTTTCGGTGATGAAGTGCATGGTCGTGCCTTTCGGGAGTGCGCTGGGACGGCGCTCCCGGACGACCTGTCTATCGTCCGACCGTGACCCCGGAGGGGAGCACCCATGTCGATACTGTGTTCACGGGTACCACCTCTTCCATCGCTCGCACGGCCTCCGGAAAGGTAGCAGTGGCCACCGCGGCCCGGCCAACGGTTTTTCGCCGAGGCCTCGCGGCCGGATGCCGCATCGCGACCTCTGTCCTGTAGGTGGCGGAGGCTCGCTGTCACGACATCTGCCGGCTCCTCCCTCGCACCGGCCGCCGATGGTACGCGCCGGAAGCCGTGACGTGCGCCAATGCGGCGAGTACGGCGTCGTTGGCCTCCCGGCTGCCGATGGTGAGCCGCAGTCCCTCGCCGGGGTAGTGGCGAGCGTGGATGCGGGCAGCGGTGAGGGCCGCGGCCGCATCGTCGACCGGATCGGGGGCGGCGAGCCAGACGGAGTTGGCGTGGCCCGGGCGTATGTGCCAGCCGTGCTGGAGGAGTCGGTCGTGGAGCCGGTCGCGTTCGGCGATGACGGTGTCCACGCGTCGGCGCAGTTCGCCGGTGGCGCGGAGCGAGGCCTCCACTGCCGCCGTCGCCACCGCGTTGATCCCGAAGGGCAGTTGTTGCCGGCGGATTCGTGCCACCAGGTCGGGGGTGCCGAGTCCGTAGCCGATCCGCAGCGCGGCCAGGCCGTACGCCTTGGAGAAGGTGCGCAGGACCAGAAGGTTGGGGTGGTCACCCAAGAGGGTCAGGGCATTCGGCAGCTCGGCGTCACGCGCGAACTCGACGTATGCCTCGTCGAGGAGCACGACGACGTGTGGCGGAACCTGACGCAAGAACGCCGACAGCGCGTCGGCGGTGACCAGGGTTCCCGTGGGGTTGTGCGGATTGCACAGCACCACGACGCGGGTGCGGTGGTCGAGCGCCGCGAGCAAGGCGTTCAAGTCCTGGCTTCCGTCCGCGGTCAGGGGCACGGGGTCGGCGCCGGCGCCGACCATGTCGGCGAGGAGCGGGTATGCGTCGAAGGTGCGCCAGGCGTAGGCCACCGTGTCGCCGGGCCCGGCCACGGATTGCAGCAACTGCAGGGCCACGCCCACCGATCCGCTGCCGATCACGACGTGGTCGGGGCTCACCTGGCACCATGCGGCGACCCGCTCGGTGAGGTCGTCGGGGTAGAACTGCGGATAGCGGTGAGCCTGGGCGACGGCACGTCGCATCGCCTTGCGGACCGACGGCAGCGGGGGGTACGGGCTCTCGTTCAGGGCCAGTTGGTGCAGCGCGGGGAGGTTCATGCGTCAGCCTCGCCCGCCGCGCCAGCGGACCGCCGCGGCGCCCGCGAAGTCGCCCGCGTGGGCGAATCCCCCGAGGACCACCAAGTCGCCGTCCCGCACCTGCTGTGAGCGGATCGCGCGGTCGAGGGTGATCGGGATCGCCGCTCCGAACAGATTCCCGCACTCGTCGAAGGTGTTCAGATGCCGTTCGGCGGGCAGTTGCAGCGCTTCCCGCCAATTCCGCAGGAAGGTGCGGTTGGGCTGGTTGGTGATGAGGACGTTGATGTCGGTGGTCGCCACGCCGAGCCGTCCGCACAGATCTGTGACCACCTCCGGTACGAGGCGGTTGCCGCGTGCCAGGACCTTGGCGACGCTGGCGTCGGTGAACCCGATGCGCAGCTGGGACTCTCCCGGCTCCCAGTACTTGCGGCCGTCGTCGAGCGCCACGGTCATGTCCCCGGCGTAGGCACCGATGTGCCGGGTCTCCACGTCGAGCACCGGGCTGTCGGCCGATGTCGTCACGTAGCCCACACCGCAACCGTCGCCCGGGATCGCGGCCTGGGCCAGCCGGCGCACCTCGGACTGCGTGAACCACTGGCCCGCGGCGCTCTGCGCATTGCAGATCAGCGCGGTCTTCGCGTCGGTGGTGCTCAGGATCTGCCGCGCCAGCTTCAGCATGTACACGAAGGACGCGCAGCCCGAGTTGGCCACGTCGACGAGCCACTCCGGACGCAGGCCCAGCCGGCGTGCCACCTCGGTGCCGGCGCCCACGAAGGGCAGGTCCGGCAGCTGGCTGTGCACCAGCAGTACGTCCACGCTCCGGATCTCGTCCGTGCCGTGCCGTTCGATCAGGGCCTGCACGGCGCGCTCGACCATGTCGGCGTTGGTCTCGTCCGGTGCCACGTGGTGCCGTAACGGGGGGACCTTGAACATGGGGTGGCTGCGCAGCTTGTCCTCGGCTCCGGGGTACTCGGTGTAGAAGTCGGCGGGGACCGGCTCGCCGGGCAGGTAGCTTGCGACGTCGGTGAGGCTGACCGTGGTCACCGGGCCACCGCCTTCACCGGAGCCACGCTGACGGGCAGGCCGTTGCGGTGGCGGTGTTCCAGGATCGCCTTGAGGTTGTTCATCTCCACGGTGTGCCCCGCGTAGAAGAGGTCCCAGTAGTCGCCCACCCAGGGGCGGTCGGGTCGCGGGCTCCGGTCGGGGTGCGGGTTGTTGTCGTAGTAGGGGTGGCGGCAGTTGGTCCAGGTGATGACCGATCCCGGCTTGTCGAGCACCAGGCGCGCCGGTACGACGCGCATCAGGTAGATCATCCACAGCTTCTCGCCCTGGTCCCAGGAGCAGTGGTAGTCCACGGTCATGGCTTCGGGATGCGCGACCACCTTGCAGTAGATCCTGGTGTCGTCCTCGAGCCGATCGAAACCGGCCCACAGTCCCGGTGTGCCGGTGGGGGCGAAGTCCCGCAGGCTGCAGGTCCACTCCTCCAGGTGGTGGCCCTGGCGCAGGTAGTCGTACGCCTGCTCCGGGGGGCAGTCGACGTACTCGTGGATGGTGCAGTACTGCCCGTAGACCTGGTGGTGGGGGTAGACGGCATGGGTGAGTTCCATGCAGTGCGCCGTCAGCTCCTCCTTGCCGGGATTCTCGATCCGTACCAGGCCGGGGATGTCAGCCAACGTGGACGATGCCTCGGTCATCGGAGCTCTCCTTGCGGTCGGTGGCTTCGGAGCCTTTGGTGGGTTCGTTGAAGGACTGAAAGGGCTGGAAGGGAGGGATCTCGGCCGGGTCGCAGTCGACCGCGACGAACGCCGGGCCGCCACCCGCGTTGCTGAGCAGCAGGGCACGGCGCAGGTGCGCGGCGTGTTCGGCGGCCGTGACCTCCAGGGACGGGAAGGCCGCGGCCATGCCGGCGGCGAGGTCGGTGCGGGAGAAGCGGTCGTCGCCGCGGACGCCGCCCTGGAGGTACTCCTCGCGCACCGCGCACATGGCATGGGCCTGGTTGTTGAAGACGACGAAGGTCACGGGTGCGGCGTACTCCACGGCCGTGTGCACTTCCATCCCGTGCATGAAGAACGACCCGTCTCCGGCGAGCACGTAGGCGCGTCGGCCGGTGGCCAGCGCGGCTCCGATGGCGGCACCGAAGGTGTAGCCCATTCCTCCCATGCCGACCGCCAGCACGAAGCGGCCGTGCCGCGGCGCCGGGAGGAGATGGACCGCGCTGGCCCCCGCGTTGCCGGCGTCCACGAAGACGTGCGCGTCGTGCGGGAGCGCGGCCCGCACAGCGCCAACCGCCTGAGCGTAGGGGATGGTTCGGCCCGGGGCGTGAGGTTGCGGGCTCGTCACGACCGTGGGGAGTGGACCGGCGTGCTGCGGGCAAGGGCGTGGTCGCAGCGGGAGCCGGCCGGTCACCGAGCGCAGCGCGTCCGGCAGACGTCCGATCAGCGCGGTGCCAGGCACGAACGGTGGTTCGGGACCGAGACATACGACGTCGGCGGCGGTCAGCGCCCGTTCAAGACCTCCGCGTGCCAGGAGCGGCAGCCGGGTGCCGACCAGCAGGCACACGTCGGCCCGCCGCAGACAGTCCTCGACGTTGGCGTGGCCCATCACCCCGGCTACGCCCGCGAATCGGGGATCACTGTTGTCGAAGACGTCCTTGGCGTCGGGGGTGACGGCGACCCAGGCCCCCAAGCGCCGTGCCAGTTCGGTCAGTTCGGCTCGTGTGTCGGTGGCGGCGACCTCGTCTCCGGCGATGACGAGGACGCGGTCGGCCCGATGAAGGATGTCCGCCACGGTGATGACGGCGTCGGTGTCGAGCCGCGCCGCCGGGGCCGTCGCCGCCGGCACCGACGCCGGCCGTGCCGCGCCACGGCCGGGCACCGGTATCCGTGCCTGCTGCACGTCCTTGGGCAGCAGCAGGACCGCCGGTCCTCGCGGAGCGGCCTGCGCCGCGGCTACCGCCCGGGGCAGCAACTCCGTGATCGAGTCCGCGTCATCGACTCGTGCGCAGAACCGGGAGACAGGTGTGAAGACCTCCAGGGCGTCGAAGGAGCCCGCCGTACCGCTGGTGTCCTGGAACGCTCCATGGCCCTCCTGTCCGGTCGGCGGCTGGCCCACCAGGGCCAGCACGGGAACCCGGGAGGCGTACGCCTCGGCCAGTCCGGGCAGGAGGTTCATGGCACCACCGCCCGAGGTGGCGGCAACGACACCGAGGCGCCTGGTGGTACGGGCGCATCCGTCGGCCATCGTGACGGCGGAGAACTCGTGTTTGGCGACGACACCACGGATGGCGTCGGCGCGGTGAACGGCGTCGTACAGGTCCTCGATGTTCGCGCCGCCGACCCCGAACACGTGGGTGACTCCGGCCCGGGCGAGCTCGCCGGCCAGGTAGTCGACCACGCGTACCGTTCCGGTCTCGGGTAAGTCCCCGGTCGTTGACGTCATGCGGGGCTCCTGTTCGTCTCGTGGTGCGGGTCGATGAAGCCGGATGGCGAGATGAGCTGAAAGCGGTGCCGGTATTCCTTCGGGGTGAGTCCCAGGGTTCGCCCGAAGGAGCGGAAGAAGGTCTCGGGGGCGCCGAATCCGCAGCGGCGCGCTATCTGACTGATCGTCAGATCAGTGGTCTCCAGCAGTTCCCGGGCGCGGGCGATCCGCGTCCGCTCGATGTACTGGCCGGGGGTGGTGCCCGCCTCGCGCCGGAAAACCCGGGAGAAGTTGCGGAGGCTCATGTTGGCTCGCCGGGCGATCTCGGCGACGGGTAAGGGGTTGTGCAGGTTCTCGAGGATCCACTCCTGAGCGGCCCGGATCGGCGGATGGTCGGCCAGCTGGGCGTCGAGGACGGCGCTGAACTGCGCCTGCCCTCCGTGCCGCTTGAGGAACAGCACCAGGAAACGCGCCGTCTGCAGCGCGAGCGCCGCACCGTGATCGGCCTCCACCAGTGCCAGCGCCATGTCGATCCCCGTCGACACGCCCGCGGAGGTCACGAAGGGGCCGTCCCACACGAAAATCGGTTCGGCGTCCACCATCACATCGGGGTAGCGGTGGGCCAACGCCTCGCTGTAGGCCCAGTGCGTGGTCGCACGTCTTCCGTCGAGGAGGCCGGCTTCAGCGAGCAGGAAGGATCCGCCGCACACGGAGGCGACCCTGCGGGACCGGGCCGCCGCCTGACGGATCCAGGAGACCAGCGCCCCGTCCTGAAGCGCGCTGTTGAGGCTCCATCCGCCCGGCACGAGAAGCGTGTCGATCGGCCCCTCCCCCGCCTCCAGCGGACCGGCCTCTAGCGTCATTCCGGAACTCATCCGCACCAGTGGCGCATCGGCGGAGACGTAGTCGATCCGATAGGGGGCTCCCGCCGGGGCGAGGAACCGGTTGGCGGTATCGAACACTTCAATGGGTCCGGTGATGTCCAGAGCCATTGCGCCCGCGTACACCACCACCACAACACGTCGCTCAAACACGGTCACAGCCTGTATCGACGTTGGGACTGGCTGCAATGACAGATCATTGACGTATCCGGCCAACGGGCGCCGAGCGCCTACGGAAAAGCACTGCTGACCTGCGGTTCGACCCGTGAGCGGACCGCCATGGGTGAGGCAGCTCACAGGTCGCCGACCGCGCTGAAGGCCCGCTCCCCTCGCCGGACCACGGGCTGCGGCCGAGCAGGTTGCGCCGCCGGTTCGAGCGAACGCCCCACACGGACACACTCACCGCACGCGCCGGGCGTGCGCCGTGCCGTCGAGGCCGTAGGCCACCGCTCCATGCCGCGCATATCCGGGCCGAAGCAGGGAACTCGGGACTCAAGGAGGGAGACCGGGAGTAAAAGGGGCACAGCCATGGAATGGTGGATCTGGCTCATCATCGCCCTCGCGGTCGTCGCGGCCGGCACCGCTTCCCTCATGTCCCTGCAGGCACGCCGCCGCTCCGGCGGCGTCATAGCACAGGGCCGTCGGCCTCCTCGGCGAGGAGGACAGCCATGAGCGTCTACATACGAGCCGGCGAGATCATCAAGAAGCCGGTGGTGACGCTGGCAGGAGAAGACATCGGGCAGGTCAAGGACATCGTCTTCGACGCTCCCACGGGCAGCATCCGCTGCTTCACCCTGGCCGGCCGTGGACTGCTCTCGGGTCCCCTGCACCGCGCCGTCCTGTGGAGGAACGTCCACGCCCTGGGGCCGCAGGCGGTCATGGTGCGTGACGAGTCCGCGCTGGAGGAGGACGATGCGGCCGCCCGGTCGCGTCCGGACGATCCGGGCGGGGCCAACGTGCTGGGCGTAGAGCTCACCACCCGAGGCGGGACACGGCTGGGCACCGTCACCGACGCCGTCGTCGAGACCGGCCGGACTCCGGCGGTGGCGGGCTACGAGATCGAAACCGCGGAACAGCGCCAGATCCTGCTGCCGGTGGCCGGCCCCATCACCGTCTCCCGGGACCGGATGCTCGTACCGGACGCCACCGCCGAGCACAGCGCGGGCGACCTGGGAAGTTTCGGCACCGCTGCGGACAGTCTGCGCGACCGGCTCCGGCACCAGGCGCGGGAGGACTGACCACGATGCTGTTCAACAAGGCCCAGGGCCAAGCCGTCGTGGACCTCACGTCGGCCGAAACCGTCGGCACGGTCACCGCGTGCACGGTCGCGCCGTCCCCCGCCCGCATCGCGGGGCTGCGACTCAAGACCCGAGGTCTCGGGCACCACACCCTGGAATGGGCGAACGTCCACGCATTCGGCCCGGACGCGGTCGCCGTCGAAGAGGCCGGCCGGCTCCGGGACGAGCGCACCATCGAGCCCGCCGACCCGGCCCACGCGACGCACGACCCCATCGGCAAGACGGTGCTGACAGAGACGGGGAGCGGTATGGGCACCGTGACCGACATCGAGTTCGACGAGGAATCGGGCCAGGTCCGTCACCTCTTGACGGACGAGGAGCAGATTCCCGGCGGGGCGCTCCTGGGAGTCGGCAGCTACGCGGTCGTCGTCACCGCACCGGAGTGACTCCGCGGAGCCCGCATCCACAGCGCCACGTCCGCGCCGTCCGCCTCATCCCGTCATCCCGTCCTCGTCCCGTCCGCATCCAGCCCACCGATCGCCGGACGCCTCGGCTTCTCCCGGAGCAGAAGCCACGGCCGGCGCGTGCCACGCTGTCGGCGGCCGGAGTCAGGGCACGAGGACGTCGAGATCGATGTCGAGCGGGAAGGGTACGGAGATCTTCAACCGCCCTCGGTGGATGCCGGTGGGCACGTAAGAACTCGTCATGGAGTCGAGTTCGTACGTATGGACGACCGGGGCCCCTGCCTCGTCCTCGACACGCCAGAAGTGCGCGGTCTTGGCCTGCCCGTACTTGAAGGGCTTCAGGGAGCGGTCCCGGTCCGCCGACTCTTCCGAGACGACCTCGACGACCAGGCTGACGTCTTCGGGGGCATACCACGTGCGGTCGGGGTCGTAGGCGGTGGTGGAGATCAGGGCTCCGTCGATGAGTTCCGTGTGCCGCGGGGCCTGGGGGAGATGGTCGAGGTCGTCTGCCTCCCAGCCGCTCGGCCTGGGCGGAGTCAGCCAGTCGGGGAGATCGGCGGTCACCGCTTCCTCCAGACATCTTCGGCGGGGGGCACGACCCTGGGGCATGTCCACGGCCACGCAACTTGGTGACAGCCAAGTTGAGATCGTCGCATGACAACCCGCTTTCCAAGGTCACCAGCGAGCCGACGATCACGCCCTGGTGCTCCCGGCGGGCGAGGGGCAGGAGAGCGGCAGGAGAGCGTCGGGCGGGAACGAAGGGCCGCGCGTACGCCGCGCGCAGTCGCCGAGGCGAGGTTCCGCCGACACTTCGCCCACCCTCACACGGACGGCCAGGACCGCTGCCACACGGCCTCGGCGTCCCGCAGCTCGGTCCGGAGTGCCTCTCCCCCGCTGCCGAGCGGCGCGCTCACGCTCCTCAACGGCTTCCCAGGTACCGGTGGCCGTGCTGCCGCGGACGGCAGCGGTGCGCGGCCGGGAAGTTTTTCGTACGGGACACGCATAGTGGCGGCAAGCTGCACGCGTCATAGGGGACGGAGAGTGCGGGCACGGGGTCCGCCTTGGGGAAAGCGATGGTGAGGATGGACGCCGAAGCGCAGGACCGCTTCCGGGAGTTCGTGGAGCACCGTTCGTCCGCGCTGCTCAAGACGGCGGTACTGCTGAGCGGCGGCGACCGGCACACCGCTGAGGATCTGCTCCAGAACGCGCTCATCAAGGCGGCCGGTCGCTGGCACCGGATCGACGAACCGGAGGCGTACGTACGGCAGATCCTCTACCGACAGCAGATCAGTCGCTGGCGGCTGAAGTGGCCCAGACGTGAACTGAGCGTCGCCGAACCGCCGGAGGCCAGGGCGGGGCCGGACAGCTCTTCCGAAGCCGACCTCCGCCTGCTGATGCGCGGTGCGCTGGCCCGACTCAGCGCCCGCCAGCGCACCGTGCTGGTGTTGCGCTACTTCGAGGATCTGCCCGAGGCCGACGTGGCCCGGATTCTCGGCTGTTCGGTCGGCACCGTACGGTCCACGACCCACCGCTCGCTCGCCCGGCTGCGCACACTCGCGCCCGAACTCACCGCGCTCGGCCGAGCCGACGCCGCGTACTCGTCGTCTGCCCGTGACCACTCGTCCGTGGAGGTACGCCCGTGAACGTCGAGGAACTGGTGCGCGACTCCCTGCGGGAGCTTGCCGCCGAGGAGTCCGCCACAGGGCCCGGGTTCGCCGACCGGGTGCTGGCCGCGGGCCGGCGCCGCCGCGCCCGCAGGCTTGCCTCTGCCGCCGCCGCGACGGCCGCCGTGGTCGCCATCGCCGTGGGGGTACCGCTGCTGGCCCCGGGGAGGGACGGCGCGCGTCCGTCGAGTGTGCTGCCGCAGGACGGGATCGACGCGCACCCCGACCAGTCCCCGCCGCGCGACATGATCGGTGCCGGGAACGTGGTGCTCGCGGCGTACTCCACGGTGAGGAGTGTGCCGCGGAGCGGGACGCAGGGGACCAGGGTGCGGACGTACTCGCTGCTCGACCCGAAGACGGGCACGTACAGGAAGGACACCCGCTGGTCCTTCGTCGCCGTCGCCCCGGGGCTGAAGACCGCCGCCGTGCTGGAGCAGAGCCTGCCCGTTCATCGGATCGGCCTGCTCGATCTTGCGACGGGCAAGGTCGGGCGATGGATCCCTGTCGCCCACGGGGTCGGCGGCCTGGCGTTCTCCCACGACGGGCGCCGACTCGTGGCGACGACGTACGCCACGAATCCCGATGCGCTCGTCAAGGAGAAGGTGCGATACAAGGACCAGGAGAAGTGGACGTGGATGTCACCGTTCGGCAAGTCCAGCAGGACCGGCTTCTACGACCTCGACGTGGCATCCGGCCGTGGCTCTTGGACCGCGGTCGCCCCTGACCGGAGTGTCAACGCCCGCCAGGACTTCTCCTTCAGCCGCACCGGCGAGCTGGTGTACGCGCATGTCGTCGGCAGCAGGGACGGCATGCAGCAGTTCTACGACCACAAGGGCGACAAGGTCACCGCCCCGGCGAACGAGAAGTACCTACGGACGGACGTAGAGGCGCGCCTGTCCCCCAACGGCAGGCTGGCCGCCCTCGGCCTGTCCAAGGAAGTCGCCGGTCACCCGGGCAAGTCGTACTCCTCCATCTGTGATCCTCGGACGGGCAAGGAGATCACCAAGGTCCGCGGCGGACACCTGCTCGCCTGGGTCGACGACAAGCGGCTCATCGCCTGGGAGCGGGTCACGAGTCTGGACGAGACGTACCGGCCGCAGCTGGTGCTGGTCACGATCGGCAGCGACAAGGCCGTTCCACTGAGCGGCGTCAGCGAGCAGAACTCCGAAGGAGGGCTGGAATGGCAGCCCGTCCTCGCGGATGAGCGTTGATCACGTCCCAGACGGTCGTGTACGGCTGATCGGCGTCCGGCATGGCCCTCTGCACGATGGTGACCACTTCACGTCTGGCGTCCGGCGGCGCGCCCGCGCCTCGGTCGTGCCGACCCTGGCCGGTCTTCATGTGCCATGCTCCGCCCGATGACGGCTCATGGCCGTTCGCCGATGGGGTCGGGTCCGGCAGGGCCGAGTGCTTCAGCCGAGGGCCCGGTCCAGGTTGTACGCCGCGCTGATCAGGGAGAGGTGCGTGAACGCCTGGGGGAAGTTCCCCTGTTGCTCGCCGGTGAGGCCGATCTCCTCGGCGTACAGGCCCAGATGGTTGGCGTAGGTGAGCATCTTCTCGAACGCCAGGCGCGCCTCGTCGAGTCGGCAGGCCCGGGTCAGTGCCTCGACGTACCAGAACGAGCAGATGGAGAAGGTGCCCTCGTCACCGACGAGGCCGTCGGGGCTGACTGCGGGGTCGTAGCGGTAGACCAAGGAGTCGGAGACCAGTTCCTCGATGAGCGCGTCCAGGGTGGACAGCCATTTGGGATCCGTAGGGGCGATGAACTTGGCGAGCGGCATCATCAGCAGCGACGCGTCCAAGACGTCTGCACCCTCGTACTGGACGAACGCAGATCTACGCTCGGACCAGCCTCGGTCCATGATCCTCCGGTACATGGCGTCGCGGGACTGCCGCCAGTGCGGCAAGTCGGCGGGGAGCCCCCGCCGCACGGCCAGCCGGATGGCTCGCTCGACTGCCACCCAGCACATCAGCCGGGAGTAGAGGAAGGTGCGGCGGCCGCCGCGGGTCTCCCACACGCCTTCATCGGGCTGGTCCCAGTGCTCGCACACCCAGGTGACCAGGTGGCACACGTCGTCCCATTGCCCGCTGGAGATGGGCTCGGCCCACTTGTCGTAGAGATAGATGGAGTCGATCAGCGCACCGTAGATGTCCAGCTGAAGCTGATCGGCAGCGGCATTGCCCACCCGAACCGGTGCGGAACCGAGATGCCCCTCCAAGTGCCGCAGCTCGTGTTCGGGCAGCTCCGTGCGACCGTCGATGCCGTACATGATCTGCAGTGGTGCGGAGCCGCCGCAGCCGGGACTGATATGCGTGGTGAGGAACCGCATGAAGGCCTCGGCCTCACCGGTGAAGCCGAGGCGGAGCAGCGCGTACACGGCGAAGGCGGCATCACGCACCCACACGTAGCGGTAGTCCCAGTTGCGCCCTCCGCCCAGCCTCTCGGGCAGGCTGGTGGTGGGAGCGGCAACGATGGCGCCGGTGGGCTCGTAGGTGAGGAGCTTGAGCGTGAGCGCGGAACGATGCACCATCTCCCGCCAGCGGCCTCGGTAGCGGGACTGGTGCAACCAACGCCGCCAGTAGTCCACCGTGGCCTTCAGCTGATGCTCGGCCTCCGCGTGGGCGCAGCCGCGCGGAGTGATGACGTCGTCCACCTGGTCGAGGGCGAACACCGCGCACTCGCCCTCGCTGAGCTTGAACTCGGCGCGCGTGTCCCGTCCCACGCATTCCATGGCGACGGTGGCAGTGAGCGCGAGCGACTGGCCTGCCGACTCGAACAGAACGAAATCGCCTACGGTTCGCACGGTGTGGGCAGCGGCGCCGTAGTCGAAGCGGGGAGCGATCAGTGCGCGGAAGGGGACCGTGCCGCGGACGCACACAACCCGCCGGATGAGCCGGTGTCGATGCGCCGCACCGGGAGTCTCGGCGTCGACGGGCATGAAGTCCTGCACCTCGCCGACCCCGTCCTCGGTGAAGAACCGCGTGATCAGCACGTTGGTGTCGGGAAAGTAGAACTGCTTCGTACGTGCTCGTACGGCGGCGGCCAGCTCGAAGCGGCCACCGCGTTCGGCGTCCAGGATCGCGGCGAAGACGCTTGGTGCGTCGAAGGACGGACTGCAGTACCAGTCGATGGTGCCGTTGCTGCCGACCAGGGCCACGCTGCGCAGATCACCGATGAGTCCGTGTTCACAGATCGGCAGGTAGCGCGAGTCCTGGGGCGAGCCCGCGGGGAACGGAGTTTCGGCCATGGCCGACCTCCCGGTACGTGGTGCGCGGTGTTACCACCCTACGGGCGAGCGGCGCGGGCCACACGCTCAGCGCTCCCTTCCGCTGGCGACGCCGTCCCCGGAAACGGTCATCGCACCGCGTCCCCGTCCTCGCGATTCGAGGCCGCAAGGATGAGATCTTTGCCGTTGGCGGCGCAGAGGCGTTCCGGCGTGACGCGGCGGTCTGCCTATCCGGCGGTCCGGCGGTCCGGCGGTCCGGCGGTCCGGCGGTCCGGCATTGCAGGGGGCCGAGGTCCTGGGAGGCGTAGAGAGACGACGAGTGCGTGGCGGCTCGGCGAACTCGCCCCGGTGCTGTTGAAGGGACCGCCCATCCGGCAGGTGCTGTTTGCCGACGCCGGGTTCGTCGTCGGCAAACAGCACCTGAACAGCGGTGGGAGCCGCTTCGTCAGGCTCAGTCCAGAACGGCGACGGCGATCGTCTCGGCCAGCTCGGCAGGCATCGACAGGAAGGCCGAGTGCCCCGAGGGCAGCTGATAGGACTGGCCGGACCGGGCTGCCATCCCCTGCTGGAAGTCCAGCGGGAGAGCGTTGTCCAGCTCGCAGACGATGTAGCGGGATTCCACGTCCTTCCATGCCGTGGCGGTCAGCGGTTCGCTGAAGGACTTGATGCTCTGCGGCACGAGCCGTTCCGCGGCCCAGGCCGCGTCCTCGTCCGTCGCACCGTTGTAGAAGGACTCACGGTGCTCGGGGTTCCAGGGCAGGGTGCCGGTGTCGCCGGTCGGAAGGGCGCCGCCCGCCTGGCCTGCCAGTGAGTCGCCCTCTTCGAGCTGGAACGCCGCCAGGTAGATCAGCCGGGAAACGTTGTCTGCTCCGGCGGCCGCTTCCGTGGCGGGAATTCCGCCGTAGGAGTGTGCGACGACGGCCACAGGCCCGGAGATCCCGGCCAGCTTCTCGCGGATCACCGCGGCGTCGTCGTACATACCTGCCGTGTGCTCGGCCGCGGCGGAAGCGCTGGGAAGATCCACCGTCGCGACATCCCATCCTCGCGACTCCAGCTCCGGAACGAGCTTGTCCCAGCACCAGGCACCGTGCCAGGCTCCGTGAACCAGCAGGATGGTGGGCTGACTGTTGCGGTCAGCAGGCATGCGTCGTCCCCTCGGGTCATTATTCCCTGATGAATTCCATGAATGCCCGAAAGGGTCTGCGGCAGCCGTCGTCCGGCAGAGGCCACGGAGCATATGCTACGCCCACGGCAGTGCGGCACCCTTTCAGCACGGACCACGGTAGACGGCCGTATCGGCACGGAGAATGCTCAGGAGTCCGCAATATGTGCGCGAACGTTCTGGATCAGCGACGAGGAATACATTCGATGCGGCGGCATTCCCACGCCAACTGAATGACGGCTTCCTGGGCCAGGTTTTCAGGAACCATCGAGTGATGGCGGTGACAGGGCCACCGGGTACGACGACGGCACGATCATCCTCACGCCGAAGTGATCCTCACGCCGATGTGATCCGCACGACCGACTTGCCCGCTCCCGGAGCCGTCTGCCCGGCGATCATCTCCGGCACGTCCTGGAAGTCGTACACATGGCCCACCGATGTGCGGATGGCTCCCCTGTCCGTCAGATCCGCGAGGCGGTCCCACACGGCTGCCTCCGCCGCCGTGTCCTTCGGAGTGGCAAGGACCCCCACTGCCGAGTAGTTGCGCATCAGCATGTCCATCGCGTCGAGCGCTACAGGTTCTCCGCTCGCCAGACCGATGAGCACCAAGCGTCCGTCACGGGCGATCGCCTGCAGCGCCGCGAGCGCCGTCCCGCCGCCCACAGGGTCGAAGATGACATCTGCCCCACGGCCACCGGTGAGCTCCCCGACGCGTGTGGGCAGGTCTTCGGAGCGGTGATTCACCCCATGGTCAGCGCCATGACGGATGCAGAAGTCCAGCTTCTCCCGGCTCCCGGCGACAGCGATCACCGTCGCTCCCAGCGCCTTGCCGAGCTGCACCGCGGCCCCGCCACTGCTGCCGGCGGCGCCGAGCACCAGCAGCACCTGGCCGGCGTTCACGGGTGCGCGGTCGATCAGCCCGGCGTATGCCGTGCGGAAAGCGATCGGGAAGCCACCGGCCTCCTGGAGGGTCATCCTCGCCGGGATTCTGATGGTCGATTCCTCGCGCAGGTACGTGTACTCGGCATAGCCGCCCCACCCGTCGAGAAACCCGGTGATGCCGGTCACTTGATCGCCGACGGTGAACCGCGAGCCCGGCGGCACCGCCACCACCTCCCCCGCGGCCTCCTCACCGAGGCCGAAGGGCGGCTCCCCCAGCAGCGGGAAATGACCCGCGGCCATCATTGCGTCCGGATATCCCGCCCCGGCCGTGCTCACGCGGACCAGCACCTGCCCCGGTCCAGGCTCGGGCCAGGTCATCTGCTGGAGTTCGATGGATTCTGCCGGTGCACCGAACTTCACCAGTCGCCATGCTCGCCCGGAAAACACTCTGCGATCATCTCCCTTGATTATCCTGCCCGTGCCAGCCAATCATCCTGCCTATATCAGCATCACACGGCGCCAGCACCTTCTTCACCGATCGTTGGGGCAAATTAGATTTTCTGGACGCGTCAACATGAAATTCGGAGCGGCAAGCATGAAAGATCCCGGTCGGGGCGCCGTAGAGCAGTACCTGTTCCAGCCTCAGAGCGGGGGGCAGCCCGCCGACCGGGGTTGGGTGGACGGATGGGAGATCATCCCCGTGCGCGAGCCGGAAACCGGGCTGGTGGTGGCCGTGGCCGCCGGCGAGGACGCGCTTCCGGCGTTCTCGATGGGACTGCCACTTCCTCGGCCAGGCCCGCATCGAGTTCACGGCGCCGCAGACCGACACCAGGCTGGAGACGCCCGACCGGCGCGAGGAGGCCACCGCGGCGCGCCATCGCCCTGCGTGTCCCGCTCAACCGACCTCCTTGCCCGCGACACCGACCCGGGACCGGTGTTCGTGCCCGGAACAGACCTGGCCGACGGCGAGTTGGGACGGGAGCTGCTACGCCATATCAGCAGCGGCGACAGCCTGGAGATCTGGCGACTGCGTATGCCCGCCGGGACGCGCCTGGACGGCGTACCGCACGCCACTCGCACCGTCGAGCACCTGCTGGTCTCCGTCGGCATGCTCATCGCAGGTCCGGCCGACAACCCCACCGAGCTGCGTTCGGGCGACCTGCTCGCCTTCGCGGGCGACGCCCCGCACGTCTATCGCACGGATGCGGAGGCAGCCGATGTCACCGTCGTCATCGCGTCCCCCACCACCGGTTGAATGGCGTCTCGCGCCCGCATCCGTCTGCACCCCGACGGCAGGACGCGTGGGGGCGCCCCGGGTCGTCGTGCCCTCACGGACCGCTGCTCCGCAGGCCGCTCGAGGACGCGTGGCCGAGCCGGCCGGCAGCCGCAGGATTTCGGTGTCTCGATCGCGAGGGTTGTCACTGCCGTCGGTTCGTCAGGATGACCAAGGAGTGCACGTGTGTTGGACCTTGCCTGTGGCGTTCGGTCCGTGAGACTCGTGGCATGAGTGAGGAGAAGGCTTCCGGGGACTACCGGGAGAGGGCCGGACACGTCGTGCTGTTGGCCGTCGTCGTCGCCGTCCCGGCGCTCAAGCTGGCCTGGACGCTCGGCGGCGGGGACTCGGCCAGGGACGCCCTGATCGCCATGGGGCCGGGCAACTGGGCCGACATCCTGATCGGCATGTTCCTCAACGAGGCGCTGTTGGCCACGGTGCTGGCCGTGACCGTCTCGCGCGCCAGCTACGCCCACTTCGCGGCCAGGGGCGGCGCCCTCAGACATCGGGACACCCCCATGGCGGTCACCGCGGCCACTGCCGCCGTGGTTCCGCTCGCCCTGGGGGTGGTGGTCGGCGCGTTCAACGGCCTGGGCTGGGGCCTGGCCACCGGCCTGGCCTCCTACGTAGTGCGGGTGGGGGTCATGGTCGAGTACAGAACGGGCCGCCGTGAGTACACTACGGGCCGCCGCACCGGCAAGCCGGCGGAGACCGTCCCTCAGCGTGGCGCCGACGCCTTGTGGATCGCCGGGCTGCTGCTCGGCGGCATCGTCCTGCCCGCCGTGGCGATCATCGCCGCCCTGGACGGGCACTCGTGGACTAGTGTCGAGACGTGCGACGTGAACACCGGCAGCGGAACCCACCGCGCCCGCCTGGTGGAACTGGCCCGGCAGGGCAACGGCATCGTCGGCTGGGACCTGGCCGACTCGGAGGTCGTCCACGGCGTCAACTGCGCCGCCGACGCAAACGAGACCATCCGACCTCCGTGGTGGCGAGACGCCTGACAGCAACTCATCGGGCTCCGGCCGGGACGCCGACGAACAGGGGGGTTCCAATGAGACTTCGGGCATCGCTCGGCGCTCGGCGCTCGGCGCTCGGCGCTCGGCGCTCGGCGCTCGGCGCTCGGCGCTCGGCGCTCGGCGCTCGGCGACACAGACTGGCGCTACCGCCCGGGGTGTTGATGCGAATCGCCCGGACGTGGGTTCTCCTAATTCGTCGTGAAGACGGTCGACCTGCGAGTAAGGATGGGGAGGGATGCGCGACTTGGGCCCCACCGGTCCGGTCGGGCAGACGCGGCGTGGGAGGGCGACCTACGGCAGGTCGACGTACGCGGTCGGTCTACGGCGGGTCGGCGTAGACGGTCGGTCTACGGCGGGTCATACGCAGGCGAGAGCTGGTGGTGGCGCAGCACGGGCCGGGCGGAGGTGCTCCGGCCGGCGCGGAACGATGTCGCGCTGAAGCGCCGGCTCGGCGCAGTACCGGGCATCGCGGACGAGAGCTCGCATCACGGGTCCTCCCGCTCCATGCGGTGTCCGACGGCCGGCCAGCAGCAGGCGGTCGACGGCCTCGGGATCCGCTGTCTACCTATCACCGCCGCCCTTCATCTCAGGCGACATCGAGCAGTGCAGCGCATGGTCGACCCGCGGCAGTGCCGTGGGATGCACCGTTCGACTCACCGACCCGTCCCACTCAAGCGCCCGCGGCGTCACGAGTCCAGCAAGACCACCGCGGACATCCGGCAAGCTGCCTCACGGCTGCACTGGAGGAGAACCACGGCAAAGATCGGCGTCGGCACCATCGGAGCCAGCCACAACAGATGGGCAGCAATGGCTCAGGTGCCCCGGCCGTCCTCGACGCAGGAAAGGCCGACTGCAGCGAATGGCCCCTGGGGGCCGACCGGGGCGGGTGCGGCCGCGGTGGCGAGGGCGATGGAGTCGGCTCAGGAGGCCGCTGCGGGAACGAGGTGGTCGAGTCCCTGTGCACTGCCCGACGCGGCTTCGATCGAGCGCGGCAGCATGACGCTCTCGTAGGCGCGAACGGCGCCGTCGACGCTGGATTCGGTGACGAGGGCGTGGGCGAGGTCGGAGCCGTCGAGCATGGCGAGATTGGCGCCCAGCCCGACCGGGGGCATCAGGTGCGCGGCATCGCCGAGCAGCGTGACGCCGGGAACGTGCTCCCAGGTGTGCGGGGCGGGCAGGACGAACAGGGACCGGTTGATGAACCCGCTGTCACCGTTGCTCACAATGTAGCGCAGGCTCTCGTCCCAGCCGTCGAACACCCTCAGCAGGTGCGTCCGCACGGCTCGCTGGTCACCGAGGTCGACACCGGCTGCCACGTGCCAGTCCTCCGGCGCACGGAGGGCGATGTAGGCGCGGATGTGGCCGTTGCTGTTGCGCTGGGCTACCAGGGACCTGCCGGCACCCTTCGCCAGCAGCGATCCGTTGCCGACCAGCCGCGCGAGGTCGGGGTGGCGGGTGTCGCAGTGGTCGAATCCGGTCTCGACGAAGGTGACGCCGGTGTAACGGGGTGCGGCACGCGACAGGGCCGGGCGGACGCGCGACCAGGCGCCGTCGGCGCCGACCACCAGGTCGAAGTCCTCGGCGGTGCCGTCACCGAAGAGCAGCCGGCAGCCGCCGTCCGCGAGCGGGGCGGCTTCGGTGACGGCGCGGTCCCACCGCACCGTGCCCTCGGTGAGCGAGTCCAGCAACAGGCTGCGCAGTTGGCCGCGGTCGATCTCCGGCCGGCCGCCGTCGGCGGTCGGCCCCTGATGCGCCAGGAGGGAGGCGTCGGCGAAGTCGAGTACACGCCACTCCTCTCCTTCGGGGCGGGCGAGGGCTTGGAATCGGTCGAGGAGTCCCGCCGCGCGCAGGGCGGCCTGACCGGTGTCGGCATGCAGGTCGAGGGTGCCGCCCTGCGGGCGGGCGTCCGCGGATGCCTCGCGTTCGAAGACGGTGACGGAGCGGCCGTGTTGCTGCAGAACTCGGGCGCAGGTGAGGCCGCCGAGACCGGCGCCGACAATCGCGATGCGGGGATCACGGGCAGGGTTCATGGAAGGTGTCCCTCTGGTGGTGGGTGAGCTGCCGGAGGTGCCCGGCTGCACCAAGAAAGCACACTCACCAAATAAGTGCAACGACTCAACTTTCATAGTGACTGCGCACTGCGCTAGGGTGGGTGCGTGACCGAACCGACCGGGCGCCGCGAGCGCAAGAAGGCCCAGACCCGCCAGTCCCTGGCCGACGCCGCACTCGAACTCTTCCTCGACCGCGGCTACGACCGGGTCGGCGTCAAGGACATCGCCGACGCCGCCGACGTCTCGGTGACCACCCTGTTCAAGCACTTCTCCGGCAAGGAGGCCCTGGTCTTCGATCAGGACGACGACTTGGAAGCGGCGCTGGTCGCCGCCGTGCGCGACCGCACCCCCGGCCAGTCGATCCCGCAGGCGCTGCGCGAGCACATCCTGCGGAGACAGACTCAGTTCGCCGTCCATGCCACGGACCCGCGGTTCGCCGACTTCACTCGCATGGTGCAGGACACCCCAGCGCTGCGCGACTACGCCCACCGCATGTGGACGCGCCATGAAACGGCCCTCGCGCGGGCCATCGCCGAGGCTGTCGGCGCCCCCGAGGACGACATCAGCTGCGCCGCCCTGGCTCGTTTCGCCCTGGAGTCCCGCGGCCTCATCCTGCGGCACGCCGAGCCGCACCGCGCCGCCGACGAGGCCTTCGCCTTGCTCGAGCACGGCTGGGCGGCCTCCCACCCCGGCGGCTGATCCGGCCTGCGCGGGGCTGTTGCGTGCGCAGAACTCTGGTCTACGTGACTCCCCGGTCTACGTGACTCCCTGGGATGCGTGACTCTCCGGGGGCGTGGACGCGACGCGCGCGCCCTCACAGGTTCAACCTCAGCAACTCCGCTGCCACGCAGGCCGTCTGATACGGCATCTCGCCATCCGAAGCCTCTCAACGGCACTGCCCTGCCCAGCAGGTGACGGGCCCTCACGGGCAGACGCCAACGCCCCCAAGACGCACCCGGCAAGGATCGTGCAGGTGCAGCGACAACCGCAGACAGCGGCCCCGCGCGATTTCCCACCGCCTCGGTGCGCACCGGGTCAGTGGAGCCGGGCCTGCCTGCGATATCGGCCGGGAGCCTGTCCGATCACGCGCTTGAAAGCGTGGCTGAAGGCGCTTTCCGAGCCGTATCCGTATTGCCCTGCGATCGAGGCGATCGTGCGGTTTCCGGTGCGGAGTTCGCGCGCCGCAGAGCGGATTCGCCAGGTGGCAAGGTACTCAAGGGGAGGCGTGCCGACAAGATCGCTGAAGCGTGCCGCGAAGTGGGAACGTGACATTCCTGATTTGGTCGCGAGTTCGGCCACCGTCCACGGGTGGGCGGGATGCTCGTGCATGAGGGAGAGCGCCGTGCCGACGGCGGGATCGGCCAGGGCGGTCAGCCATGCCCGGCCTGTGGAGCCCCGGGCCGCGACGTAGCTGCGGAGCACTTGGACGAGAACGATGTGAGCCAGCCGTTCGACGATCAGGGCGCTGCCGATCTCAGGGGCAGCGGTCTCCTGGCGCAGCATGTCCAGCGCGGTGCGGATGGCACCCGCCTCACCCCTGTCGGCCGCAATGTGCACCAGTGGCGGCAGCACGTCCAGGAGTACGGCCGCGTTCGCGGTGTCGAGGTGGAATCCGCAGCCGACAACGACGCCCTCCGGGACACCTTCCGAGGGACCGACACGGACACTGCTGCCTTCGACGAAGCCCTTGAAGACCTCGCTGCTCGGCTGGGCAGGAACCGCGGGGTCGCTGGAGAGCCGGTACGGCCGGCCGTTGCCGAGCAGATAGCAGTCGCCCTTGACGGCCCGGACAGGAGGAGCGCCTTCGGTCTCCACCCAGCACTCGCCTTCGAGAACGGCGCCCAGCTTGATGTGCTGGTATCCGGCGAAAGAGATCGCCCATGCGCCTACCGCTTCCAGCCGCGCGAAATTCGCGCTGCGCATGTCCAGAAGGGCGAGTACATCGTTAAGGGGATCCATCGGTTCTCTTATCAACGTGCGGCAGCGCCTCGGTGAGGAAGCTTCGATCCAAGTGAGCAGTGGCGATGAGCCAGGATATGCCAGTAGCGACTCCCGGTGATCCGAAGCAGGATATGTGAGTTACCCGCCTCGCTGCCTAAGAGTTGCGACAGGCGTGGCGGATCGGTGGAAAACACAACCCGATGGCATAATGCCCGAATTCTGACGTGGAAGGTTCTGGCGGGCAATGTGCCAGGCTCCACCATCGGTGCGCCATCGTCCTCGATCACCGGCCCGGAGCCGCACACCGTCTGAGGCCCCGCACCGACGGAAGCGCCCTCAGGGGCGCAACCGCGAACAGACGGCCCGTGCCCACTCATGACAATCGAGTGCGTGGAGTGCACAGGGACCGCGGAACGCGACCAGGTGCCCGCCCACCGGGTTCGACGTCCAGTCGACGGAGTTCCGCCATGTCCGTCCCGCCTCCCCCTTCTCGTCATCGACGGCGAACCGCGGGTGGAGGTCGACGGCAAGGCTGACCTCGTCCACGAGCAGCCGCCTGGCGCGTCGGAGCCCTCACCAGCCTGGGCAATCCGAAGGTCGCCGTCTGCTTCACCAGTGTCTTCGCAGCGATCCTGCCCGCCGACCCTCGGCTGGGGACAGCGAATCGCAGCCGGCCTCACCCTCATCGTCGTGGCGGCCGTTGTGGTTCCCGGTGGTGGCCCGTGTCTTCTCCCTGCCCAAGATCGCTGCGGGATACCGTCGGGCACGCCGCCACATCGACGGCGTCACCGGAGTGCTCCTCGCGGGACTGGCCGTCCGCATCGGCCTCGAAGGCTGACTCCCCCGCCAGGGATGAAGTGCCACCGCCACGTCACCCGGCCGCATGAGGAGACACCTCTTCGAGGCTTCGGTGCTCCAGCGGCAGCCGCCACCGGAGCACCCGCATGAGTTGTGCAGAGCCCTCGCAGACCACTCCCCCCACACTCCCCTCCTCCCTGCGCAGCCCCGCCCTCGAGGCGTCCCGTTGCGTCCGCCGACGGCCTGTTCCCGATGCAGTCGGCCACGACCAACTCCTGGCACCCCCTGGTACGGCCCCGGCGTGACGGCGATTGCACCTCAGCGGACTTCATCCATGCAGGTCACCGCCCCCGCCCCGCAGGCTCGGAGGGGTGCGCGGTTCCTGGTTGACGCTTCACTTGCCCTCCTTAATCGAACGTACTAGTCTGTCTGATTAAGGGGACCGGCCACGCCGGACCTACCGAAACCCGCTTCAACCACGCACATCCGAAGGTGACACCATGCGTGCAGTAGTCCTGGAAGAGTTCGGCGCCCCCATGGCGCTGAAGGAGATCGACAAGCCCGTGGCCGGTCCCGGCCAGGTACTGGTCCGGATCGAGGCGAGCGGCGTCAACCCGCTCGACATCAAGATCGCCGCCGGGCAGGCGGCGCATGCCAAGCGGACGCCCCCTGCGGTGCTCGGCCTGGACATGGCCGGCGTGGTGGAGCAGGTCGGCCTGGGCGTCAGCGAGTTCGCACCGGGCGACGAGGTCTACGGAATGACCGGCGGTGTCGGCGACCTGCAGGGCTCACTCGCTCAGTACGCGGCCGTCGACGCCCGCCTGCTGGCACACAAGCCGAAGTCGCTGGACATGCGCGAGACCGCCGCGCTTCCTCTGGTGACGATCACGGCGTGGGAGGGACTCGTCGACAGGGCACAGGTGAACTCCCGCCACAAGGTCCTGATACACGGCGGCGCCGGCGGTGTCGGCCACGTGGGTATCCAGCTGGCACGCGCGCGTGGCGCCGAGGTCTTCGCGACCGACGCACCGCACCGCCTCAAGGTCGTCGAGGCGCTCGGAGCGACCGCGATCGACTACACCACCGAGACCCCGGACCAGTACGTCGCCCGCCTCACCGACGGTGAAGGCTTCGACGTCGTCTACGACACCGTCGGCGGCCCGGTCCTCGACGCGTCCTTCGCCATCGCCCGGACCTACACCGGGCATGTACTGAGCTCCCTGGGCTGGGGAACCCACAGCATCGCTCCCCTGTCCTTCCGGGGCGCGACCTACTCCGGCGTGTTCACCCTGGCTCCCATGCTGACCGGCCGCGGCCGCGAGCACCACGGCGAGATCCTGCGCAACATCGCCGGCCTGGCCGACATGGGCAAGCTGAAGCCGATCCTGGACCCCCGCCACTTCTCCCTCGCCGACACCACGGCCGCGCACACCGCCGTGGCCGACGGCAGCGCCACGGGCAAGATCGTCGTCAGTATCGACCACTAGCAGTGGTTTGCTGGAGCGGGAAGTAGTGATCAAGAGGTCTGCCGCTGCCGACAGTGTTGATCACTTCTTGGAGTGCTGTGGGCGGGGCCTTGGTCGACCATGCCCGCCAGTAGCGTTACAACGTGGCCCAGGGCGTCAGCCAGCCACGGACGGCCCGGAGTGCCTTGGGTCAGCACGCCGGTTGGGGCTGCTGTGACCTGGGTGCCCCCTCTCTGGCCCTTCTGGCAGTGCGTCAGGGCTGGTCGGCTGGAAGGGGTGAGGGCGTGGGTGGGGCGAACCGGGTGTTCCTGCAGAAGCTCAACGCGCGGTTCACGAGGGGCCGGTGGCGTCGGACGGCGGCATCGGAACGGACCTGGAAGTCGGCCCAGCCGAGTCCGTCCGTGCCCTGTGTGGCTCTGGTCGGCCCAGTGCCGCAGCCGATGGATCCGCAGGATCTCGGCGAAGGTGGCGGGCGGGTAGGGCGATGCGGAGGCGCGCGGCTAGTGCTGTGACCGGGCGGGGCAGGTCGCGGGCCAGGGACCAGGTCGCCTTGGCCGGCAGGGTGGCAGGGTCGGCGGTGGCTGCCACCCGGTGGAGATTCCCGTCCGGACCCCACCAGCCCAGCCCGGCCTCGGCCGCCCACCAAGTGGCGGTACGCCCGTCACGGAAGGTACGCCCGATGCGCGTCCAGTCCTCAGGATGGTCCGCAACCCTGCAGGTCAGCGGGCGGGTTGCGTCGACCGGTGAATGAGCATCGCGTCCGTGGACCCGGGTGCTGTGCCGGTCTTGAGGGCCATCACGAACGGCAGGCCGGCCGCATGTAGATCGAAGGCGGAAGCTGTCCTCGCCGCCATCACCGCAGTCGGCGGCCACCGCGAGGAAGACCAGCCCGGCCGACTTGGCCCGGGTGGCCAGGTCGGCCGCGATCTGCAGTTTGGTGCGAAACCCCGGGTCGTTCCTGCCGCGGGAGAGGTGATAGGCCGGGGTGCAGGGGCAGGCCCCGGCGGACGCGCAGCTGGAGCATGGTGCGGGACGGTGGGGAAGCGATGTTGTCGAGCCGTGAAGGCCTCACCGGGGGTGCGAGAGTGGGATGACGCCCGTCGGGCGCACGACCGTCAGGCGATCCAGGTATTGGTCAGGCCGAGGACCGCGGAGCCGTCCAGGTCGGCGAGCTTGGTGGCCACGAAGCCACGGGCCCAGTCGGAGGTCTGCAGACGGAAGGCGGGCTCGTCGACGGTCAGCGCCTTGAGCACCGACTCGGCGGCGCCCTCGGGGGTCTGGGCGGCGCTGTCGGAGAACTGCGCGATCGTACGGTTCAGGTAGGCGCCCAACTGAGGCGCGTACACACCGGCCTCGGCGACGGCGCCTTCCAGGTCGACGCCGACGTTGGCGACGAACTCGGTGGCCACGGCTCCGGGTTCGATCACGGACACGGACACACCGTGCGCCGCCGCCACCGGGGCCAGGCTCTCCATGTACCCCTCGACGGCGAACTTGGCTGCGCAGTAAGCCTCGTTGAACGGCTGCCCGACCACGCCGCCGACACTGCTGACGGTGATCAGACGACCGCCGCCGGCACGCAGGTGGGGCATGGCCTCCTTGGAGACGTTGACCACGCCGAAGAAGTTGACCTCCATGACCTTGCGCACCTCGGCCACGGACTCGTTCTCCATGGTGCCGAGGTGTCCGGAGCCCGCGTTGTTGACCACGGCGTCCAGACGCCCGTGGTCGGCGAGGACACCCTCGATCGCGGACCTGATCGACGCCTCGTCCGTGACGTCCAGTCGGCGGATGTCCAGCTCCACACCCGCCTCGGCGGCGGCCTTGCGCAGGGCGCCGGAGCGGCTCGGGTCCCGCAGCGTGGCGACCGTCGTCCAGCCCGCCCGGGCGGCTGCGACGGCGGCGGCGAGACCGATGCCGGAGGAGGTGCCGGTGATGAGGACGACCTTCGGGGACTGGGAGGGGGAAGACATCGCGGAACCTTTCGTACGGGACGAGCATTTAAGTGCGTGTACACACACCATACGTATGTGTGTGCGTACACGCAAACGCTAGACTCGTGACATGGTCAAGAAGAAGCTCGCGCAGGCGGGGATGCCGGTCGCCGACTACGCCTTCTACGGGCTGGTCTGGGCCGGAAGTGTCCTGACCGAACGCGTCGACCGCGCCCTGAGCAAGGCGCACGACCTTCCCGTCTCCTGGTTCGAGGTCCTGCTCTGGCTGGCCGCCAGCCCGGATCCCGTGCCCGTCTCGGTCCTGGGCAACAGCACGATGCTCAGCCGCAGCCAGGTCTCCCGCGTCGTGGACGCCCTCCAGGGCCGCGGCCTGGTCGCCCGTACCCCCTCGGCCCGGGACGCCCGCTCCGTCGAGGTCACTCTCACCCCGGAGGGCCACCGCCTCTTCGAGGCGGCCGACGCCACCCGCCGCGAGAGCCTGGCTCCCGTCTTCACCGACCTCCTGGACGAGGAAGACCTCCAGGCCCTCAGCAGGGTCTGGCAAAAGCTCAAGGCCGACAAGGACACCTGAGGGCTGTGGCGCATGGAGTCCGCTGGACGACCGGTCCGCTGGTGGACTACCCCAACGGTCGTTCTCCCACCCCGCTGGACGACGAACAGAGCGAGCCGGATCAGACCTGCGTGACCGTCCGCCATCGCACCATCGCGGGTCCGGGCTTCTGTCGACCCGCGGATCGGCCTACGGGAGACGACTTCCGCACCCTGGCCGACTTCGCCCGCTCCCTGGACGCTCAACGAACCATGAGCTGAGCACATCGCCGGCTCCCCGGGTGGCTGGTGCAGTGACCGCGTAGACGCCTCGGGGCGCCAACTCGTCAAACCGCGACCGCGAGTTGAACGGGGAAGGCCATGCGGCGAGTTCGGCGGTACCGGCGCGGGTGTCCCACTCGCGCGGGCGGTAGCCGTTGCGGTGGTTGACGCGTTCGTCGCTGACCTGCCCGTAGTCGGCGTCGCAGAGGGCGTCGGCCTCCGCGGACATGAGCGCGTCGGCGAACGTCTTGACCATCGCGCGCAGCAGATCGGGACTCACCGCGGCGAGGTTGTCCTCGGCGAGGGCGTGCAGGGGCAGACTGTCGGGTGCGGTCATCGTGCTGATCTCCTTCGAGCTTCGACATCTCGAAGATGAGCCGGTGGCCGTTGTCATATCCGGTCCCTCACTCCGACGCCCGTACGCCGACTGTCCGACGGATGGGACTCCCGCTCCCCCGCCGGGACCGACCCGTACGCCCGCGCCGAGGCCTCCGGTTCCGGGCTCGACCTCAGCCCCGGCACCTTCGACGATGCCCATCCGCCGGCCCTCTCTCCGAACCGTGCCGCGACAGGCCGTACGCCGCCCCTCGCTCGGCACTCAGCGTGGCGGAGGCTGTTCCGCGCGGTCCACTCCACGTGCCCGCACGCTCACACCACGTACGGGATGCCGCCCTCGCGTGTCCCGTAGCCGGCCGCCACGCCGGCGCCATGAACCATGCGTCTCCCCAACTCGACGCGCCGACCCGCAGCTTCACCCACCTTCGGTCCGCAACGTGACGCGAGGGCCTTCGGCGACAGGACGTAGGCGGTTTCGGCCGTCCATGCGCCCGAACCACACCTGCGGTCTGAGCGATTCGACGCAGGACATCGCGTGGACCGGCACCGGACACGACGCCGGTCTCTTCGTCGGACAGGCCTACGTCAAGTCCGTCCTGTCATGCACGAGGTCGCCGGGGTCGGTGTTGGCCCCGCACAGGACGACACAGATCTTCTCGCCGTTGCCGGGAAGGTAACCGCGCCCCTCGACGACGGGCCCCGTGGACGAGTCCCGCCGTCGCCGGCCCGGTGAGGTGAGGGCAGCCAGAGCCGTGGCAGCACCGTGCTCGACAGCAAGCCTGCGGTGGTCCCACAACGCGCGGCGGGTACGGATGATCTCAGCGTCCGAGACGAGCACGGAGTGCACGCGGTCCTGCTGGGCGGCGTGCAGCGCCATCTGGGAGGTGCGGCGAGCTCCCAGGGAGTCCGCGGCGACCGAGTCCAGCGGAACGTCGACCGGGCGACCG
The DNA here is from genome assembly GCF_044767585.1 of Streptomyces sp. NPDC101225. NCBI lineage: Bacteria > Bacillati > Actinomycetota > Actinomycetes > Kitasatosporales > Streptomycetaceae > Streptomyces > Streptomyces sp. NPDC101225. Next base: position 118,658 of record NZ_JBIWOE010000024.1, read on the forward strand.
GCCTGCAGGGCGGCATTCAACGCCCGACAGAACTCAGGTTCCACCGCCACCGTGCGGATGTTGTGGTGGCTGGCGGCGGTGGCAACGCCGGCGAACAGGCCACCACCGCCGACGGCGACGACCACGGTGTCCAGATCCGGGATCTGCTGAAGGATCTCCTCCAACAGGGTCCCGGCTCCGGCGGCGATCAGGGGATGGTCGTAGGCGTGGGAGGTCAGGGCACCGCTCTCGGCGGCGAAGGTCTCGCACGCGGCCAGCGCCTCCGCGTACTCGGTACCGGTCAACCGGACATCGGCACCGTACGAGCGGAGCTTGGCGACCTTCACCTCCGGCGCGTTCGCCGGCAGGAAGACCGTGGCCTGCACACCCTGTTGCCGAGCGGCCCAGGCACAGGCCATGCCCGCGTTGCCGCCGGAGGCGATGGTCACCCCCGCATCGGGAAGGGTGCCGGCCTCGCGGTGCGCCTGGAGGAAATTCTGCGCACCCCGGGCTTTGAAACTTCCGGTGTGCTGCATGAACTCAAGTGCCAGCCAGACGTCGCAGCCCTGCTCATCCCCTTCGCCGAGCTCACCGCCGGATGCGGTCGGAATGGCATCCGCGTCGACGGGCGCGAGAGCCACGGGACGGACGCGTCCGGTGATCCGGTCGGCTGCGTCCTTGATGTCGCTGTAGGTGAGGTGATACACGGTCGTGCTCCTGCAGAGTGTGAAGGCCTTCTTCGGCTCGGCACGGCATCAAAAAGGCAGTCCGCACGCAACCCGAAAGTCTCTGTGCGCTGCCGGATCGAGGGCCTCGCACCCGATCCATCGACACGGCCCCGCACCGACTCCGTACCGATCATTCTGCTTGCTCCAGCCCGCTCCCTGTATCCGGCTCCATCGAGAAGGACGATTCGGCACGGCCCCGACGGCGCCTGGACTCGTGAACATCACAACGTAGCCGCCGAATTGGACTTGCCCCGAGTACGGACCCGCAGTCGGCGGTTCAGCAGCGCGGCTGCGGGCGCGCGTCGGCCGGTCATCTCGCGCCGCGTATGAGCTGAGCGCAGGCTTGCAATAACGTACGAACGGGACTTCGGCCCGATCGTCCCTCCCCCGCAGAAGGAGCGCGATATGGCCGCGACAGTCAACCCGGACCGCTCACAGTGGGACGTGATCGTGCTCGGTGGTGCCGCAGCCGGCGAGAACGCCGCCCAGTACGCGAGCCAGTACTCGGGCCTGTCCGCCGTGTTGGTGGAGGACGCATTGCTGGGCGGCGAATGCTCGTACTGGGCCTGCATGCCCAGCAAGAGCCTGCTTCGACCGGTGGAAGCCGTCGATGCCGCCCGATCCCTGCCCGGCGTATCGGCCCATCTGGATCCGTCCGCCGTGCTCAGCCACCGTGACGAGGTGATCAACCACCTTGACGACACCTCGCAGATCAACTGGGCGCTGCAGTCCGGCATCGACGTCGTGCGCGGCTACGGGCGCCTCGCCGGTCCACGCACCGTCGTCGTCACGAAGAGCGATGGAACGACCACCACGCTCTCCGCCCGCCATGCCGTCGTCATCGACACCGGCTCTCACCCGGCCCTGCCGGACGTTCCGGGTCTGCGCGAGGCGCTCCCCTGGACCTCTCGAGATGTGACCACGATGCGTGAGGTGCCCGCTCGCGTGATCGTCCTCGGTGGAGGGGTGGTCGCCTGTGAAGCAGCCACTTGGCTGCACGGGCTGGGCGCCGAGGTGAGCGTGGTGAACCGCGGTCACCGACTCCTGTCGAAACAGGAGCCCTTCGCGGGCGACCTCGTCGCCGCGGAACTCGAGCGTCAAGGGGTGAAGCTGATGCTCGGACGGACCGCGTCCCAGGTGCGGCGCTCGTCGGTCCGCGATACCGGGCACGGCCGGGTACACGGGGGTGAGATCCAGGTCACCCTGGACGACGGCACGAACATCGCGGCCGACGAACTCGTCGTAGCCGCCGGTCGCATCCCCAACACCGGCGACATCGGGCTCGACACCGTGGGACTGCCGGGCGGCGGCTACCTCGACGTCGATGAGCACCAGGGCGTACACGGCGTGGACGGCACCTGGCTCTACGCCATCGGGGACGCCTGCGGACGCGCGCTGCTGACGCACATGGGCAAGTACCAGGCCCGCGTCGCGGGCGAGGTCATCGCGGCGCGCGCCGCCGGTCACACCGACCTGCCGTCCGCGGCGGAGGGACACCGCGGCTTGCCTCAAGTCGTCTTCACCGACCCCGAGGTGGGCAGTGCCGGACGCACTGAACAGCAGGCACGCGCAGACGGGCTCGACGTCGAGACCGCCGAGTACGACCTGGCCGCCCTCGCCGGCACGTATGTGCTGCGCCCGGACTACCGGGGCCACGCCAAGCTTGTCATCGACCGCGCGGACGACGTGATCGTGGGGGCGACGTTCGTCGGGACGGGCATCGCTGAACTCGTACATTCCGCGACTACGGCAATCGTCGCGCGCATCCCCTTGTCCGTGCTCTGGCACGTCGTGCCCAGCTATCCGACGGTCAGCGAGATCTGGCTCCGCCTCCTGGAAACAGCCCGCCGCCGGCGCCAGGGCGGCGACGCGTGACCGTGATCGACGGCCGGCTGGGCCGCGTCAGCGCCCCACTCCTCGTGTGGCCGCCCCCGAGGTACGGACGTAGGGTCGACTGAAGGCCCGACGGCCTGGTGCCGCCGCGGCGAGCGGCCGCCCGCCGGGTGGGGTACGGCTCGAACCCGGCCCGAGAGGAAAGACCGTACGAGCAAGCGCCTCCCCGGTCGGCGCCGGACCGGAGAGATGCACAGGGCTTTCGTCAACGTCAAACTCGTGGAGGGCGTCTCAACGCTATGGCTACGGCCCTGACGGACGTCTTGGTCCAGTTCGAGGGCTCCGACGCGTCCCGTGCCAGGAGCGGCTGATCCGATGGTCCTCGACCTGGTCGTGATCGCTACGGCCATCACTCTGGGGCCTTTGCACAACAGCGCTTTCATCCTGCTGCTCTCCTCGCGGCGCGGTGTCCGCCAGGGCCTTGCGTTCCTGTTGTCGTGGCTGGCCAACCTGATTGCCGTGATCGCCTGCGTGGTGCTGGTGACCGGAGGGCATCCTCCGGCCCGTCACAGCGTCCCCTCGACTGCCGTGATCGACGCGAAACTGGCCATCGGCCTGGCACTGGTGCTGTATAGCGCATACCGGCATCGCCGACCGCCCCGCCCGCACGGTCCGCCACGATGGGCCGCCCGTATCGACAACGCGTCTCTGGCCGCGGCGGCCGGTCTGGCCTGGCTGCTGCAGCCCTGGGCACTGGTCGGTGCCGGCGCCGCGACCGCCGTCGACGCGGACCTGTCCACTCTCTCCGACTGGCTCGCGCTGACCGGCTACTGTCTGCTCGCCACACTCAGCCTTGTCGCCATGGAGCTCTTCACGGTGCGGGCGCCCGACGTCGCGAACGCGCGGTTGAACGCTCTGCGAACCTGGCTGGAGCAGCACCAGGAACAGCTGATCGTCATGCTCTCCCTGGTCACCGGTCTGTGGTTGACAGCCCGGAGCATCGCCGATCTGGTCGCCTGACGGCGACGCCCCGGGGCGGACGTCTCGCGCACGCGCCTCCTGATCGACGCCCCGGCGTCTTCTCTTCCGTCATCGTGATGTAGGCGGCGTCGTCGGGGGTCGTGTCCCTGACCCAGGCCAGGGCACCCAGGCCACACCTCGACAAGGGGAGGTAGTCATGCCAACTCCGAAGGCCGGTGGCCCTGTCGCGGGGCCGCGAAGGCGGTGACGGGGAGGAGTGGCGTGCCGCCGCGCCCGGCGTGTGCCGCGCCCGTGTGCATGCCGCTCTCGACCGCGTCGCCGTCGGAGTTCCGCGCCAGTCCGGGAAGGACGCCAAGGACAGGAAGTACGCGAAGGACGGGAAGGACGGCAAGGACGGGAACGCCGCGAACGACGACCAGGGGGAGGGCGTAGCGACCGCCGGTGAGCAGCCCCGTTTCCCGGAGGTGCGAGCGGCCGGGCGCACCAGTCGGAGCAGAATCGTCGCCATGGGCGGCCTCCGTCGCTCGACTTGCGGCCGCACGGGATGCGACGGCGCCCTCGTGCCGGGGACGGGTCCGCGTGTGGCCGGTCGACCACGTTCGGTAACACCTCTCCGGGGCTGCCCGGCACCCGAAGGCGGTGCTCGGCTCCGGCGGCCGAGGTGGCGTCGTCCGGCGCGGCGATCGGCAACTGCACACCGGCGCCCGTGCCCACGCCCGGTCGACCTTGCGTCACAAGGGCGTCGGCGCGCGGCTGCCGCATTCGAACGCCGGCTGCCGTGGCCGGTGCCCCTTCGGCCGTCGGGCCTCGACCGCGCCGGCATGGCAGGGACTGCAGGGGTGCCGGATAGTGGAGGGATGCAGGGGGTTCCCGAGATTTGGGAGCAGCAATGGACCGCTACCCTCCCATCGCCGAACACGGCCTGGTGGGCGACTTGCAGACCGCCGCGCTCGTCTCGTCGCAGGGCGTCGTCGACTGGTTCGCCGCTCCCCGGTTCGATTCGCCCAGCATCTTCGCCGCGCTGCTCGACCACGACGGCGGCGGGTACATGCGGTTGGCCCCCGCGCATCCCGACGCGACCTGCAAGCAGCTCTACTACCCCGACACGGCGGTTCTGGTGACCCGGTTCATGTCGCCGGACGGGGTGGGCGAGGTGGTCGACTTCATGCCTCCGGACCGGACCCGCACCGCGACCGACCGTCACAGTCTGCTCCGCGTGGTGCGTGCCGTGCGGGGCACCGTCGACTTCACGCTCGAGTGCCGGCCGCGCTTCGACTACGGCCGGGCCGAGCACGAGCTCGAACTCGGTGACAGCGGCGCCGTGTTCAGGGCCCCCGGGATCGACGCGCACCTGCAGTCCACCTTCCCGCTGGAGCGGGACGGCCAGGACGTGCGCGGCAAGGTGACGCTGCGCACCGGCGAGTCCGGCGGTGTCGTGTTCACGGTCTGCGCGTCCGGCGGCCTGGCGCCGGCGTCTCCCACGGTCGAGGGCCTCACCGGGCAGCTGGAGGAGGTCAGCCGGTTCTGGCAGCACTGGCTGCGCCGGTCCCGCTACCGCGGACGATGGCCCGAGCTGGTGCACCGTTCGGTCATCACGCTCAAGCTCCTCACCTACGCCCCCACCGGCGCCCTCGTCGCGGCGGCCACCATGGGTCTGCCCGAACAGGTCGGCGGAGAGCGCAACTGGGACTACCGGTTCACCTGGGTACGCGACGGCGCGCTGTCGGTGCGGGCCATGCTGGATCTCGGCTTCGTCGAGGAGGCCACCGCCTTCGTCCACTGGCTGATGGACAGGCTGCGTGAGCGCGAGGGCAAGGAGGAGGAGGCGCTCCAGACGATGTACCGGATCGACGGCGATCCCGACCTGCCGGAGGAGACGCTCGATCACTTCGAGGGCTACCGCGGCTCGTCCCCGGTCCGCATCGGCAACGGCGCCGCCGACCAGCTCCAGCTGGACATCTACGGCGAGGCCCTCTACGCGGTGTCCCACGGGCGCGAGATCGCCCAGCAGGCCAGCTTCGGGGGATGGCAGACGCTCGCCAGGACGCTGGACTGGTTGGCCGACCACTGGGACCGGCCGGACGAGGGCATCTGGGAGACCCGCGGCGGCCGCAAGGACTTCACCTACAGCCGGCTGATGTCGTGGGTCGCCTTCGACCACGGGCTGCGCCTGGCCGACCACTTCCGCCGGCCCGCCGACGTGGAGCGGTGGCGCACGGCGAGGGACGCCGTGTTCGACCAGGTCATGGAACGCGGCTGGAGCGAGAAGGAGCGCGCCTTCGTCCAGCACTACGACGGCGACGTCCTGGACGCCTCGCTGCTGCTCATGCCCGCTGTCGGCTTCACCGCTCCGTGGGCGACGTCCTGGCTCTCCACCCTTGACGCGATGGACCGCAAGCTCGTCTCCGACAGCCTTGTCTACCGCTACGATCCGGCGGCATCACCGGACGGACTGCGCGGCTCGGAGGGCACGTTCAGCCTCTGCACCTTCCTTTACGTCGACGCCCTGGCCCGGGCGGGGCGGCTGCCCCAGGCCCGCTACGCCTTCGAGAAGATGCAGACGTACGCCAACCACGTCGGCCTGTTCGCCGAGGAGGTCGGTCCGAGCGGGGAGCAACTGGGCAACTTCCCGCAGGCGTTCACCCATCTGTCCCTGATCATGGCCGCCATCACGCTCGACGAGGCGCTCGACGCGGAACACGGACGCTGACCCGTGGTCACGCGTCCGAGTCCGGCACGACCTCCGCGGCTGACCGAGGACGAGTTCGACGTGCTCTACCGGCGCATGGTCACACGCGCCGCCTGGGCCAGGGGTGATCGGGGTGCCCTGGCCGCGCTCACCCCCGCGCGGGTACGGGCCGCCACCCGGGAGGTGCGGACCGGCCGGACGGTCACGCTCGCCGCGCCGGTGGAGACGCGGTCCGGTCCCGACGACCCGGAGCCCGCGCGGCACACGATGACCGGGCAGCCGCGGGAACACGCCCCGGGCAGGCTCCAGTTCGCGAGGGACAGCTTCGCGATGAACGTGCACGACGATGCCGACAGCCACCTCGACGCCCTGTGCCACGTGGTCTACGACGGCACACTGCACGGCGGCGTGAGCGCGAGCAGCATCACGGCGGACGGCGCCACGGCACTTTCCGTCGAGGCGGCGCGCGACGGGATCGTGGGACGTGGCGTGCTGTTGGACATCCCGCGGCTGCGCGGCGTGCCGTGGCTCGAACCGGGGGATCACGTGACCCTCGACGACCTCACCGCGGCCGAGACCGACCAGCACGTCCGCGTGGGCGAGGGCGACCTCCTGTTCGTCAGGGTCGGCCACCGCCGACGGCGCAGGGAACTGGGCGCCTGGCACGCGGCGGACGCACGCGCGGGTCTGCATCCGTCCGCGATGGAGTTCCTGGCGGACCGGCGGGTCGCCGTGCTGGGCGGCGACGGCAACAACGACACCGCCCCGAGTTCCACCGAGAGGGTCGGCTTCCCCGTACATGTGCTGGCGATCCACGCCATGGGCCTGCACCTGCTGGACTACCTGCAGTTCGAGGATCTGGCACCGCTGTGCGAGGCGGAGGGACGATGGTCGTTCCTCTGCGTGATCGCCCCGCTGAGGCTGCCGGAGGCCACCGGCTCCCCGGTCAATCCGATCGCCGTCCTGTGAGCCGTCGCGCCCCGGCTCCTGATCACGGGCCGTCCTCAACCGTCCCGTCGCGAGTTCGGCGAGCACCGCGTCGGGGCCCACCATCGCTCCCCTGGCCACGTCCACCGGCAGGGCGCCGTCCCGCATCAGCGCCAGGAGGCGGTGCGGTCGGCCGGCGCGAGGCGAAAGCCGGTACGCCGCACTGTGGGGGGCGTGTTCGGGCCTCTCGCCGGACGACGTGCTGCTCGCCGCAGCCCCTTGCCGACGGCCGGCTGCGAACAGGCGCCACCTCGGAGGAACGTTGTGCGAACCACTCACAGGGCCACCGGAGTCGTCGTGGTCATGGGCGTCTCGGGGTCGGGGAAGTCCACCGTGGGACGACTGCTCGCGCGACGGCTCAAGGTGCCTTTCCTGGACGGGGACGACGTCCACTCCCCCGCGAACCGCGCCAAGATGGCAGCGGGCCATCCGCTCGACGACGAGGACCGCCGGCCGTGGCTGCTGTCCCTCGCCGACTGGATCCACGAGGCGATCGACGACGGCCGCGGCGGGGTGATGGCGTGCTCGGCCCTCAAGTACGCCTACCGGGATGCCTTGCGCGGGGCGGGCGCAGGTGTGTGCTTCCTGTATCTGGCGCTCGACCGGGTGACCGCCGGCCGGCGGGTCGCAGGCCGCGCCGACCATTTCATGCCCGCCCGGCTGGTGGACTCCCAGTACGCCGTCCTCGAACCGCTGCGGCCGGACGAGCCCGGCCTGACCGTCGACGCCGCGGCCGACCCGCGGGTGATCGTCGACGAGGCGGTACGGGCACTGGGCGAGATCGACTGACCGTACACCCGTTCGACATTGCCCGGTCGCCGCCACCCGCCAAGCCGGATAATTTGGAAACCGGCGCCGCATATCCCCACTGCGTCAGCGGCCGTGCGGAACGGCACAGCCCGGAGACCCCCGGACGGGCGCTACGGCCAGGACAGCCGACGACTCCGAGAACGGGGACTCCCCATGGCCGACGATCAGCACTACGACGTCATCGTCATCGGTACGGGCGCGGGCGGCGGTACGCTCGCCCACCGGCTGGCCCCCACCGGCAAACGGGTCCTGCTCCTGGAACGCGGCGGCTACCTGCCACGGGAGCGGGACAACTGGGACTCCACCGCCGTCTTCGTCAAGGGCAAGTACCGCGCCCCCGAGTTCTGGTACGACAAGGACGGCCACCGGTTCCCCCCTGAGGTGAACTACTACGTCGGGGGCAACACGAAGTTCTACGGTGCCGCGCTCTTCCGGCTCCGGCCCGAGGACTTCGGCGAACTGCGCCACCACGACGGCATCTCTCCGGAATGGCCCATCCGCTACGAGGATCTGGAGCCGTACTACACCCAGGCCGAACACCTCTACCTGGTGCACGGCCGGCACGGCGAGGACCCCACCGAGGGGCCGACCGGCGCACAGTACGCCTATCCGCCGGTCGAGCACGAGGCGCGTATCCAGCAACTCAGCGACGACCTGGGGAAGATCGGCCTTCACCCCTTCCACCTGCCCATCGGCGTGAACCTCACCCAGGACGAGCACGGCCGGGCCACCCACGACAGCGTCTGCATCCGCTGCGACCGGGTCGACGGCTTCCCCTGTCTGGTGGGCGCCAAGTCCGACGCACAGGTGATCTGCGTCGACCCGGCCCTCAGGTACGACAACGTCACGATGGTGACCGACGCGAACGTGCGGCGCCTGGAGACCGACCCGACCGGACGCACCGTCAGCAGGGTCGTCGCCGAGCTCGGGAACGGAACGACCGAGACGTTCGGCGCCGACATCGTGGTCGTCGCCGCCGGTGCGGTCAACTCCGCCGTTCTGCTGCTGCGTTCGGCCAACGACAGGCACCCCGGCGGCCTGGCCAACAGCTCGGACGTGGTGGGACGCCACTACATGCGCCACAACAACCTGGCCCTGATGGCCGTGTCGAAGGAACCGAACCCCACCCGATTCCAGAAGACCCTGGCGCTGAACGACTGGTACCTGGGCGCGGACGACTGGGAGTATCCGCTGGGCGGCATCCAGATGCTCGGCAAGTCGGACGCCGACCAGATCCACGGCGAGGCACCACGCTGGGCCGGTGCCGTCATGCCCGACATGCCGTTCGAGGTACTGGCGCACCACGCCGTCGACTTCTGGCTGTGCGGGGAGGACCTCCCCCTGCCCGAGAGCAGGGTCACCCTCGACAAGGACGACGCCGTCCACCTGGCTCTGGACGAGAAGAACAACATCGCCGGGCTCAGGCGCCTCCAGCACAAACTGCGGGGGGTGCTCGGCCACCTGGGCATGCACGAGCACCACCTGCTGGATCACAGCATCTACCTGCACAAGGGCATGCCGATCGGCGCCACCGCGCACCAGGCCGGCACCGTGCGCTTCGGGCACGACCCGCGCACTTCGGCCCTCGACGCCACCTGCAAGGCCCACGACCTCGACAACCTCTACGTCGTGGACACCAGCTTCTTCCCCAGCATCGGCGCGGTGAACCCGTCCCTGACCGCCATCGCCAACGCCCTGCGGGTCGGCGACCACATCGCCGCCCGACTGAGCTGACGAGCAGTCACCCGCCCTCAAGGAGCCGACGCTGCGCCGCTACAGGTTGTCCCCCGGTGTTCTGGCGGCGCCGGTGTCGGCGTCGGTGAGTTCCTCCAGCTCACCCATGGTGTCGAGCCGGTAGAGCAGGACCAGTGCCGGGCCGACCAGAACGACCGCGATGCCGGTGACGATCATCAGCCACCGCAGGGTATGGGCGGCACCGGCCGCCTCCGCAACCGTCAGCGAGGTGGGAAGCGCGTAGGGCCGCTGCGCGAAGCCCCAGGCGACAACGGTCAGCGCGACGCTCGCCACCGAGGTGCCGCGGGACCAGCCGAAGGACCGGCGCCACAGCAGCAGCACCGTGGCCAGACCCGCCACCGCGGCCAGCATCACCAGGAGCAGGCCCAGGCCCCGGGTGAGGCCGACCCAGACGTAGCGGGCGTCGTCGTGGGTCACGGGCAGGCCGATGAGGGCGAGGACGACGACCGCGGCGAAGGCGGTCAGCGCCCGTCGGCGGAAGTAGTCGACGAGGTCTTCGGCGCCGAACCGCACCGCGTCGGAGCAGAGGAAGACCGCCCCGAGGAACGCGGTGGCGGCGATGGCCAGCAGCCCCACGAGGACGGAGGTTCCATTGGCCCAGGCGTCCACGGAAGCGGCCGTGCCGACCGTGGCCCGCCCGGAGGCGACACCGCCGAGCACCGTGCCGAGGAAGAACGGCGTCACCAGCGACGAGATGGCGAACATCGCGCCGTAGACCCGCTGTTGGGCCAGGCGGCGGGTCGGCTTGCGCAGGGCGAACCCGGCACCGCGGAGCACCAGTCCTACGGCGGCAAGGGCCAGCGGCAGCCACATCGCGGAGAAGACGGCCTGGAACACCGTCGGGAACCCGGTCCACATGACGACCAGAACGAAGATCAACCAGACGTTGTTGACCTCCCACACCGGTGCCATGGCGTGGTCGACGAGCCAGCGGGGCCGCTTGCCTCGTTCGGCGCCGCCGGCCAGCAGGTCCCAGAAGCCCGCGCCGTAGTCGGTGCCCCCGGCGCAGGCGTAGGCGGCGATCGCGATCACCAGCACCCATGCGCTGAGCGCGGCCACTACGACGCACCGCCGGAGGTCTTGCCGGACCCGCGCTCCGGCGCGGCCCCGGCGGTCGCGGGCACGGGCTCGCTTCTGGGCCCGTACGGGGTGTCGGTCTCCGGCGGCAGCTCGGCGCGCGCGGCGGCCCAGCCTTCGTCGGCGATGCGCCAGCGGGTGCGCATCGTGAGGACGACCGCGAGGAACGCGCCGAACACGGCCACGTACACGACCATGACGATGCCGAGCATCGCCCACAGCGATCCGGCGCCCGCACGGGTCACCGCCTCCGAGACCCTCATGTGGTGGTAGACGATCCACGGCTGCCGGCCGACTTCCGTGGTGATCCACCCGCACTCCACGGCGATCAGGCAGGCGGCTCCCGCGAGAGCGGCGCAGCGGTAGAACCACCGGTTGCGTGGGTTGTCCCGATGTCTCCACCAGGACCATGCGTACCAGAGCGCGAGCAGGATCAGCACGCTGCCGACGGTGACCATGATGTCGAAGGCCCAGTGCGCGACGGTGGCCTGGACGACGGTGGGGCGGTCGGAGGCCGGCACCGACGTCAGCCCGGTCACCCGGGTGCTGGGCCTGAAGCCGGCGAGGATCGAGTCCAGCTGGGGGATCCTGAGTCCGCCCGAGACCGTCCCGTCGGCCTTCAGCCGTCCGAACACGTACTCCGGTACGTGCGTGTCGGTCCTCCAGACGAGCTCCGTGGCGGCGAACTTGATCGGCTGCTTGTGGAAGACGGCGCGGGCCGCGGAGTCGCCGAGCACGAACTGGACCGGGGTGAGGACCGCGGCAACCGTGAACGGCACGGTGAATCCGAGCCGGTGGTAGCGGTCGCGGCGCCCGCGCAGCCAGCCGACCGCGTACACACCGGCGACCACGTAGCCGGCGGTCAGGAGCATCGCGACCACGAAGTGCCAGTACTCGGGGCCGAACATCGGGGAGAAGACGGCCTGTTGTACGTCGACGTCGATCGGTCTGCCCTGGGCGTCGAGGCCGAACCCCTGGGGGGTGTTCATCCATGAGTTGGCCGCGATGATGCCGAACGCCCCCATCAGGGCGGCCAGCGGAAGCGGCACCGCGAGCCAGAAGTGGGTCCAGGGCCTGAGCCGGCGCCATCCGTAGAGATAGATCGCGATGAGGACGGCCTCGAGGAAGAACGCCCATGCCTCGACGCCGAACCCGAGGCCGAAGACGTCGCCCCAGCGGCCCATCATGCCCGGCCACAGCAGGCCGAACTCGAAGGACAGCACGGTGCCGGTGACGATGCCGATGGCGAACTGGACGGCCATCACCGCCGACCAGCGCCGCGCGAGCTGGAGGGCGACGGGGCAGTCCCGGCGCAGCCCCCGGTAGTGCATCAGGAGGGTGATGAAGGGCAGGGCGACTCCGAAGGGGACCAACAGAATGTGTGAGGCCAGGGTGAAGGCCATCAGTTCGCGAGCCGGCAGGAGCTGGGCCGGGACGTTGTTCGCCGCGAGGACGGCGGTACTGAGCATGTGCGCCTCGATGGTCTGCCCTGCGGGGCTGGGCTGAGGAGGGACGGGATGCGGTGCGGGGGCTGCGGAGGACCGGCCGGGGCGGCCGGGGCGGCCTTACTCAGGGAGGCGGCGGTGGCGGTTTCGGTCCGGGCGCCCGGTCTGCCGAAGTGTCCGTGCCGCGCGCGGTGAATGCTCGTTCGCGGCGTGAGCCGGTGGCGAAGGCGACGGACCAGCCGAGCACCGCGCCCAGCCGGCTGCGGAAGCCGGTGAGGAAGGCCAGGTGGATGAAGAGCCAGGCCAGCCAGCCGGTGAAGCCGGACAGGTGCAACGGGCCGGCCTTGACGACGGCGCGGCCGCGGGCGATGTAGGCGGCGCTGCCGATGTCCAGGTACGTGAAGGGCTTCTGCTGTTTGGTCCTGCCCTCGACGGCATGGCGCAGGCTCCGGCCGGCGTAGGCGCCCGACTGCATGGCGACCTCGGCCAGGCCGGGCAGCCGGTTGAGACTCATCACATCGCCGGTGACCCGGATCTCCGGATGGCCGGGGACGGTGAGGTCGGGTTCGACGAGGATGCGGCCCGCCCTGTCCTGTTCGGCGCCGGTCGCCCGGGCCAGCGCGGCGGCGATCGGCGGGGCCTCGACACCCGCCGTCCACAGCACGGTGCGTGCGTCGAACCGGGTCGTCCGGCCGTCGTGATCGCGTACCGTCAGGCCGTGCGCGTCGATGCCGGTGACCCTCCTGCCCAGGTGGAGCTCGACGCCGAGGTGCCGCAGGGACCGGGCCGCACGATGAGCCAGCTTGGGACCGAACGCGCCCAGCACCGCGCCCGACCCCTCGAAGAGCAGCACCCGGGCCTTGGCGGATTCAATCCTGTGAAACTCCCGGTCGAGCGTGTGACCGGCGATCTCCCTGATCTGTCCGGCGAGTTCGACGCCGGTCGGTCCTCCGCCGACGAGCGCGAAGGTGAGCCACTGCTGCCGTTCCCGGTCGTTCGCCGCCGTCTCGGCCATCTCGAACGCCCGGTAGATCCGTCGGCGGATGTCCAGCGCATCGTCCAGGGTCTTCATGCCGGGGGCGTGCGCGGCGAACTCGTCGTGCCCGAAGTAGGACTGGCGCATGCCCACCGCCACGATCAGATCGTCGTAGGGCAGTTGGACCATGGCGCCCCCGGGTCTGCGGGCGTGCACCAGCCGGGCGCCGGCGTCCACGTCGGTCGCCTCGGCGAGCACGCATTTCACGTTGTGATGGCGCCGCAGGACCCCGCGGAGCGGTTGGGCGATCTGCCCCTCGGACAGGATCCCGGAGGCGCACTGGTACAGCAGAGGCTGGAAGAGGTGGTGGGCACGGCGGTCGACCACGGTCACGGCCACCGGTGACTGCCGCAGCGCGCGGGCGGCGAACAGCCCGGCGAACCCCCCACCGAGGATCACCACCCGGCGGGGCGTGACATGATCCTGCATCGGAGATCAGCCTCCGGTGGCGAAGCCGGGGAAGAGCGTCATTCCGCCGTCGACGTAGAGGGTGGTGCCGACGACGTAGTCGAGCAGGTCGGACGCCATGGCGACAACGGCGTTGGCGATGTCCTCCGGGTCGCCCACACGGCGGTACGGGATGAGGCGCAGCAGATCGGCCTCGGCCTCCGGGGTGGACCAGGCGTCGCGGTTGATGGGCGTGCGGATGGCACCGGGCGCGATCGCGTTGACCCTGATCCTCTTGGGGGCCAGCTCCTGGGCGAGGGTCTGCATCAGCATGCCCACACCGCCCTTGGAGGAGGCGTAGTTCACGTGGCCCGACCACGGGACGATCTGGTGGACCGAGCTCATGCAGATGATCTTTCCGGCCGAGCGGGAGACCTCCTCCACCACGCCGCGCCGGATGAACTCCTTGGCCGCCTCCCGCGCGCACAGGAACTGGCCGGTCAGATTGACCTCGATGACCTTCTGCCACTGGGCGAGCGTCATCTCCGTGACGGCTGCGTCCCGCTGGAGGCCCGCGTTGGCCACCATGATGTCGATCGTGCCGAACTCCTCGACCATCCGCGCGACCATGGCGGTCACCTGGTCCTCGTCGGACACGTCGGCCTCGTGCGCGTAGGCGCGGACTCCGAAGCCCTCGATCTCCTGCACGACCTTCTCTGCCTCGTGCGCACCGACGACGTAGTTCACCACCACGTCCGCTCCAGCCCGCCCCAGCGCAACGGCGGTCGCCAGGCCGATGCCCGAGTTGGCGCCGGTCACGAGCGCTTTCTGCCCCCTGAGAAGCTGTGCGGACGCCCCACGATGCTCGACTTCTGCTGCCACCACGATCTCTCCTTCGGCGCTTGGGACGGCAGGCCCGCCGCCCCGGAGAGCCCACGGCCGTGCGGCCGGGAACGGGCGACTCACGGGAGGCCGCCGAGCCATGGCCGGCCCGCCGGGGCGGGGCACGAAAGCCGTCGCATACCCGGCTTCCCGACGGAAACACCCTGCGCCGGAGACGGGACGGACCGGCACGCCCCACGAACGTATTTCGGCCGCACTGCCACCCGGCCGGGCTACGGCCGCACCGGACCCTCCGGGCTTCTCCCGCGACGCCGCGCGTGCAGCGCAGCGCAGCGCGCGATCTGCGGCAGAGACCGTTGCCCCGTCGCTTGCCGTGCACGAGTGCCCATGGCGGCTCGCCACCGCGGATCGTCCGCGGCCGATACGTCGCAGAGTGCGCGTGGACTCCGGTCCAGCCGGAAGACCGCCGCGCGGCCACGGTCCGGCACTCGGCAACGTCGGCGGACGGCGGCCGACCGCGAGCAGAGCCGAGCCACCGAGTGTATGTTCATGTCGATATGTGACGATCCGCCATACGGTGTTCACGCTGACGCGCCACCGGGCGCGGCGCCGAACTCGGGAGGACTCATCGCCGGAACCACGTCGGGGAGCGGCTCCGGGCCGCCGCCACGCGGTCAGCCTCCGGAAGCCGATCTGCTACGGACGATGCTGGGCAGGCCGGAGTACCGCAAGGCCTTGGTCTTCTGCGGCCTGATCGGCATTCCGGTGTCGCTCATCGCCTTCTGGTTCCTTGTGGCGATCCACCAACTGGAACAGCTGCTCTGGACGGACTGGCCCAAGCACCTGGGCCGGCAGCACGCACCCTGGTGGTGGGGGCTTCCCCTGCTGACGGTGGCCGGTCTGATCGTCGGCCTGGTGGTCAAGCACCTCCCGGGCCGGGGCGGACACGTTCCGGCCGGTGGCCTGCACTCGGGCGGTGTCACCCGGCAAGCCCTGCCGGGTGTTCTCATCGCCGCTCTGGCCGGCCTGCCACTCGGCGCGGTGCTGGGTCCCGAGGCGCCACTGATCGCGATGGGCGGCGGACTGGCGCTGCTCTTCGCGAAGCTGGCCCGGGCACCGGAGACCGAATCGAGCACGGCACTGCTCGGCGCGGCCGGCGCCGCCGCCGCCATCTCCGCACTCTTCGGGAACCCGGTCGTGGGGGCCGTACTGCTGATGGAAGTGGCGGGTGTGGGCGGACCGCAGCTGTACGCGGTGATGCTGCCGGCCCTGCTGGCCAGCGGGGTGGGAGACCTGATCTTCACCGGGTTCGTCCACTGGACCGGCTTCGCGACCGGGAGCCTGAACATCGGTCTGCCGACACCGCCTCCCCTGGACTGGGCCGACGTGCTGTGGGTGCTCCTGCTGGCACCGGCCCTCGGCTTCCTGGTCCACTGGGTCTTCGTGGGTGGGCGCTACACGGCGCGCTTCGTGACGACCCGGACGGTGCGGAACACCACCCTGTGCGCGCTGGGCGCTGCTGTCTCCATCACGCTCTACGCGGTGGCCACCGGACGTTCACCGGCCGACGCGGCCCTGTCCGGGGAATCCGCCCTGACCGACCTGGCCCGGAATCCGCATGCGTGGCCGGTGGGCGCCCTCGTGGCGGTGCTGGTCTTCAAGAGCCTCGCGTACACCCTGTGTCTGGGCGGCCTGCGCGGCGGCCCGGTCTTCCCTGCCCTGTTCCTGGGCGGGGCGGCCGGTGTGCTGCTGGCGCCGCTGCCCGGTCTGGGGCTGGTGCCGGCGATGGCGGCCGGGATGGCGGCCTCGGTGACCGCCGCCCTGCGGCTGCCCGTGAGCAGCGTGGTCCTGGTCGTACTCCTGCTGGGCAATGTGGACACCGTGGCCCTGGTGGTGCTGGCCGCCGTGACGTCCTTCATCCTCGTCCAGCGACTGCCGCAGGGCCCGCAGATCCCCGCGTTCGGCGAACAGCCGAGCCGACCGGCCACGGCACCCGGTCCCACCGCCCCACGGGGGGAACACCGTTCAGGCCCGCGGGACGACGGCTAGACCGGCAGCGCGTCCGCCGAGCGGCGACTGGTGCTCGACCGGAAGAGTTCAGCGGGCAGCGCGATGGCGACCGGAAACACGAACGGGCCGTGACGATCGAGACGATCGACAACACGAGGACGAACGCGCTCCCCCGCTGGACGGCGACGACGTCCGGGAGACGCGCCTTCTCGTTGCGCCGGTCAGGTCTGTCAGTCTTTCACCGCGGCAGCGCCGCTCGCTTGACCGAGCCTGTGTCTCGGTCTGCTGCCCTTCCCCGTCGGCCCGGATCAGGCGGGCCGCGCAGTTCGCCGGACACCGCCCAGGCCACCGACACCATCGGCACCGCCACGACCGCGCCGATCACTCCGGCCAGGATGCCGCCGGCGATGACCGAGACGGCCACGACGACCGGGTGCAGCCGGACCGCCCAGCTCAGCACCAGCGGATGCAGTACGTGGCCCTCGATCTGGCCGACGACGACGATCAGCGCGAGCACCACGAGCGCGATGACCGGCCCTCGTGAGGCCAGGGCGACCACCGTGGCCACGCTCAGCGCGATGGGTGACCCCACCAGCGGGATGAACGCGGCGAAGAACTCCAGAATCGTCAGCGGCAGGGCCAGCGGCACGCGCAATGCGAACAACGCCATGCCGACCAGTACGGCGTTGGTGGCCGCCACGATGACGATGCCCCGCGTGTACCCGGCGAAGGTCCGCCAGGCCGCGCGGCCCGCACGATTCCACGGGTCGCGCGCTCGCGGCGGCAGCCATCCTTGGAACCGGTGCCAGAACCGGTCGCCGGAGTGAACGAAGAACAGGGAGCAGAACAGTGCGAGAACCGCCGCGGTCAGCACCTCCACCAGCCGTCCGGCGCCCGTCACAGCGTTGCTGATCAGTGTGGAGCGATGCTCGGAGACGAAGGTGTTCACCTTGCTCTGAAGGTCCTCCGTCACCGTGGGGCTCACATGGAAGGGCGAGCCCTGCAGCCACCGCTCGATGCGCCCGATGCCGCCGCTGAACTGCTGCCCCAGCCGGTCCCATTCGCTCGCCACCAGCTCGCCGACCAGCGCCAGCAGGCCGAGGAACACCATCAGGCTTCCTACGACACTCAGCACCACCGCCAGGGTTCTCGGCATCCACCGCGCCAGCAGATCGGCGAGGGGACGCAGTACGGAGGTCACGACCAACGCGAGGAACAGCGCCACGGCGACCAGTTGCAGACGGCCCAGAATCACAAAACCCGCGTAGACGGCCGCACCGAGCACCAGCAGCCGCCATGCGTAGGCGGCACCCACCGTCAACCCGTGGTGTACGACCGCGCCGTCACCGGTTCGCCGCACCACTGTCGAGGCCCGGTGCGCCCGGGCCACCGCCCCCACTCCGCGAGCAGGCCGGCTCCCCAGCACGACGTAGCGCATGCGTGGCTGCCCGCGACCGGCACCACGACGGCCAACGTGTTCCGCACCCGGCTTTCGGTACGGCCGACGCGAAGCGTCGCTCACCTGCACGTCACCGCCTCACGTCGTCGGGACCACGCAGCTACGTGTCCCCCAAGCGGTGACCTTCTAAAATCGACGGTGCACCGGCGGACCAGGCCGGACCGAATCGCGCCGTGTCTTCGGCATGGTCTGCGCCAGGTCACTCATCCGGAAAAGGGACTGCGGTTCCCGGCGGACAAGGCCAGGGGACAGGCCCGGCGTACGCCCGTCAGCAGGGCCGCCGAACAATCCGCGCCGCACCCGCGGCCGTACGGCCCCCGCGTGAGGACGTCCGCTGCCGGGCCACGCAGGACTGCACGGCCGCGAACTCCGTCCGGCGCCCATTGCGTCCGGCACCCGTCCGCGCCGCGCTCGGTGGGACGCGGGCGGACTCCGACAGCCGTCTCTTCAACGCGTGGTCCACCGACGCCACCCGTACCTGCTCGTTCGGCCGACAGCACGTGACACGCATGTCACCCGTGCGCGTCTCGACGCGGCCTGGCGGGGGCCTGTCGGTGGAAGGCGCCTGCGCCCCAGGAGGACCTACCTGCGAGTGCCGCAGGAGGGGCAGAAGGCGGCACCCTGCGGTACGGGGTTCCGGCACGAACCGCACGGATCGGCCTGGGCCAAGTGATGCCCGCAGCCGGGACAGTAGGCGGCCCCCCGGGTCTCGGTGGAGCACTGGGGGCACACCAACTGGCGGGCGGTGTTCACGTCGAAGCTCTGGCCGCTCTGCTGCCCGACGGCGTAGGAACGGTCGGACACCGCGTCATTGAGGCCCTGCTGCCGGGCGGCGAGCGCTTCTGCCGCCGTGTCCGGCAGGCACTGCAGGCACATTCCCTGCCCCGCGTTCCAGCAACGGTCGCAGACGTAGTCCGTGCACCGGGGGCAGCGGTTGAAGTGCGACTGGGCGCCGTCGATGGCACGGCGGAACGCCTCGTCCCTGGCCGAGCCCCAGCCGGCCTCGGCGAATCCGTCCACCGCGCGCGAGGCGCTGTAGCTGTTGCCGCCGAGGAGCCCGGAGGTGAAACCGGAGACCTTCTGGGCCCAGCCCGCCATACGGCCACGGTTGTACGGCTCGAAAGGCGAGCGCCACGTGTCGCGGCAGCGGGAGCAGTAGAAGTCGAACTGGAAGCCGGCGCCCGACCCGTACTGCTCGCACTGGTCGTGGTAGTTGTTGCTGAAGTAGATCTCTCCGCCGCTCACGCCGTCCCCCATCTCAGCTGTGTTCATGGTGTTGCGTCCCGTTCCTCGTGGCGCTGTTCTCGGCTTCGCACCGCTTCGTGGCGGGCGATGACGTCGATCAGCTCGCCGACGGTGTCGAGTCCCTCCGGCGACAGTCCGACCGCGCGCAGGGCCACTCGCTGCACTCCCACGTCCCGCAGGGCTCCCAGGACTTCGAGCTCCCGGCCGATGGCCGCGGCTTCTTCCCCGTCGAAGAAGTACGCGGGCGGCACCTGGAAGAAACCGGCGAGGGCTTCGAGGTGACGCTTGGTCGGGTTGTCGCGGCGCCCGGTGCGCAACTGCCACAGATAGGTGGCGGAGAAGCTCTCTCCGGTCGACTCACGGCACGCGCGGGCCACTTCCTCGTTGCTGTGGGGCGTGCGGTCGGGACGGCGGACCACGTGGAAGAGTCGTTCGATCTTGTCGGCGAGCGACTGCGTCCCGTCTTTGTCCGTCTCAGGCATGTCCCGACCTCGGCTTGAGCCAGCATGTATGTGAGGTGCAGCGAGATTCATCTTAGTTCACATGGCACTGATTCGGCCAGGACTGAAAATCTATCAGCTCAGATGGAGGCCAGCTCCACCGTCTTCACATGGGCTGCCATCTTGGCGGCGTTCGCCAGGATTCTCACCCCGACCCTCCCGATCCTCCCGATCCTCCCCGTCGGCCCGTGCCCGTGCCCTGCACTCCCTCACGACCGGCGAGGACGCGAAGGCCCGGCTCACCCTCAACAGCCAGGCGGCCTCGTCGTCCAGGGACCCGCCCACCCCCAGCGAGACCTCGGCCTCCGTCGCCCTTCCGTCCTGCGCCCGTGGCCCGGTCCCGCCCTTCGCGGACTCCGCGGCCCTGTCCAGGGCCACCGCGAGCACGGCCGCATCGCGCACCGCGGTGTCCTCGGTCTGCTCCGCGACCCAGGCCGGGACACTGGGATGGACATGGGGTCGCATCGCCAGGCAGCCGTCGCGGATCTCGATCACCCTGCGGTACAGGGCGAACTGCGGGCGGCTCGCCGGGCCCATGCCGGTCCGGGTGCCGAGCGGTGCGCCTGGGCGGGCCAGGGAGATCTCCGGCGCCGCCTCGCACAGCGCGGACCACAGAGGCCGCAGTGCACGGTGCGTGCGCCGGGCTCGCAGCCACTGCGCCGGTCCGGCGGCCGGAGCCCACCAGGCGGTCGTGGTGGCGCCGAGCGCCCCCAGGATCAGGCAGGCGCTGCTGAGCACGACCGAGACCGCGTCCTCGTCGATGTCCTGGCGTCCCGTCAGCAGAACCCGGACGACATCCTCGACGCTCCACAAGGCCCACAGCACTCCGACACCGGCACTCATGACGATCAACCGCAGCCCGGCACGGACGGCCCCTGGGCCGATACGACGGCTGTGGTGCACGATCAGCGTGATGAAGACCGCCAGACACCACAGCAGGTACGTCGTGTAGACGAGGTCGGAGGTGGCGAGCGCGGCCCGCTCCGGCCCGCCGTGCACCGTCAGGAGGCGATCGGCGCAGCGAGGCCGGGCGAGCACGAAGAGCCCGGCACACAGGACGAAGAAGAGGAGTGACATCGGGCGGTTGGGGGCGGTGACGCCGTGGCCGGGGGCCGCCTCTTGCCCGGAGTAGTCTGCCGCCTGCCGTCCCGGTGCCCGATGCCCCAGGGAGAGGGCCGCGGTGGTCAGGGAGAACAGGGCGGCGATCCTGAGCCCTCGGCTCAGTACATAGGCCGCGTCCGGCAACAGGGCGGCCGCCGTGCCGTGGGCTCCGGCGCCGGCGAGTTCGGAGGGTGAGGGCACAGTCATCGCGGCGCCCATGCACAGCCCGAAGACGAAGAGGTTCAGCAGCCCCGGCACAGCTCGGTTGTCCCGGGTCAGCCGCCATTCGTACCCCGCCACCGACAGGGCCAGCACGGCCGGTGTGAAAGCCGCCCCGCTAGGCATCGGCGGCGCCCGTGCCACCGTCCGGCCCGGCCGCGGTGCCATGCGGCGCGCCCACCAGCCAGCCCAGTCGGGCCTGCCGTCCGCTCAGCACGGCCGTGCGTCTTCGCCGCGACTCGTCGCGGCCCACCCGGTGCAGGATGAACGAGGCGAGCAACTCGGCCTCCTGCTCCTGGGGATCGGAGTACACGGAACGGCCCAGCACCCGCCGCACCAGCTTTTTCGGCAACTCGGGTACGAGAGCCGCCGCGCCGGCCGACGGCCCCTCCGACTCGTGGTGCCCGCACAGCAGATGGGCCGCCTCGTGCAGCAGGATGTGCCGCCGGTGCAACTCGGTGGTGTCCGCGTCGTAGACGATGTAGTCGGCGTCCGCCGTGGTGATCAACAGCCCGCAGGGCACCGCCACGCGCCCTGCGACCGGGAGCAGTTCGACGACGCGTCCGCGCTGCCGCGCGAGTTCCCGGATGAACTCCACCGGATCGAACGGATCCGGCAGGACGAGTCCCTCCGCGACCCGTTGGCAACGCCGCCAGGGGTCGTCAGGGTCCGAGGTACGCAGGACCCGGAACGGCCACGTCCTGCGTATGCGCCACCCCCGGCGCTCGACCATGCGGGACTCCTCTCCCGGGCAGGCGACCGCCCACTCTCCCGTGCCGCATCCCGCCCGGACCGGCCCGGCCCCGGATCACGCACCGCTCCGTGCCGCGAATCGTCGATCGATGGGAAGGGTCAGCATATCCACGGACGTCAAGTGCCCCTTGCGGGGGCGGCGCCCTCTCTGTGAGGGCCGCTCGCCACGGCTGGAGGAGACCCGAAGCTACGGGCCGCCGGGGCGAGGCCGGCAGACGACCAGTGCGCCCGCGACCGCGCCCCGTACGACGACCTTCTGACGGCCGAGCACACTGAAGATGTCGCCGATCAGCCGTTCGACCATCCTGGGCGGCGTCGACCGGGTCAGCCGGTCGATCGTCACCACGGACACCCCGCCGACAACGGCAACGCACCCCGGACAGCCCTCAGGGCAGTCCCTGGTCGCCCATTACCTTCCTCGTAGAGCCCGGTTCGGGTTCGTGGCCTTCGGGGCCGGTATGACTCTTTGCCCCTGTCCTTGATGATCCGGGGGGTGC
>NZ_JBIWOE010000025.1:0-137099 GCF_044767585.1 Streptomyces sp. NPDC101225
CAGCCCGCCCCCTTGCGCATACCGCATGAAGACGTCGTACCGCAGGGATCACGACCCGTCACCACAGCCCGGACATCACCGATTCAACCTGAGTACCGGCGACCACCTCCGCTCGGGCCCTGACAGCCGCCTCGCGGTCAGCCTCGTAGGCGTTGGCGTCATAGACCTCGACGATGCCGCGGTCCGGCCATGCGGTGGTGCGGTACTCCGCGATGAGCGCCATGGTCGCGTGTGTCT
Source organism: Streptomyces sp. NPDC101225 (assembly GCF_044767585.1). Classification (NCBI taxonomy): domain Bacteria; kingdom Bacillati; phylum Actinomycetota; class Actinomycetes; order Kitasatosporales; family Streptomycetaceae; genus Streptomyces; species Streptomyces sp. NPDC101225. The sequence goes on from NZ_JBIWOE010000025.1 coordinate 238, forward strand.
CCCTACGGGACGATGGTGACGTAGAAGGCGTCACCATCGAGTATGCGATTTGCCGTGTACGGGACTGCTGCACGGCGATGTGACGGCCGCCGTCGACGCGGCCACGGGCACGGTGGGCGACTCGACGGGCTACTCTCCGTTCGGCGAGGTCACGGCGCAGTCGGGCGCGGCCGGCCCGCTCGGCTACCAGGGCGAGTACACCGACCCGGACACCGGCCAGGTGAACATGCACGCCCGCTGGTACGACCCGGCGAGCGGCGGCTTCTCCTCCCGCGACTCCTGGACGCTGAACCCGGTGCCGTCCGTCAACGCGAACCGGTATGGGTACGGCGGTGGCGACCCACTGGGCAACACGGACCCGAGCGGACATTGCTTCGGCCTCTGCGTGGCAATCGGCATCGGCGTGGTGCTGCTGGCGACGGCCGTCGCGACCAGCGCGGGGGTCGGGGCGAAGCAGTCGCAGGGCGCGAGCTGGACGGACAGCGGCAGCTGGAAGCAGTCCTGGAAGAACGAGAAGCGGGGCGCGGGCCGGATCTGGTGCGGCATCCGTGACCTGTTCGGCAGCCACAAGACGCACCACAGGAAGAGCACCACCGGAGGCCACTTCTCCCTCCCGAACACCTCCGGCCTCGCGGCCGCGATCCGGGCGCAGGCGCAGGCCCGTGCCGCCGCGCGGGCGAACCAGGGCAACTCCGGCGGTGGCGGTGGTGGCGGTGGCGGCGGTTACGGCGGCGGAACCGTCGGCTTCGGGAGCACCGGCCCCTGCGTCTGGGACTGCTTCGTCGAGCAGGGGCCGCCGCCGCCCCCGCCCCCGCCGCCGTGGCGCAAGCTGATCAAGCAGGCGCTGACCACCGAGACGGCACGGCCGACCACGGACGCCGATGTCGACGAGGAGCACCAGAGGTTCGTCGACGACGCCTTCACCCGGGCGCAGAAGGACCTCGGACTCACCGACAAGCAACTGCGCAGGTACTTCAAGTACTTTCCGACACTGAAGGACGACGCGAAGTTCCGTGAGGAGTTCAAGAACCATCTGGCTGGATGGAACGACCAACCGGGCAACTGCATGAGCGGCGGCAACACGTCCTCCGTCTACTACATGTCGCTCGACTCCGCGAACGGAAACCGGGCCACGGGAGTCCTCGCCTGCCTGGGTGCCGATGCCGTCGACTACCGAGGGCGGGGCAGGAAGGCCGACCCTGACAAGGAAACGGAGATCATGGGCGGCGACACCGCACGAGGCCGTGGCACGGACCGCACCAACCCGGCCGGCTGGCAGCACCTTGACGGTGACCGCGGCTGGGCGCGGGGCCACCTGCTGGGTCGGCAGCTGGGCGGCAACGGTCGGGACTGGCGCAACCTGGTCAAGATGTACAACGCCGCCAACTCCGACGTGATGGCTGGCTATGAGGAGACCGTGCGCGGGAGGCTCGACGCAGGGGAGAAGATCTTCTACGCCTCTATCCCCGAATACGACGGCGGTAATCCCGTGCCCAAGACCGTCGAAATGTACGCTCTGGGCAGCAGTGGGTCCTTCTTGCACTGGACCGTGTACAACACGCCGGACGGGCTTCCGCCCGCCACTGGAGGCACACCGTGAGTATCGAGCAACTGGCCCGTGACGCGGGGCTGATTGCTCCCCGTCGCTACCAGGTGGACTGGGATCATGCCGAGGCGGCCGTGGGTACGGGGCTGCCGGCGGACTACAAGGAGTATGTGTACTGGTTCGGTCCCGGTGGTTTCGACGACTATCTGATCGTCTGTGTGCCCGGCGTCGAGAACAGCAACACGGAGCTGGCCGCGCGCCTTGCCGAGGAGCACCGGGGTGCCCGCGCACGTGCTCAGCTCACCGGTGCGGGGCCTCGTGTGCCGTTGTTCCCGGAGCCGGGCGGATGGCTGCCTTGGGGTTTCACCACGGGCGGTGATGGCTTGTACTGGGTCAGGTCCGAGGGCGCCCCCGATCGCTGGACCGTCGCGGGCCGCCCGAGCCGCGGGTCGGACCTCGCGTTCTTTGATGGGGGCTTCACCGCGTTCTTGCACACCGTCGTCTGGGACACCGTGGAGATGCCGTTCATCGCCGAGACCGACAGTGAGGTACCGATCGCCTTCGAGCCCCGCAGCGGCAAGTGGCTGGGCGGCGTGGGCACGCGCTTGGAGGCGTACGGCCGCTTCGAGGAGGCCCCGGGAGTGGGATCTTGAGCAACTCGCTCGTCTACGCGGGGTTGACGACCCCGCGTCGCTACCAGGCGGGCTGGGACCGTGCCGAGGCGTCCGTCGGTACGGGACTGCCAGCGGACACAAGGAGTACGTCTACTGGTTCGGTCCCGGTGGTTTCGACGAGTACCTGATCATCTGCGTGCCCGGTGTCGAGAACAGCAACACGGAGTTGGCAGCCCGGCTCGAGCACGAGCATCACGGAGTGCGTGTACTGGCTCAACTCTGCGGGTGCCGATCATTCATCCGCGCAGATCAGCAGCCTGGGGGCGGCCTGTGCAGGTGTGCGGCGGAGGCAGAGGCCGAACGCGTTCAACGATTCGTCACTGATGGTTGAACGCGTTCAAGTTCATCATCCTGCGAACGCTCGAGTTGACAGCTCACAGGCTTCCTACGTGCACGGATGGGTTTTCGGCACCCGCAGCATCAACGTCCACATGGGCACTCCCTTCGGCCTGGTCAACCAGATCCTCCTGGCCCTCCTCGCCGTCGGCCTCATCTGTGTGACCGTCTGGGGCTACCGGATGTGGTGGCAGCGCCGCCCCACCCGCTCCGACCGCCGCGTCGCGCTCGGTACCCCACCCGCCCGCGGAGGCTGGCGCAACCTGCCGTCCGGGGCGCTCGCCGTCGGCATCGTCGTAGTCGCCGTGGTCCGCTGGGTCATCCCGCTGTTCGGTATCCCGCTGGCCGTCTTCCTCGCCGTCGACCTGACCGTGGGCGTCGTCCGGAATCGCAGCACGGCCGGGTCAGCCGCCGCGAGCTGACCGGGTACAGGGCGGGTGGGCCGGGGCGGGAAACTCGCCGCCCCGGCCCACCCTGTGCAACGCCCCGGAAGAGTGACACGCGCCTCGGCCGGGAACTCGCCCCTCCGCGCCCCGACTCAGTGCTGGACGGCACCGGATGAACACGAGAACCGGTGCATCCGTATCAACGGGCGTGCGAACACCGCGCCGAAACACAGGAGTTGCGCCATGGCGCAGAAGCAGTACCGCGTCACCGGCATGAGCTGTGAGCACTGCTCCGCGAGCATCACCGGGGAGGTCTCCCAGGTCCCCGGTGTCACCGCCGTGGACGTCGACGTCGCGGCGGGGTCGGTCTCCGTCGGCGGCACACAACTCGACGACGCGCGACTGCGCGCGGCGACCGTGGAGGCGGGGTACGAGGTCACGGAACCGGCCGCGGCCTGACGGATCCCTCTCTGCTCACGGCCGCCGGGGGTTGTGCGGCCCCGGTGGCCAAGAGCGGAATGACTCCTTTCGCCAGCAGGCGCCGGAGGACCCGGACCGTGGGAGACGCGGGAGCGTCAACGCGGACCCGACACGGCCCGGTTGACCGCCAGGTGCAGCCCCCCGTTCGTCACCAGCCCCGCGGCAGCCCCGATCAGTGCCCCAGGCACACTGCCGACGAAGAATCCCAGCCAGGCGTAGCCTCCGGCTAGCACCATCGTGGCCCGGACGGACAGAGACCACACCCTGCCCAGGTGTCCGCTCACCGCCGTCCACCCGCGTGCACGAGCGACCGGCCGCTCCCAGGGCCACGCCTCGTCCACGCCGCTCACCTGACTGCCGAGTGCTCCGGCCACAGCGGTCGTCGCGCACACGGGCCCGGTGTCCGCCGCGGCCGTCCGGCTCCGCCTGCTGTCGCGATGGTGGGCATCACGCGCCGCCGCCACCAGGGACTGCGTCCTCGCGCTCGTCTTGACCGTGCTGTCGTTCGTGGCGCCGCTGTCGCGGATCGGGGCGCAGCTCGGTGGCCTTCCGCCCGGGACGCGTCCGTCGCGGGTGTCCTGCTGACGTTGGGGCAGGCTTTACCGCTCGCGGTACGTACCCGGTGGCCGGCCGGCCGGCCGGCTGTCTGGCGGTGGTGGGGGCCTCGTTCGTACTCCATGAGTCCCTCGGCTACCCGCCGACTTTCGCCAGCCTCGGCCTGTACGTCGCGCTGTACTCGGTGAGGGCTCATCAGGAACGTCTTCGGCGGGTCGTGCCGTTGGTGGCGACGGGCGGATATGTGGTCCTCTGCGTCGTCCTGCACGCGCTGGGCTCGCCCAACGGTCTGACCGACTGTCTGGTCTACTACCTGGCCCTGGCTGCGATGTGGGCCCTGGGTGTCCTGTTCCGCGAGCGGCGCGGACCCGTGGGCCATGGCGGTCAGGGCGCTCCTCGGCGAGTTCGGCGCCGGGCGACTGTTGGTCGATACGAACCGCTTCGGCCATCTCCTCGATGGGCCGGAGTCCGTGTTGCAGCACCACCGCGGCCGTCCCGCCCAGCACCACCCGGGCGAGCACCGCGAAACCGAGGCCGCTGCGCTCCGGCCGCCGCACAAGCACGACGTCGTCAGTGCGGTCGCGGGTAGGAGCGCCTGGCGCGGTCCACGTCCTGCTGGGCGCGTTCCCTGCGCTGCTGCCAGACCTTCTCCACGGCGGCGCGGTCGGCCAGAGCTTGCGTCACGGCCTGGACATGAACCTTGACCGCCTCCGGCGTGAGAAGAGCCAGGACCTGCTCGGTGACGTAGGGGTCCAGACTGCGTGTGCCGGTGCGCAGGAGGGCGACGAGCAGGCCGCGGGAAGTCTCGATGGCCACTGGCATCGGATCGGCCTCGGTGTCGCCGTGCCCGGCGAGCAGGTCCAGCAGCTGCCGGTAGCCGGCCGCATCGTCTGAGATGCGGGCCTTGGCGATCAGCTGCCCGGTCGCGTCGACCAGGGCGACATCGTGATGTTGTTCCGCCCAGTCGATACCGCAGAACACGCTCATATGCGTCTCCTTCGTTCGCTTGTCTGCGCTGGTGACGAGCGCATGCGGGCCGCGCGACGCTCTAATGCCAGGACTCACCGGTCCGCCATCTCACAAGCCGTTCGCGGCACCGGCGCACCGCACGGGCCTCGGTCTCGCCCAGAGCTCACGGGCTCGCGGAGACGAACGGGAGGTCACCATGCGGCGGGCTCGCACCACGAGCATCAACGTCCGCTGTGGGCCCGAGAGTTTCATGGCGGCCGGAGGACGCCGGGCGCGGCCAGTCTTTCAACAGGCATCGCCGTGCCGAAGAGGGTTCGGAGTCATCCCGACGCCCACCGGACCACCACGAAACCCACCGTGGAGAACGGTGCCTGTCTTCTTTGAGACCTCACAGGTCAGAAGGAACTGAGGCATCCGCTCCACGCGTTCCAGACCCGCCTCAACAAGCGGGTGCGGAAGCACGTACGCACTGCATTAGGGGGTGTGCCTCCAGCAGGGTGTTGATCTGCGCTTCCATCGCGCGTCGTTGAGTGTGGACGGCGGCGAGCGAAGCGGCCAGCGCGGGCACGACGATGTCGAGGGTGACGGTGCCGGGAACGACGACGGTCTGCTCGTCGAGGGCATCGAAGACGTCGTCGATCAGCCTCTGGGCGATGCGCGGGGCCTTGGGCCGGATGAGGTCGACGAGCCTGCGGCGGCCCGCCTTGCGCAGTGCCTTCGGGGATCCGTGGCGTTCCAGCAGCCAGGTCACCGCGGGGTGGTCCAGGCGCGGGCCGAGCACGCGTTCCAGGCTGGGGTGGAACTGGGTGAGCAGGCCGCGTATCCGGTGGGAGATGCGGGTGGCCTCGGCGGCGAGGTCCTGGTCGAAGCCCACCAGTACGGTCAGTTCGGCGGTGATCTCGTCGGTGAGTTCCAGCGAGCGCAGAGTGTGCGGCATCGTGCGGGCGGCGTCGGCGATGACCGCGGCGTCCTTCGCGTCGGTCTTCGTCTCGCCCGGGTAGAGGTCGGCGATCCGCCGCATCGCCAGCCCGGGCAGGTAGCGACCTTGCAGCCGGCGTCGCGGGCGACGGTCAGCGGCAGGGCGCCGATCGAGGCGGGCTGGTCCACCAGGACGAGGACCTGGCCGCCCGGAGCCGTCTGCCGTGGGCCGCGGCCGGTCCCGGTCCTACCTCAGCGGCGGCCCGGTCGACCCGCGCGGGGTGAGCGAGGGGGTGGCGACCTGGTGGGACGCGGGTTCCTCGTCGTCGATGACCGCGAACAGGGTCCGAGCCACGTCGGCGCCGAACCCGTGCACGTCGTGGCTCATCGCGGACAGCGGCGGGTGGGTCAGCCGGCACAGCTGGGAGTCGTCCCAGGCGAGCAGGGAGAGGTCACGCGGCACCGACAGGCCCAGTTCCGCGGCGACTGCGGTCCCGGCGACGGCCATGATGTCGTTGTCGTAGACGATGGCCGTCGGCCGCTCGGCCATGAGCAACAATGAACGGGTGGCGCGGGCCCCCTCCTCGCCCTCGTACCCCGTGGCGACCTGAAGGTCGTCGGCGATGCCCAGTGCTCGCGTGGCCTCGGTGAACGCCTTCGCGCGGATGGCGCTGTGGCCGAGCCCGGCGGGCCCGCCGACGCGGGCGATGCGGCGGTGGCCGAGGGCCGCCAGATACCGTACGGCCTCCGTGGCGGCGGTGGCGTCGTCCGTCCACACCGAGGTGAAACCGCCCGTCAGTGACGGGTGGCCGACCGCCACCGCGGGGAGTCCGGCGGCCCGCAGCGCGGGCACGCGCGGGTCGTTCTCGCGGAAGTCGACCAGGATCGATCCGCCTATCTGCCGACCCTGCCACCACCGCTGCTGGAGTGCGATCTCCTCATCCATGTCCCGCACCAGGTGCAGCAGGAGCGAGCAGGACCGCTCGGCCAGCACGCTCTCGACCCCGGAGATGAACTCCATGTAGAAGGGTTCCAGGCCGAGCAGCCGGGCCGGGCGGCAGATCGCGAGGCCGATGGTGTCGACCTTGGTGCCGGACGACAGGCCGCGGGCCCGGGCGTTGGGTGCCCAGCCCAGCTCCCGGGCCGCCTCGAAGATGCGGTCCCGGGTGGTGTCGGACACCCCGGGCTTGCCGTTGAAGGCGAGCGACACCGCTCCCTTCGACACGCCGGCCCGGGCCGCGACGTCCTTGATGGTGACACGTTGGGTGGGTGCGCTCACGCCGGTTCCACACAGAAGATCGCGGCACGGGCGGGTCCGGCGTCCGGCTCGGGCCAGCCGCCGACCCGGATCCTTCTCTCCTCGCCGGGGAGCATGGTGACGAGACCCGTGTCGGCCACCGCGTCGGGGGCGAGTCGGTCGGGTTGCAGGAGGAGGTCTCGTACGAGGGTGTGCGCTGTTACCACGACGTCGACTGTATCGGCATCGTCGGCGACCGGTTCCACCCGAACGTCGAACTCCGGGCGCGGATAGGGGAACTCCCGGTCCGGCGCGGGGAAGTGCACGGCGCGCAGCCCGTCCACGTCCGCGACCAGGAACTCCCCATCCCCGGTGAGGCCGAGTGCGTCCCCGGGCAGCGATGTCCGTACGGCTTCACGCGCCGCCACCTCCACGGTGAGCGGCAGTTGGGCCGTCACCGTTCCGTCGGAGGTCGTCCGGCGTACGATGACCTCGGCCCGCCAGGGGGTGGCCGACTGGTTGACCAGGCCGAGCACGACGCCGTCCGGGGTGGGTTGCAGGGTGAGCAACCGGTCGGCGTACAGGCGCCGCAGTTCGTGGTAGAGCGGCTTGAGCCGGCCGTCTCCGTCGATGGCCGCCCAGGAGCTGACGGGCCAGCAGTCGTTGAGCTGCCATACGACGGTGCCCGCGCAGACCGGCCAGTGGGAGCGCCAGTGCTCGATGCCCGTGGCGATGGCCCGGGCCTGGATGAGCTGGGTCAGGTAGTGCCAGCGGTCGAAGCCGGCCTTGGTGCCGTCGGGCAGCACGAAGTGGCGCTCGACACCGCGGTTGAGTTTGCCATTGCCGTCCTCGGCTTTCTGGTGGTGCAGCATGCCGGGCGAGTCGGGAGCCAGGTCCTCGCCTGGCAGCGCGTGGCGCAGGGTGGCCAGGGCGGGCGGCGCCTGCCAACCGAACTCGGCGACGAACCGGGGCACGCTGTTGCGGTACTCGGCGAAGTCCAGGCGGTTCCACACCTCCCAGGAGTGATGGGTGCCGTGTGCCGGGTCGTTGGGGTGGTGGTCCCAGGAACCGGACCAGGGGCTGCCCGCCGTGTACGGCCGGGTCGGGTCCAACTCGGCGACGACACGCGGCAACAGGCCCAGGTAGTACCCCTCGCCCCAGGAGTCACCGGCGAGTTCGGGCTCCCAGCCCCAGTCCCTGAAGCCCCAGAGGTTTTCGTTGTTGCCGTTCCACAGCACCAGCGAAGGGTGCGGCATCAGGCGTACGACGTTCTCCCGCGCCTCGGCCTCCACCTCGCCGCGCAGCGGCTGTTCCTCGGGGTAGGCGGAGCAGGCGAACAGGAAGTCCTGCCAGACCATGAGGCCGAGTTCGTCGCACACGTCGTAGAAGGCGTCGTCCTCGTAGATGCCGCCGCCCCAGATGCGCACGAGGTCGATGTTCGCGTCCGCGGCCTGGGTGAGGCGGTGCCGGTAGCGCTCCGGGGTGACGCGGGAGGGCAGGACGTCGTCGGGGATCCAGTTCACGCCGCGCGCGAAGAGGCGTACCCCGTTGACAACCAGGGTGAAGCCGGTGCCGTGCTCGTCGGCGGTGCGGTCCAGTTCGATCGTGCGGAAGCCGATGCGACGCTGCCACGTGTCCAGCGTGGTGTCGCCGTCGGCGAGGGCGACCATCAGGTCGTACAGCGGCTGTTCGCCGTGCCCGCGCGGCCACCACAGCCGCGGGTTGGGCACGTCCAGCACGAGCAGCGCGTGACCGTCCTCGACGGTGACCTCGGTATCCACCCCGGCCACCGAGGTCCGGGCGGTGAGGGGGCGCCCGGTGCCCGAGGCGGTGCGGTCCACCGTGAGGTGGACCTCGACACGGCCCTGCGTCCCGTCGACCGTGACCATGGGGCGGACCGCTGAGATCCGGGCGGTCGACCAGTGCTCCAGGCGGACGGGCCGCCACATTCCGGCGGTCACGACGGTGGGGCCCCAGTCCCAGCCGAAGCCGCACGCCATCTTGCGGATGTACTGGGACGGTTCGGGATAGACGTTGGGCCGGTCGCCGACCGTCTTCCGTACCGCCTCCGCCTCTTCCCGAGCCGGGGCGAAACGCACGTGGAGCTCTCCGCCGCGGCCGGTGACGTCGAACCGGTGGGTGCGATGCATGTTGCGGGTCCGGCCGAGCACCTCCCCGTCCAGAGTGATCTCGGCCGCGGTGTCGAGGCCGTCGAAGACCAGGTCCGTGCGCTCGTGGGCGGTCTCGGCCGGGATCCGGGCCGTGTACGTCCAGGCCCGGTCGCCGACCCAGGCCACCTCGTGCTCGTTGGTGCCGATGAAGGGGTCCGAGATGAGTCCCGCGGCCAGCAGATCGGTGTGCACGCAGCCCGGTACCCGGGCAGGCAGCACCGTGTCGTCATGGCGCAGCCCCCACCCGTCGCTGAGCAGGGTGACGTCCTTCATATACGGCTCCCCTCATGTGAGGCAAGGTCGGTTCTGGGATACGGCACACGCCAACCTAGCCACCCGGGCGAGCGATGTCCATAAACCGGTATAGCTCTCCTTGGAGCGCCCTATCTGCCCAGTTCTATTCGGTTTTGCCCAGGGAATCAACCACAGCCTGAAGACACTCCGTAACAATTATGTATCGCAACGAGCGGGCGAGCTTTACCGGTTCATTTCCTCGGTGCCATAGTTCCGGCAACCCAAAGGCGGGCCTGAGCCGCAATCTGGAAGGAGCTGGTCATATGGGGAGGAAGACGCTGGCCGTCGCCGCACTGATCGCCGTCACGGCGCTCACCGCGACGGGATGCACGGGGGCGGCGGCGCCGAAGGGTGAGTCCGCTGCCGCGGCGACGGACCCGAGCAGCGTGTCCGGCACCATCACGGTCCTGACGCACCGCACGGACCTGGTGCAGAACGGCACGATGAAAAGGTACGCAGCCGCGTTCAACAAGATCTACCCCAAGGTCACGGTGAAGTTCGAGGCCATCACCGACTACGAGGGCGAGGTCAAGATCCGCATGAACACCGCGAACTACGGTGACGTGCTGATGATCCCGAACGCGATCGCCAAGAAGGACTACCCCTCGTTCTTCGCCTCACTCGGCAGTAATGCCGAGCTGAGTAAGAAGTACCGCTTCACCGGTAACACGAACGTCGGCGGCAAGGTGTACGGCCTCGCCACCGTGGGCAACGCCAACGGGTTCGTCTACAACAAGGCCGTCTGGAAGAAGGCCGGCATCACCGCCTGGCCCACCAGCCCGCAGAAGTTCCTGACCGACCTCAAGGCCGTCAAGGCCAAGACCGGGGCAGTGCCGTACTACACGAACTTCAAGGACCAGTGGCCGCTCACCGCCGGCACCGCGAGCATCGGCTCGGTCAGCTGCGACGCGCAGGCCAACGACAAGCTGGCGACCTCCACCGCCCCCTGGGCCGAGGGCGGTGACCTGAACGTCATCGACACCCTGCTCTATGACGTCGTTCACGACAAGCTCATAGAGAAGGACCCCACCACCACGAACTGGGAGAGCTCCAAGGGGTTGCTCGCTCGCGGCAAGATCGCCACGATGCAGCTCGGCTCCTGGGCCATCACCCAGATGCAGTCCGCGGCCAAGACGGCCGGGACGAACCCCGACGACATCGGGTTCATGCCCTTCCCCGCGCAGCAGGACGGCAAGTTCTGCGCGATCCTCTCCTCCGACTACCAGCAGGCGGTGAGCATCCACTCCCAGCACAAGGCCGCCGCGCGGGCGTGGGTCGACTGGTTTACCGAGAAGTCCGGCTTCGCGCAGAACGAGGGCTCGATCCCGACGGCCAAGTCAGGTGCCCTGCCCGACACTCTGAAGCCCTTCGAGGACAACGGTGTCGCCCTCCTCGAACAGTCCCAGGCCAAAGGCGCCCAGGTCAACGCCATCGACAATGCCGCCGAGATCGGCCTGGCCAAGCCCGACTACCGGGCGAAGCTGGTCGACATGGCCCGCGGCGTCCAGAGCGGCAGCCTGAAGGACTACTTCGCCGACCTCAACAAGAAGTGGAGCGAGGCGGAGAAGACCGCGGGCTCCTGACGGAGAGCGGCGCGCGGGCCCGGTGACGGCGTTCCCCGGGCCGGGGCCCAGCCCGCCGACCGCATCCGCGGACGACCGAAAGGCTGAGATGACCCACACCACACACACGCCCATCGCACGTGCGGGCAAGGAAAGCACCTCTGCTCGCACGGTCAGCCGACCGGCGACGAGCGGTTCCCGTCCCGGCCACGGCCCGCTGAGCAGAGTCACTCCCTGGCTGTTCCTGCTGGTTCCGCTGGTCCTGCTGATCACGTTCACCTACGTGCCCGTGGCGAACATGATCTACTACAGCTTCACCGACTGGGACGGCGTCAGCCCGGAGATCCAGGTCACCGGGACCGCGAACTACACCGAGCTGTTCACCCGGCCCGAGCTGTTCCGGGTGTTCTTCGTCAGCCTCTACTATCTGGCAGCCTCCGCCGTACAGATCGTCATCGCTCTGTACTTCGCGACCGTCCTCAGCTTCAACCTGCGCCTGCGCAACTTCTTCAAGGGAATCCTGTTCTTCCCCTACCTCATCAACGGTGTCGCCATCGGCTTCGTCTTCCTATATTTTTTCCAGGATGGCGGCACCCTCGACTCGGTGCTGTCCTGGTTCGGCGCGGGCACCGACCACGCCTGGCTCGGCGACCCGACGTCCGCGAATGTCTCCCTGGCGGGCGTGTCCGTCTGGCGTTACACCGGCCTGAACTTCGTGCTCTTCCTGGGCGCGATCCAGTCCATCCCCGGCGAGCTGTATGAGGCGGCCGAACTCGACGGCGCCACACGGTGGCACCAATTCCGGTACCTCATCGTGCCGAGCATCCGGCCCGTGATCAGCCTGAGCGTGATCCTCGCCGTGTCCGGGTCCCTGTCGGTGTTCGAGATCCCCTACATCATGACCGGCGGCGCCACCGGCACCACAACCTTCGTCATTCAGACGGTGAAGCTCGCGTTCCAGTTCAACAAGACGGGCCTGGCCTCCGCCGCAGCCGTCGTCCTGCTCCTGATCATCCTGCTGATCACCTGGATCCAGCGCCGCCTCGTGCCCGACGAGAAGGTAGACCTCGTATGACCACCAACGCGGTGGACGGCCGTCGCCCCCGGGGCATCGGCTCGGTCCTCATCTATCTGTCCCTGGTCCTCGCCTCGCTGGTGGTCTTGGTTCCTCTGTCCGTCGTGTTCCTCACCTCGATGAAGACGTCGAAGGAAGTAACTGAAGGGGGAGGCGCGTTCCGGCTCCCCGGCGACTGGCTGAACTGGTCCAACTACGTCACCGCCTTCCGCGACGGTCACATGCTGTCGGCGTTCGGGAACACCGCCTTCATCCTGCTGTTCTCCATCACCGGCACCGTGATCATCGGCTCGATGACCGCGTACGCCATCGACCGGTTCACCTTCCGCGGCAGGAAACTGGTCATGGGGCTGTTCCTGGTCGCCACCCTGGTGCCGGGCGTGACCACGCAAGTGGCCACCTTCCAGGTGGTCAACAGCTTCGGCCTCTTCGACACCCGGTGGGCGCCGATCCTGCTCTACATGGGCACCGACATCGTGTCCATCTACATCTTCCTGCAGTTCATCCGCTCCATCCCGGTCTCTCTTGACGAGGCCGCCCGGCTCGATGGCGCGAACGCGCTCACCATCTACTGGCGGATCATCTTCCCGCTGCTGAAACCGGCGATCGCCACCGTCGTCATCATCAAGGGCATCACCGTCTACAACGACTTCTACATTCCCTTCCTCTACATGCCCTCCGAGAACCTGGGCACCATCTCCACCGCCCTGTTCCGCTTCAAGGGCCCCTTCGGCGCCCACTGGGAGGACATCTCGGCCGGGGCGATCCTCGTCATCGTGCCCACGCTCGTCGTCTTCCTCTTCCTCCAGCGCTACATCTACAACGGGTTCGCGCGGGGCGCCACGAAGTGATCCGGGCCCGCACGCCCCTCGACACAAACCGTTCCGGGCGAAGGAGCGGGGCCTGCCGAGGACGGCGGAGGGCACGCCTCCGACACCACCAACCATTGACCGCTTGAGCGGTTCACGGCTCTGAACCGCGCCCGGTTCATGCGTCTTTCGGATCGGCGTCGTGTGCCGCGTGGGTCCTACCGTCCTGCCGACCAGGGGCCTTCGTGCGACCGGAAGAGGTCGTGGGGCGCGGTACCGGCGCCGAGTGCCGCACTCTCCGTTGTTGGGGCGGGGGTGGCTGGAGGGGTGGGCCGGTTCCAGTCGCCGTCGCCGAGGATGAGTACGGGGTCGAACATGACGATGACGCCGGCCAGGACCAGGAAGATCACCGGGCCCAGCAGCATGGGCAGCAGGAGGGATGCGCCGGACTCGCCGCCGGCCGCAGAGGCTTGCGTGGTGTGGAGGTGGACGCTGACGGCGGCCATGCCGGTGTAGTGCATGCCGCAGACCGCCAGGCCCATCACCAGGGCGGCGCCCAGGGAGCGCAGCAGGCCGCGCACGGTCACGGCGGCCCATAGGGCGGCGGTCGCCGCGATGACGGCGATGACCACGGACAGGGCCACGAGGAGCGGGTTGTAGCGGATGTCGCCGTTGAGGCGCATCGCGTGCATGCCGAGATAGTGCATGGCCGCCACGCCCAGCCCGGTGACCCCTCCGGCCACGGTGAGCGTGGACGGTGCGGCGCCGCGGTAGCCGACGGTGAACACTCCCACCGCGACCACGACGATCGCGACGGCCAGGCTCGCAACGGTCAGGGGCACGTCGTAGGTGATGGGTGTCTGCGGGAGGGTGAATCCGGTCATGGCGATGAAGTGCATCGTCCAGATGCCGCAGCCCAGGGACGCGGAGCCCAGGGCGAGCCAGCCCGGTTTCCAGCCGGGGGCGCCGTGCACGGTCCGCACGACACAGCGCAGCCCCAGGAGTGATCCCAGGCAGGCCATCAGGTAGGCCGCGGCTGGTGTGACCAGACCGTACTGGAAACCGTCGATCGTGGCGTTCATCCGCTCTCTCCCTGCTTTGCGGAGGCATCGGACCGATATTCACGCGGTTTCAAGCCATGATGAGCAAGCCCTTACTCGTGGTATTGGATGAAACTTGTACGATCGTTACGGGGGTTTTCCTGCGGTCGTTCGGTGCCGCACGGGGAGCGGCCCGGTCATCGGCGGGCGAGCGCGGACATCGGCCTGCGCGCGGGGAGGCGGCTGCGTGGCATGCCCTGTCGTCCAGGTCCGGACGGCAGGGGTGAAGGGGTCGACGATGGTGCGAGACGAACCGGTCTTCCGTCAGCTGGTGGCGGAGCGGGGGGATGTGCCCGCCGCGGCGAGGGCCGTGGCCGAGGAGACGCAGCGGCGGTTGCGGCACGTCTCGACTGGAGCAGCCGGCCTGGCCCCTGGCCGGATCAGAACGGTGACAACGCCCCTTCCGCGGTGTCCGCGTGGCAGCCGTCAACCCGGGTGGGACGCGTCATGCCGTAGAGCACCCCGGATGGTGGTCGGCCCGGCAGCGCGGGGACGCTCCGGACACCGGTCGGCCCCGGGGTGCCCCCCGGCTGCCCCGCACAGGCGGAAACGAGGCTGCCTTGCGAAGGCCTGCCGCGTGGCGGGCTGGGCTGTTCGGGCCCGGCGGTTGTGGCCGAACGGCCCCGGAGCGGTGTGTGCGCGATCACGCACACTGGTGCGGGCAGGCTCTGGCGTCGAGGGCGCGTCTTCCCCCGGCGTGGCTTGCGGCGCCAGAACCCGCCGTCCGGGAGGACTTCAGGAGCATGAGCGACGAGCGCGTCTCCTGCGGTAGCGCCGCTGCGGCCCCGCACCCTGCATCACTACACCGGCCGCTGCCGATCCCACCCGGCGAGGAGCTGCGGCTGCTGGGCAGCGTTGCGCTGGGCCGTATCGTCTTCACGCAGCAGGCGCTGCCCGCCATCCGGCCGGTCAACCACATCGTGGACGACGGCGACATCGTGGTGCGCACCCGCGCTCTGTCGGCCCTGGCCCTGCAGGTGCCCGCCGGCAGCGGGCGCGGGGTGGTCGTGGCCTATGAGGCGGACGACATCGACCCTCTCACCCACCTGGGCCGGAGCGTCGCGGCCACCGGATACGCCCACCTGGTCACCGGCCACGCGGAGCTGCAGCGGTACGGCCGGCTCCTGCAGCCGTGGGTGGAACAGCCCATGGACTGCACGGTCACGATCCGGCCTGAGCTGATCACCGGCGTGCGGCTCGCTGCCTGAGCCGCACACCCTGCCCTCCTCCTTGCCCGGGCGACGCCGGTACACCAGTCCGCTTGCCTGTCTGTCACACTGCCGGTGCGCCACCGGGCCCGCTCCGGTGGCGCCGGGCTCCGCCGGAATCCCCCGTTGCCGACGGGGCCCGCCCTCATGCCCTCCCCAGTCCAGGCAGGAGGCGCCGCCGCACCCCGAGCCGCGGGGAACAGCAGGCGCGGCACCAACTCCCGCAGTAGTGACCGCCGTTGAGGTCAGGGGTACCAGATGTCCTGCCAGGCGGGGTGCAGTTCGTAGGGCAGGGCGAGAGCCTTCATGGTTTGGAAGGCGAAAGTGGACCGCCGCGGCCAGCACAGGCCCGACTCCTGCTCTTCTTGGATGCGTTGCTCGCAGTCGCGCAGGATGCGCCGGTGGGCGGCGATCCGCCGCCGGATCAGGGCCGGGACAGGACAGCCGCAGGGGCGAGCACGCCCCGGCCCGCGAGTCGGCCTGGTGGCGGCGGGGCAGTCCAGCTCGTGGAAGATCTGGCTGTCACGTTCCTCCTCCTCCCAGCGGGCGTTGAGGAACGCGGCCAGGCGGGCGGGCATGGCTCCTCCCTCTTGTCTCGGGCGCCTGCCGGGGCCGGGTCTGTGGCGGCAGGCACCTGAAGTTCGTCTCGTTGACCAGTGGCGGTTAGTGGCCGGGTGACCCGAAAATGGCTGGCGCCAGGCAACGGCCGCACTGCGAGATCCGGAGAGCCGGGCAGGCGCAGGTGCCGTACGGAGGGGCTGGACCCGCCGGACGAGGACAGGGCCTTTCCCGGCCAGCCGGAAGAGGCCGGGGGATGGCCGTACCGCCCGCTGGGTGGGGCCGGCCACCGCTCGGGACGTGTGTCGTCCCCTGACGTACGCCCCGCGCCGAACCGCTCCGGACCCTGGCACGGTGCGCGAGCATGCCCGACGCAGACACGACAACGGCCGGGACTGCTCATGGCTCCCTACAAGAAGCGGGCCCGGCCCCCGTCACGACCGGGGGGCGTGCGCCCCTCGCGCCCGCGCTACGGAACCCGCCTCATCGAAAATCCGGTGCAGCCCGCCTGCTGACGCTCGGCTCCTGGCAGGGAGCCGAGGTGCGCTTACAGGTCGTGGCCGCCACGTGGGCGGGCGTGGGCCAGAGGCCGGTGGGCTCCCTTGTAGCTGGACAGGGCGGGCACGATGGCGATGGCGGCGTCCATGTCGGCCAGGGGGAGGGGGCGTGCCGGGCCGAAGTCCTGCGCGTCCTGGATGCCGTCCTCGGCGAACCGCTGAGTGTGGCCCTCGCCGTCCGCGTGGGCCATCGGCATGGGCAGCGACAGGGCTGCGGCCGGCAGAACGGTGATCACGGCCTTCTTCATGTGCTGGAAACGATCACCCGGGAATCCAGGGTGCGCGTCTCAGTCGTTCGGGAGCCGTCACTGGCTTCGCCAACCGGCCGCCACGGGGTACCGCCAGCCGCGCCCCGTCACGCTCGCTCCGCCAGCTACGTTTCAGCAGGCTAGCGAATTCCATCGGATGCCCTACGGGTGATGGCGTTCATGGAGGGCTGGCGTGATGCTCTGCAGAGAGCCTTGAAGACCGAAGACCACCCGGTTCGCGTGCGCGCGGCCGGGCTCGTGCGGTGAGGCGGCGCTGATGTCCCTCCCCCGCACCCGCACCGCTTCACAGCTTTGCGTGGTGTCTGACCAAGTGCATGCTCGCGGGTTGAGAAGTGGGTTCTTCAGGGACTCCTCCCATCAGGTGCTCCTACGACCTTTGGGGCAATTGGGCCGGGGGCGTTGCGCGTCGACGTGCAGGTGCGCGGTACGTGGCTGAGCCGGGGAGGGGATCGGTGTGTGAGGCTGTTGTCCATGTCGATCACCGCAACCGCCTTGGTACTGCTCATCGCCGCGCTCCACGTCTACATCCTGGTTCTGGAGATGTTTCTGTGGACCGGTCCGAGGGCCCGGGCCGCCTTTGGGACCAGCGTCGGGTTCGCCTCCGAGACGAAGGCCCTCGCGGCCAACCAAGGGCTGTACAACGGCTTCCTCGCCGCTGGGCTGGTGTGGGGTGCGGTGGCATCCGACCCGGTGGGCTTCCAGGCGAAGGTGTTCTTCCTCTCGTGCGTGGCGGTGGCCGGTGCGTACGGCGCCGCCACGGCCAGCCGGAAAATCCTCTTCGTGCAGACCATTCCCGCGCTGATCGGTCTGTCGCTGGTGCTGGCTACCCGCTGAGGGATGCCTGGCGAAGCGGAGGGGGCTGACGGGATGTCAGTGGTGGGCGGCACGATCGGATGCTGTGAACGTCCCGAATCGTACCGCCCTGTCCCATCCTGCCTTCACTGGGATCTCTCGCCAACATTTCGCGGAGCCCATCTTCGAGCTGGCTCCGCGGTGGGAGGCGGCCCAGGAGTCCGGCCGTGCCGTACGCCGTGGCGGTGCCCGTAAGCGGGCGGCGGGTGCGGGACGCAAGCCGAAGCTCGTCTTCGCCGACCGGCTGCTGGTCACGCTGATCTGCCTGCGGCAGCAGCTGCCGCATGCGGCGCCGGCCGAGCTGTGCCAGGTGGACCGCTCCACCGTGGTGCGCGAGGTGCGAGCCCTGCTCGCGAACCGCGGGTTCGCCGTTCCCGACCGGCCCGGAATCCGTATCCGGACCCTGGAGCACGTGTTCGCCTATGCCGAGGCGGAGGGCGTCGTTCTGCGGGCGGACGGGACCGAGGTCCAAGTCCGCCGCCCCCGTGCCTATCGGCCCGGCAGACGGGCATTCGTGTCCGGGAAGAAGAAGCAGAACATGACCAAGACCACCACCTTCAGCGACCACCAGGGCCGCGCCCTGTTCTCAGGCGTGGTCCGCCCCGGCCGCATGCACGACCAGAGTGCCGTGCGCAGCGAGGGCATCGCCGAACAGCTCCGCCAGCACCCGGACATCAAGATGGAGGTTGACGACGGCTACCGGGGACTCGCGGACGAGTTCCCCGGCCAGATATCCGCACTTCGCCTTGTCCTTGCGGGTTCGTCGCCCGGCGCGGCCGCTTGCGCTGGCACTCCGCGTAAAGGCGCTCGCCCTCCACGTGGACCGCTACCACCCCGGTCGGGGTGTACGCCGGCAGTTCCGCCACGGGGGCCGCAGTCTGGGCGCGGATTGCTGCCACCGGGTCGGTGCCCTCGACAAGTGCGGTCACCGCGGCGAGCGTGGCGGCCGCGTACTGCGGCAGACGCTCCGTCAGTACGGTCTGCATCTGCTCCCGGTAGCTGTCGTACGTGGCGGCCAGGGCCTTCGCGTGGTCGCGCTTGAGCTCGAAGACCTCCCGGTACATGGCCAGGGTCAGCTCTCCCGTCTGCCGGCCGGTGCAACGCCTCCTTGAACTCGGCGTCGGCTCGCGTGCGTTCTTCCTTCGCCTTCTCCCTGGCCTTCTCGGCGGCGTGGACGAGCGCAGCCAGTCCAGGTATCCCTTTTCGGCCGTTGGAGGCGTCGTAGAGCTGTCCGAGGACCTTGGCGGCGCACTCCTTGAGCGGCACCTTCGTCCGGGAGGCGCGCGGCTTGGTCACACACCGCATCAGGGCCTGGCCTTGCTTGGTCATGGCGACCTGGTGCATCCACCCGAACTGGGTGGCCCGAGGGTCGGTGGTGATCAGGCCGTGTTCGACGAGGACCTTGATGGTGGAACCGGTCCCCTGGTCGTGGTGTCCGGCGCCGCGCCAGCGGTATTGCAGGTCCGTCCGGCCCAGTAGGTTGGGTACGGACGGTTCGTGGTAGGCGTCGATCGTGCGCCACTCGGCGTCGGGGACCCTGTTCCAGTTCACCGACGCGTCCGCCGCGCGCCTCCCGTCCTCCCGTCCCTGGTCCTCCTCGAAGATGGTCTTCAGGTAGAACTGCTGACGCGGGTTCAGCGCCTTCCAGATGGCGGCGTAGTCGGCGGCCGCAGTCGTCCGCTCCTCACGTGGGTCGTACGGGGCCTGGGCCAAGTGCCGGAGGCCCGGGGCGCAGGACGATTCCTTCGGTGCGGCGTCCTTGTCCAGCGCCTTCAGGGCCCCGGCTGTTGCCGGGGCGTACGCCTCGACCGCGCCCCAGCGCCGGTGTCCCCGTCCTCGGCCGGCTCGGCGTCGCCGACCTCGGCGCGCTCGATGTCGCCGACCTCGGCGCGCTCGATTTCGGTGGGCACAGGTTTCCCAGCAGATGGTGAACGGCCCGGACCGCCTCCTCCAACTGCCCGGTGTCGCGGATGTGGACGGCGGCGGGTCCGGCAGGGGTGGAGGAAGGTGCCCGGGGGGACGTGGGTCGCACGCGGTCTGTACGAACAGGTGTCACCTGTGTTGTATGACCGGATGCGAAGATCAACGTCCTGGACCCGCGGTTGGGGTGCCGCTGCCCTGCTCTCCGCGACCGCGGTCGCCGTGCTGCCCTTCCTCCGCTACGGAGCTCCCGTTCCCCGCCTGGACGTCCTGACCGCGCTTGCCGTGGCGCTCGTGTGCGGGCTGGGCTGGGTGGCCGCGACCTGGCGGGCACCGTCGGCCGGCCCGTCGCTGGCGAAACCCGAAGCGGACGCCGTCATTCCAGTGCCGGGCAGAATACCCCGCAGACCGCCGGCCGTCCTGGGCAGCGCACTGGCGACGACACTCGCCCTGTACGCGGTGTGCACGGCCCAGCTCATGGCCGTGCAGCCGGACGGTAGCCAGGCCCGTACGATCGCCGCAATCCAGGACGCGGGCGCCCGGGTGGCGACGGCCACCATCACCGAGGTTCAGGCGCGGGAGGTGTCGTCGGTGAGCGTCTCGGGTGGGGACGGCAGCACGCATTTCTGGTACGCGTCCTTCGCCGCGACGCTGTCCGACGGCACCGTGCTGTCCGTGGACCGCGGCATCATCGCCGGTCTTCCGTGGACCGACACAGAGGTGTCGGTCCTCTACGCCCCCGGGCACCCGGAGCTGGGCGGCTGGGTGGACGACAGCGCCGACGTCGCCGTGTACACACGTAGTTGGGGACCGCCCCTCGACTTCCAGACGGTCATGATGGTGCTCGTCGGTGGTTTCGCCCTGCTCCCCATCGTGATCGTCGGCCTGAAGAACCGCGGTGGCAGTCGTGTGCTGCGGGAGGATGCGGCGGCGGGCCGGGTGTACGCGGTGCGGGTGGACGCGCTGACGGCGGTGCGCAAAGAGCACATCACCGTCGGCTCCCGGTCGGGCACCACCAAAACGGAGGTCTGGCGCTCCCTGCGAGCGTCGACCGAGTACGGAGACCTCACGCTGAAGGTGCCCCCGCACGACATCCCCCTCCTCGCCGCGGATTTCGGCACGGGCGGCGGCCGGCTGCTGTTCGCCCGGCGCTGGCGCATGAGCAACGCCGACGAGGTGCCCGGCGTCCTCGTCGCCCCCGACGGCCGGATGTTCCGTTTCGGGGCCAGCTCGAGGAACGTCGAACGCCTCGCCCGCAAGGACGCCCTGCACGCCACGGACCCGTCCGTCGCGGCCCGGGACTGGTCCATGTCCTGCCATACGTCTCCCGCCCGCCGCCTGCTGATCGTCGCCCTGTACGCACTCGCGGCCGGCTCCGCGGTCCCCCTCCTCGTCGGCGCGCCGTCCCAGGGCCTGGACTTGCTGATGCTTCTGCTGGTGGCCGTGGCAGGCATCCTCAGCCTGTGCCTGGCCAGACTCGCGCCCCCGGTGATGGAACACCCGGTCTGGGAGCGCCGCAGGACCGTGGACCCGCGGGTGACGACGTAGGTCTCCCCGCGGCGGCGGGGCCCTTCGGGGCTCAGCGCAAGGAGTAGTGCACTTCGGCCCGGACGTTGCGCGAAAGGGGTTGGGCTCGCGGGGCTTTGATGCGGGGCTGGCTGGGGGGTTGGTCTGGGGTGTTAGGGGTTCGCTCGGTCGGTTGGTTTGGGTGGGGGAGTTTCAAGATACAGCCACCGCACCGGCCCCCATCAGGCACTCCGAGCGAATTCACCCTGACGAGCTGAAGTCAGTGACGTCCACTGCGTGCTGGTCAGCACCGTTGTCGACTGGGCTGCGGGCGTGGTCGCGCACTATGCGGTCGCAACGCCCAGGAAGCGCAGCACCGCTAGGACGCGGCGGTGGTCGGCGTCGGCCTTGGGCAGGTCGAGTTTGGTGAAGATGCTGTTGATGTGCTTGGCGACCGCGCTTTCGCTGACGACCAGCTCGGCGGCGATGCCGGAGTTGGACCGGCCGCCCGCCATCAGCTCCAGCACCTCCCGCTCGCGTGGTGTCAGCCGGTCGAGCGGATCGCTGTGCCGGCGCACCAGCAGCTGCGCGACGACCTGCGGGTCGAGCGCGGTGCCGCCGGCCGCCACCCGGCGTACCGCTTCGGCGAACTCCTCGACGTCGGCGACGCGTTGTTTGAGCAGATAGCCGACGCCCGAGGTGTTGGCGGCGAGCAGATCGGCGGCGTACCGCTCCTCCACGTACTGCGACAGCAGGAGCACGGCGGTACGCGGGTACTGGCGGCGGATCACCAGCGCGGCGCGCACTCCCTCGTCGGTGAAGCCGGGCGGCATGCGCACGTCGACCACGGCGATGTCGGGCCGGTGCTCCCCGACGGCTGCCAGCAGCCCTTCTGCGTCGGCGACTTGCGCGCACATCTCGAAGCCGGCCGCCTCCAGCACCTTGACCACGCCGATGCGCAGCAAGAGGGAATCCTCGGCGATCACGGCGCGCACGGCAGCTCCACGGTGATGACGGTCGGGCCCCCGGCGGGGCTGCGGCAGGAGAACGTGCCGTCGACGGACGCGACGCGCTTGGCGAGCCCGGCGAGCCCGGTGCCGCCGCCGGCCGTTGCGAGATCCGCGCCGCCCGCTCCGTCGTCCGCGACGACCACCAGCAGTGTCTCCCCGATCCGGTCCACGGTCACGTCCGCGCGGGTCGCCTGGGTGTGTTTGACCACGTTCGTCAGAGCTTCGGAGACCACGAAGTACGCGACGGCCTCGACCGTGGGTGAGGGGCGCTGCGGCAGGTCCACCGCCACGCGTACCGAGATCGGGAGGCGGGCGGCGACCCCGGACAGCGCGGCGTCGAGGCCGCGGTCCTCAAGGACGGCCGGATGCAGGCCGCGCACCAGGTTGTTCAGCTCGGCGATGGCCTCCTTCGCCTCGCGGTGCGCCTCGTCGATCACCTTGCGGGCGTCCTCCGGCAGGTCGCCGAGGGTGGACCTGGCCAGGCCCAGGTTGACGGCGAGTGAGACGAGGCGCTGCTGTGCGCCGTCGTGCAGGTCGCGCTCGATCCGCCGCCGCTCGGCGTCGGCGGCGTCGAGCACACCGGCCCGGCTCTCGGCGAGGTCGGCGACCCGGCGGGCCAGCTTCTCCGTGCGGCTGGGGCCGAGCAGGACCTCGGCCGCCCGGGTGTCCAGCCGCACCAGAGCGCCGGTCAGCCGGGGCCCGAGGAACAGCAGGGCGAGGCCGCCGGCGGTGATGTACGTGGCCTGCGTGGTGTACCCGAGGTCGGTGACCCGCCACTGCGGGGGCAGCGCCCAGATCCACACGTAGAGGGAGGCGGCCACGACAGCGGCGGCCCAGACGGCGAGGACGGCGAGGTCCAGGACGGCGAGCAGCGGACCCGCCACGGCGTGGTAGCAGACCTGCCGCCACAAGGCCCGCGTGGTCAGCCGACGTACCGCCGACTTCCAGTTGCGTCCGGGCCCGGGTACGGCGGGGCGCGGGAGGTCCTTGCCTACGAGCGCCCGGTAGCGCCGCCGCTGCCCGGCGGTCAGCAGGGGTGTCACCCAGAGCGTGAGCAGCACGGGCAGCGGAATCACGGCCACCGCGCCGGGCGCGCGCACCAACGCCGCCATCGTGCCGAGCAGCCAGAGCCACAGTGGCACCACGGCGAGGTGGAGCGGCAGGCCGGCGGCGACGAGCGCGGTCCGGTGTCCCGCCCTGCGGAACGGCCGGCCCAGCACCAACTGCCGCCACATCGTGAGTTGCATGCGTCAAACGGTAAAGCCGCAGGCCATCCCCATGCCATGACACTGTCGCCCGGTTCGGGGGTGCACTTTTCTCCACCCCGGGTCGGAATCCTGCGTGACTGACGGCGCCCCGTGTGCGGCGGAGGGTGGAGCACATGAAGGGGAGAGCCGGCGGGGAGCGGGGGAAGACGATGCGTCAACTGGTCTTGTGCGATGACGAATTGGCCGGTGCCGAGGGCTTCGACCGCGCCGAGGTCATCCCGCTCCACGAAGAGGCGGAGGAGCCGCGCCCGGCGCGGGGCATGCGGCGGGCCGGGTGGCTGCTGGTCGCCTGCGGGCTCGCCCTGCTGCCGTGGCTGTACGTGCTGGCCACCGGCCTGCCGGCCACCGCGACCGCGGCGCACTGGCCGGTCGCCTGGGTCGGGCTCGACGCGCTGGAGGCGCTCGGCCTGATCGCCACCGGCCTCCTCGCCGCCCGCGGCGACCGGCGGCACGCCCTGGCGGCCGCCGCGACCGCGACGCTGCTTGTGGTGGACGCCTGGTTCGACACCACGACCGCGGCCCCCGGCGGCGACTTCGCCACCGCGGTCGCCATGGCGCTCGGCGCCGAGCTGCCGCTCGCCGCGCTGTGCGGTCGGCTGGCGCTGCGGGCGGTGAGCCGGCCCGCGTGACGCCGACCACCCAGCCACATGCCACGGACCGAATCGATCCACCGGAGAACACCATGCGCCGCATCACCACCGCCGCCGTCGCCCCGATCCCGGCCCGGACCCGCTGGGCGGTCGCCGCCGGCGTCGGCGCCGCGTTGGCCGCCGCCTGGTGGTTGGGCGACACGGCGCCCTATCCGTACGCCCAACGCGGCCTCCTGGACGTGCCGTTGCCGTTCCTGACCGCCGACCGGATGGACGCCGTACTGCGGCCGCGGCCGGGGGAGCGGATCTTGGAGATCGGCCCGGGAACTGGCCTGCAGTCGCTGCACGTCGCCCCGCAGCTCGGGCCGGAGGGACGACTCGATGTGCTCGACATCCAGCAGGAGATGCTCGACCGCGTGATGTGCCGGGCAGAGCGCGACGGCCTGGCCACGATCAGGCCCACCCGCTCGGACGCACGTGAACTGCCCTACGCCGACGGGACATTCGACGCCGCGTACGCCGTGACCGCGCTCGGCGAGATCCCCGAGCCGGATCGGGTACTGCGCGAGGCGGCACGGGTGCTGGCACCGGGCGGGCGGCTGGTGATCGGCGAGTTCTTCGACCGGCACTGGATCCCCTTCGGCCGGCTGCACCGGCTCGCCGACGCCGCCGGCCTCCACCTGGCCGAGCGCCGCGGCCCGAGCCCGGCATACCTCGCCCGCTTCCGACCCTGCAGAGCCCACGCGCCAGGCCACCAGAGCGAACACCTCGCCCACAGTGACCGGGACATCAACGACGGGGAAGCGTGAGCACCGCACGCAGGGACCGCGGTCACCGAGCTGAACAACCTGGCGCGCGGTAGGCCGTTCCAGGAGGCGAGGGGGCTCCGCCCTAACCGCGGCCAGCCACGAAAACTGCGGCGCCCCTCCGCAAGGTGAGAGGGGAGTCCTGCGGCTGCTGCTGCGTGATTCCGGTCCCCGATCGTGCTGGGTCCTCTCCGGCAGCAAGCCCTGCGGGCGTTCGCGCGGCCGCCGCGTCTGCTGGTGGCGGTGCCGTATGCCGAGGCGGAGCGGGTGCGTTGGGCAGCCGCGGGTCTGGGCGCACTTCGTACTGTCTCGGTCCGGGCGGGGTGCCGGCGGCCTATGGGCTGGGAGAATCGGGGATGCGACCGCGTCTGGGTCGGTGCCGGCGACGGTCGTGTGCGAGGACTTGTGCCCATCCCCTGGCGTACGAGTTCCCGCACGGGTTGGTCCTCGCGGACGTCGGGGAGCGCGTGGGAACACGCCCCGATCGCGAACCGGCCGTGAGGGCCAGGGCCGGGACCGCTCGCGACATGCTGCGGGAGGCGGCCCCGGCCCGCTGAATCCGAAGCCCCTGCCCATCGCGAGTTGCGCGATGGCCCGTCAACGAGGCCTGCACGCGAATTCAGGGGCTTGTCAGGGGCTTCCCTGAGGAACCGGCGAACTCGGGCGGTCAGAATGACGCGTGGACCGGGTGACAGGGGCGGACCGCGAATGGGGAGGCCGGGGATGAACGGCGGGCGTATCGGGGGCGCGATAGGGGCCGGCGCCGCAGGCGTCACAGCAGTGGTCGGGGGGGCCGTCGTACTGGCCGGGTGCGGGTCGTCGGGCTCGCCAGGCCGGTCCGGGGACGCCCCGGCGCCCTCGTCGTCCATGGCCGGGGGCCGGACGGCGAACCTCGTCGCGTACAGCGACGACGACGGTCCCACGTCATCGGTGATCCTTACCGGCGTGATCGGCGACTACGGGTCAGCGGTCAGCGTCATCCCCGGCGGGGCTGTCGTCGCGAACCGCCGCATGGTGGCCGCCATCGAGGCTCAGCCCGTCCGCCATTCGGCCTCCCGGTCATGCACGCGACTTCGGTCAATTCGACGGTGGCGCGGGGGACTTCGGACGGTCCGGCGTTCACACCCCCCTGCACACCGAGCCAAACGCGCAACTCATCCGTGCAGGCGACTTCGGACATTGACACCCACGTGACGGATCACCGACGATCGCCGCCGGCACAGGGCCACCAGGCGCTTGAACAGCGCGTTGGCCTCGTCCACGCCGTCCCCGTAGAACGCGAACATCCGCTTGAACAGGTCCGCGTAGTCGCCCTCAGCGGCTTGCGACCCCTTCCCGTCGAAGTCCACGAGCTGCACGGCCGCCGGCAACGCGAGGTCAGAGACGAACTTGTTGATCCCCGAGGTCGGGGTGGCAGGTAGGCGCGGGGGCGAGTAGGAGATCCGGGTACTGCCGCGTCGGACCTGCACTGCGCAGGGAACGGAGGCGGCCAGCCTGGGCGACGGAGCGGTCACAGGGGTCGTTGAGAGCTCAGCCGCCGACATGTGCTGGGTGTTCGTCCACGTTGCCCCGCGTGCGGGCCTCCCCCGGCAGCTGCCATCGCCATACCTCCGAATGGATCCCGTTCCTCCATGCCCCGGTCGGCGGCCGAAGAGTGGCCGAGGGACAGGGCCGTGCCTACGTTCGTTGCATGGGTACCGAGGGCGCGACCGAGTCGCGGGGGACGGCAGCGGTGGAGGACGTCGCGCATCTCTTGGTGCGCTGCCTGCAGGCCGAGGGCGTGGAGTACGTCTTCGGGATCCCTGGCGAGGAGAACATCCGCTTCGTCGACGCGCTGAACGAATCCGGTATCCGGTATGTTCTGGTGCGCCATGAGCAGGCCGCCTCGTTCATGGCGGAGATCTACGGACGGCTGACCGGCCGGGCCGGTGTGTGTTCGGCGACCCTGGGTCCCGGCGCGATCAATCTGCTCCTCGGCACCGCGGACGCCACGACCAACAGCGCGCCGCTGGTGGCCCTGGCCGCCCAGGGTTCCCTGCGTCGCATCCACAAGGAGTCGCACCAGGTGATCGACCTTGTGTCGATGTTCACTCCCGTCACCCGATGGTCGGCCCGCATCGAGTGCCCGGACGCGGTGCCGGAAATGACGCGCAAGGCGTTCAAGATTGCTCAGAGTGAGCGTCCCGGGGCCGTGTTCCTGGCGGTGCCGGAGGATATCGAAGCGGAGAACCCCGTCGAGGCCCTGGGCTCTTTGGAGATCGACACGGTGCACTCCGATGCGCCGTCACCCTCGCAGATCGCACGGGCGGTCGAGGTGCTCACCACGGCCCGGAATCCCATCGTGCTGGCCGGCCACGGTGCCGCGAGGGCCGGGGCCTCAGCCGCGCTGCTGCGGTTCGCCGAGCAGGTGAACATCCCGGTCGCGACCACCTTCCATGGCAAGGGCGTCTTCCCTGACGACCACCCCCATGCCCTCGGCGCGGTCGGCTTCATGCGCCACGACTACGCCAACTTCGGCTTCGACACAGCCGATGTGCTGCTCTGCGTCGGCTACGAAATCCAGGAATTCGACCCTGCCAAGATCAACCCGAACGGCGACAAGCGAATCGTGCACGTGCACCGTTTCCCCGCCGAGGTGGACGCCCACTACCCGGTCGCAGTCGGCGTCGAAGGTGACCCCTCGCAGGCGCTGGACGCACTCGCGGCGGCACTGCCCGACGGCCTCGCCTACGACTCGTCGAGCAGCACGAAGATCCGTGCACTGCTTGACGAAGAACTCCGGTACGGACGCGACAACGAGGCCTTCCCCCTGGTGCCGCAGCGCGTGGTGGCGGATGTCCGCACCGCGCTGGACCGCCACGACATCGTCCTCGCCGACACCGGCGCCGGGAAGATGTGGATGTCCCGTCTTTACCCGACCTACGAGCCGAACACCTGCCTGGTCTCCAACGGACTGTCCACCATGGGATTCGCGTTGCCTGGCGCCATCGCCGCCAAACTGGCCCGGCCGGACCGACGCGTCCTGGCCATGATGGGCGACGGCTCCTTCCTGATGAACTCTCAGGAACTGGAGACCGCTGTCCGCGAACGCATCCCTCTTGTCGTCCTGGTCCTCGTGGACGAGGAATACGGCCTGATCACCTGGAAGATGGAACTCGAACTCGGCCGCCACAGCAACACCCGATTCACCAACCCGGACCTGGTCGCCTACGCCGAGAGCTTCGGCGCACGCGGCTACCGGGTCGAGTCCGTCGACCAGCTGCTGCCCATGCTGCGCCGCGCCGTCGACGACGACGGTGTCTCCGTGATCGCCTGCCCCGTCGACTACTCCGAGAACCTGCGCCTGACCGACCGGCTCGGCTCCCTCAGCGGCCCGTTCTGACCTGCTGGAAAGGGAGCGGACAACTGTCCAACCCGCCCGCGTCTCCACGAGAGACGGGCATCGTGAAGTGTTTAGGCGGGGTGAGTGGGGCTCCGCGCCTTCCCAGCCGAGCACTGGATCCAGCTGCGTGGACCACAAGCCCCATCGAGTCGCGACGTTCTCCACCTTCAAGCTTCGTACCCGGGGCACCCGCGGGTCTGTGTAGCGAACGGCTCTGTCTCACTTTCGGTGGTAGCCGTAAGTAGCTGCCGTGGCTGGCAGTAACACCCCCAGACCACATGGGTGAAACGACCGTTGCCACCGTGCACAGTCCGCTCGACGACGTGTCCGCGACTGCTCTCCTCGGACACGGCAGCTGTAGTTCCGATCATGGTTGGTCGTGAAGACGGTGTCGCCGCTGGTGGCAGGCTTGGGCGGTGGCTTGATGGTGTCGGCGCCAGGCGGTCCAGTGCAGGACGTGTTCGCGGTTGCGGGCGGGTGGCGGCAGAACGAGGCTGCGCAGGAGGCGTACGAGTTCCGGGCAGGCCAGCGGGACGAGCAGGGCGGGCTTCGCGCTGACGGTGGTGCCGGGCGTCATGGCGTGCAGGGTCAGTGCGAGGACGGCGGCGGCGATCAAGGAGAACAGCGACCAGCGCATCCAGGAGTTCCAGCAGGTGACCTGGCCCTGGTCCAGGCCGGTGAATCCCTTGGCGAGCTGGAAGGTTTCCTCGATCTTCCAACGGCGGCAGATGATCTCCACGAGGGCGCGGAGGGCCACGTCGCCCGGTGCCCAGCAGCGGAAGTAGGAGGTCTCGCCGGTGTAGCGGTGGCGGCGGGCGACAAGCACGCTCATCCCGTCCGACTGTGGTGCACCGTCCGGGGCGTCGTCGGCGCGGATGTCCAGCCAGGCCCAGTCGTACTCGCGTCTGCCCTTGGCCCCGTCGCCGGTCTGCCGGCGCATCCACTGCCCGGGGCGGACCTTGTTGAGCATCTGGCGGGCCTGCCAGCGGCGGCCGGCCCCGTCGGTCACCGGGTGGGTTGCCGGGACGCCGACGGTATAACCGAGACCCAACTGCCGGATCTGTGCGCGTAGTTCGCGGTCGCAGTACACCTCGTCGGCGGCGAACCAGCGAGCAGGCACTCCGGCTTCGAGAGCGTCGGCCACCATCCGTGCCGCCTGCTGGGGCTTGGTGGCGAAGTCGATCTCGTCGGGGACGCCGGCCGCCTCGCGCCGCTCGTCGTCGGCGGCCCAGTCGGCCGGGAGATACAGGGCCCGGTCGATGATGACCCGCATCGTCGGCGTGACCGCCGCCAGATGCACCGCGACCTGGCACAGACCCACACCGCCAAGAGCGCCGGAGTACTGCCGCCCCGCCCCACGCAGATGGTCGAGGACTTCGCGTCCCCGGTCTCGTCCACCACCAGCACCACATCCTGATCGGCAAGGTGGTCGATCACCATCCCGGCCACCTCCTCGCGAGCCCGGTCGTGATCGAGACACGCGCGGGAGAGCAGGTGCTGCAGCCGGTGCGGGCCTCGATGCCCGAGCGCCTCCGCCAGCGTCCAGCAATTACGGGTGTCCAGCTCCAGCAGCAGCCCGGCGGTCAACTGCCGGGCCGTCTCGCGTGCTTCACGCCGCGCGAAGCAGTGCGCGATTGCGTCCATCGCCGCCCCGAACGCTTTTGCCCACGCCTGCTCGGCTATCGTGGCCTCCACGGCCACCGCGTGTTGATACGTCGTCACAAACGTTCATGATCACGGTGGCCGTACCCATGCCCGCATTCACCCCACGACGCTCCTGACCAGCGGCGACACCGGAACTACAGCTGCCGTGTCGGAGCTCGGACCAGGCACACCAGCGATGACGCTCTGTCACCACCGAAAGTGAGACAGAGCCGTTAGATTTACACTCCCGGTCAAGCTTAACTAAGAGTGGATTTTGCATTGACGTAGGGTCCGTCGGCGTGTGGCTCAGGACTCTCGTGCTGTCTCCTGGCCCTGGGGGCCACCGGTGAAGAAGTCGATGAATCCGAAGGGGGCGCGGTCGCCGAGCATGAGGTCCAGCATGCCGTGCGCCTGGGCGTAGAAGGGTTCGGTGCGCGAGAACAGCGCCTCTTCGTAGGCGGTGAGAGCCGCCTCGAAGTCGTCAGGGTGAGCGGCGATGGACTTGCCGAGTTCGGCGCCGTCGAACATCGCCAGGTTCGCGCCGTCACCCGAGGGCGGCATCAGGTGCGCGGCGTCACCGAGGAGCGTGGCTCCCGGCACGCGCTCCCATCGGTGCCCGTTGGGCAGGGTGTAGATCATGCGGTCAATCGGCGCGGTCTCACCGTCGGTGATCAGTGCGGTGAGTTCCGGTGCCCACTGGTCGAACTCGGCTGCGACCCGGGCGGTCGCGGCGGCGGAGTCGGTGAAGTCGATGGCGGAGATCCACTCGGCGGATCGGTTCAGCTCGACGTAGGTGTGCAGGACGTTCCCTGCCTCGCGGTGCGCGGCGATGCCCTTGCCCGGTGTCAGTGCGCACATCGCGCCAGGACCGACCGCCTCGGCCGTCGCGGCGTGCCTCTCGTCGGCGTCGTAGAGGTAGGTCTCGATGAAGGTCGTGCCGGTGTACTCGGGCGTGGCGCCGGAGAGCAGAGGGCGGACCTTAGACCAGGCGCCGTCGGCACCGACGAGGAGAGCGCTGGTCATGGACGTGCCGTCGGTGAAGGTCAGCTCGTGTCGGCCGTCGCCGAGGGGCTCTATGCCGGTGACCTTGTGCCCCCACTGGACAGCCTGGTCGGGCAGGGAGTCGAGTAGGACGCGGCGCAGGTCTCCGCGCAACACTTCAGGACGGCGTGAGGCGCCGTTGTCGGGCTCGTCATAGAGCACCTTGCCGTGCTGGTCGAGGATGCGCTTGGCCTCGGCGCCCTCGTGGATGATCGCGCGGAACTCTTCAGTGAGGCCGGCTTCGGCGAGGGCGCGCTGCCCGTCGTCCTGGTGGATATCGAGCTGACCGCCCTGCGTGCGGTATGCGGCAGACGGGTCGGCTTCGTAGACCGTCGCGGGGATGCCGCGGACGTGCAGGACCCGGGCGAGGGTCAAGCCGCCGAGGCCGGCGCCGACGATGGCGATCGGGCGATGGATGGTGTTCATGGGTTTCCTCGTTTCTGTGTGGCGGAGCGCGAGCCTCCGCCCAGACACTCATATGGATCGGTGTTCCATAATCAATATGGAACACCGATCCACGGTGTGTCAAAATGAGGTCATGCCACGGACCCGAGGAAGAGCGCCAGCCGGAGGGCGCGCCGACGCCCTCTCCCAAGAGCTGATCGTCAGCGCGGCCATTGCGCTGCTGGACGAGCGCGGCGAGCGGGGGCTCACCTTCCGGCTGCTGGCCGAGCAGCTGAACACGGGCACTGGCGCGCTGTACTGGCACGTGTCGAACAAGGGTGAACTCGTTGTCCTAGCCGCTGATCAGGTGCTCGGCCATGCCCTCGCCGGGGACCCGCAGCGCGAGGAAAACCCCCGCGCTGCGCTGCACGCGCTCGCCATTGCCGTCTTCGACGCCCTTGACCGGCACCGGTGGGCGGCGCCCCACGTCAACGCGCCCCCCATGCTGGTGAACGCGCTGCGCCTGCTCGACCGTATCGGCACCCTTGTCGCACGAACCGGGCTGCCCGCCGAACGGCATTTCGTGGCTGCTACCGCGGTTTCCTTCTACATCACCGGCGTCAGCGCCAAGATCATCGCTCCGCGCATTCCCCTCGATGCGCCCGCCAGTCGCGACGCTTACCTCGCCCAGACCGCGGAACGCTGGGAACGACTCGATCCCGCCGACTACCCTTTTCTTGCTCACGCCGCCAAGGACCTGCGCGACCACGACGACCGCGACCAGTTCATCACCGGCCTCGACATGCTCCTGGACGGCTTGAACACGACCGCGGACCCGCGTTCGTCCACATAACGCAGCGCTCCAGGCCCCGGGGTTCGACGTAACTCGCGGGTTCTGCTATGACCCCCATGGGTATCGCCACACCTACGCCACCAGGCTGCTGCGGGGCGGCACCCCGGTCGAGGTGGTCAGCAAGCTGCTGGGACACGTCGGCTTCCTCGATCTTCCAACGGCGGCAGATGATCTCCACGAGGGCTCCGAGGGCGACGTCGCCCGGTGTCCAGCAGCGGAAGTAGGAGGTCTCGCCGGTGTAGCGGTGGCGGCGGGCGACGAGCACACTCATTCCGTCCGGCTGTTGTGCACCATCCGGGGTGTCGTCGGCGCGGATGTCCAGCCAGTTCCAGTTGTACTCGCGTCTGCCCTTGGCCCCGTCACCGGTGGATCGGCGCATCCAGTGCCCGGGGCGGACCTTGTTGAGCATCTGACGGGCGTGCCAGCGGTGGCCGGCCCCGTCGGTCACCGGGTGGGTTGCCGGGACGCCGACGGTATAACCGAGACCCAACTGCCGGATCTGTGCTCGTAGTTCGCGGCCGCAGTACACCTCGTCGGCGGCGAACCAGCGAGCAGACACTCCGGCTTTCAGAGCGTCGGCCACCATCCGTACCGCCTGGTGGGGCTTGCTGGCGAAGGCGATCTCGTCGGGGACGCCGACCGCCTCGCGCCGCTCGTCGTCGGCTGCCCAGTCGGCCGGGAGACGCAGGGCCCGGTCGGTGATCACCCGCATCGTCGGCGTAACCGCCGCCAGATGCACCGCGACCTGGCACAGACCCACACCACCAAGGACGCCGGAGTACTGCCGCCCCGCCCCACGCAGATGGTCGAGGACTTCGCGTCCCCGATCTCGTCCACCACCAGCACCACGTCCTGACCGGCTAGGAGCGTGTCTCAGTAGCAGGCAACCCGCCTGCGGTTCGTGATCATTCATGCGGGATGATCTCGGTATGCGTGATGGGGATGGGTTGTTCGAGGTCGAGCCGGTCGGGAAGAAGCGGCCGCAGGGTCGTCCGGCCGCGGTCGGCAAGACGTTCCGGGCGTTCGACCCCCATCAGGTCCTACTGCTCCCGCCGTCGCTGGAGGACTGGCTGCCCGAGGACCACCTGGCCCGGTTCGTCGCCGACCTGGTCGACGAGGTACTCGACCTCGGGCCGATCCTGGCCGGCTACACCGAAAAGCGCGGCTACCCGCCCTACGATCCGCGGCTCATGGTGCGTCTGCTGATCTACGGCTACACCACCGGCGTCCGCTCCTCCCGCGCGATCGAGCGACGCCTGGCCGACGACGTCGCGTTCCGGTTCCTGGCCGCCGGCCAGGAACCGGACTTCCGCTCGATCGCCCGGTTCCGCCGACGCCACCTCGATGCGCTCGCCGGTCTGTTCACCCAGTCCCTGCACCTCGCGACCAAGCTCGGCATGGTCAAGATGGGCCGCGTCGCGCTGGACGGCACGAAACTGGAGGCCAGCGCCTCCAGGCACAAGGCGATGAGCTACGGCCGCCTGGTCGACAAAGAAGAACGCATCGAGGCCGAGATCGCCCGGCTGGAGGCGAAGGCCCAGGGCCTGCTGGCCGACGCGGAGGCCGCCGACAAGGCCGAGGATGAGACCTTCGGCCGTGACGGCAAGGAGGCGGACCTGCCCGCCGAACTGGACCGGCGTGAGAAGCGCCTGGCGAAGCTGCAGGCCGCCCGCGCGCAGATCGAAGCCGAAGCCGCCGCCAAGGCACGCGCTCACGCCGAGGACAAGGAACGCCGCCGCCAGGAGCGTGCCGGCACCGGCGACGAGCGGGCCGTCACCGACGCGGGCGAGACGGCAGCAGCCAAGGCCCGGCCCAAGCCCAAGGCCCAGGCCAACTTCACCGACCCCGACTCACGGATCATGAAGAACAGCGACGGCGCCTACATCCAGGCCTACAACGCCCAGGCCGTCGTCGACGAGGCCCACCAGGTCATCACCGCTGCCGACGTGACGACCAACCCCTCGGACGCGCTGAACTACACCACGATGCTCGACCAGTCCGCGGCGAACACCGGCGTCCACCCCAAATAGGCCCTCCTCGACGCCGGCTACTGCTCCGAGACCAACCTTGAGTCCGCGCGAGAGCGCCACCTCGCCTGCGGCACCGACACGTTCATGGCCACCGGCCGACTCGCCCACGATGAGCAGGTCCCGCCCCCACCACGCGGACGCATCTCCAAGAACGCCACGCTGAAGGAACGCATGGCCCGCAAGCTGCGGACCAAGCCCGGCAAGGCCGCCTACGCCCGCCGCAAGGCCATCGTCGAACCCGTCTTCGGCCAGATCATGACCTGCCACAACGGCCGCCGGCTCCTCCTGCGCGGCGAGGACGGAGCCCGAGGAGAGTGGCGGCTGCTGGCCGCCTGCCACAACTTCCGCAAGATCTTCCGGCACGCCGGGACCGCAGGACTCGCCGCGGCGATCGCCTGACCGGCGCGGCCACCGGCCCTGTCCGGGCCGATTTCCGGACCGGCAGGACCGGCCACCGAACCCGCAGGACACCGGCCAGCGACCGCGAGCGACCCCGCCGATCACGACCACCCGGTCAGTTGCCCGTTACTGAGACACGCTCCTAGGTGGTCGATCACCATCCCGGCCACCTCCTCGCGAGCCCGGTCGTGATCGAGACGCGCGCGGGAGAGCGGGTCGGAGAGGCAACCGGGCCTGCCAGAACCTCGAAGAGCCGACGCAGCGGTGCGGTGCCCACCCGGCGTCGCGCACGCGACAGCGACGACGCACACGGGCATGCCGTGACCGCCTTGCCGAGACCGGCGGTCAGCTTCGCCCATACCCTTGTATACGAGACTCCCTCGAACACGGTGAGCGCGAGCACGAAGTACACCACCACCCGCGCAGACAGCAACCGCAGCCGCTGTTCCCGGGCGGCGGTCTCGTCGACAACGGCGTCGACCGGACAGGGATCGGTGATCTGGGTCAACTCGCCCAGCTGGCCCGGGGCATAGACATCAAGGGGTGTCGGGCGCCGCCCGACGCTCGCAGACTGCTGCGGCACGGGACCTCCGAGTGCTCGTTCCTGGGCTCGACACCACAGGAACTACTCGAGGTCCCGCCCATGACCAGGTACTTGACGCCCAGCCTGAACTGCTGAAGCAACGGCGTGACTCTGTTGGCGATCTTGTGAGGGTCAACCGGTCGCTGTGACGAGTGCGTGGAAGTGGCTGGGTGCCCGCTGCTTTCGGGTCGGACTGGCGATCCAGTCGGCGATCCGGGTGACGTTGCAGGCCAGAGCGGTCAGGACGTGCTGGACGTGGGTCTTGCCCAGGCCGCAGTGGGTTCATCGTGGTGTGGTGCGGGCGCGGAGGTGTGCGCGTTCTCCTTGGCGGCCGAGGAGGCTGAGAATTTCGACGGGGTGTTCGTCGGCGTTGCCGAACCAGTGGGGGATGCGGGTGTCGAATTCGGCGGCTTCGCCCGGGCCCATGATCAGGTCGTTGTCGCCCAGGACCAGGCGCAGTCGGCCGTCGAGGACGTAGATCCATTCGTAGCCCTCGTGGCTGGCCTGTTCGGGTTCGGGCGAGCGCATCTTCGGCGAGATGATCAATTTGTAGGCTTGCAGGCTGCCTGCCCGTCGGGTGAGCGGGAGCATGGTCATGCCGTGGCGGGTGACGGGCCGAAGGTGCAGGCGGGGGTCGCCCGTCTGCGGGGCGCCGATGAGCTGGCCGATGTCCACGCGCAGTTCCCGGGCCAGGGGCAGGAGCAGTTCGAGGGTAGGGCGGCGCTGGCCTGATTCCAGGCGCGAGAGCGTGCTGAGGGAGATGCCGGTGGCTTCGGCGAGGGCTGTCAGGGAGAGGTTGCGCTGGGTGCGCAGCCCTTTGAGGCGGGGGCCGACCGCGGCCATCGTCGACTGCGTCTCGTCATCCATCCTTCCACCTTGCCACCACAGCAAGGACCTTTGCGCTCCGGCACGGTCGGCGTGACTGTGGGTTCAGGCGCGCCGATCGGGTCTGCCCGCACGTGAGGGGAGAGACGTGATGAGCAACGACAGCAGAACCGAGGCGCCAGACGCGCCGCGGGCCGCAGCTACGCCCGGCGCGGCGGTGGCGGTGCGGCGTGGGCCGGTGGCGCTAGCCGTGGTGATCTTGGTGCTGACGCAGCTGATGTTCGTCGTGGATACATCGATCGTGAATGTGGCCCTGCCCGACATCGGTCGTGAGCTGCGCTTTTCCAGCGCGGGTCTGCCCTGGGGCGTCACCGCACACGCGCTGACCTTCGGCGGGCTGATGCTGCTGAGCGGGAAGGTCGGCTCCATGATCGGGCCGCGCTGCGCTCTGGTCCTGGGCGTCTCCCTCTTCGTGATCGCTTCCATCGCGGGAGGGCTCGCGCCGTCAGCGGGGGTCCTGGTGACGGCGCGCGCCCTGCAGGGGGCGGGTGTGGCGATGGCGGCGCCCAGCGTGATGGTGCTGCTGATGGGGATCACCACGCCGGGCCCGCAGCGCTCGCGTGCGATGGCGATGTTCGTCCTGGCCGTGGGCGCAGGAGCCGCGGTCGGGCTGCTGGCGGGTGGTGTGTTGACGCAGACGCTGGGCTGGGAATGGGTGATGTTCGTCAACGCTCCCATCGGGCTTGTGGTGCTGCTGGGTGCGGTGCGCAACCTGCCGGAGATGGAGCGTCGGCGCACCTCGCTGGACATCGGCGGCGCCGCGGCCTCGATCCTGACGATGGTGGCGTTGGTGTTCGCCTTCACCTCCGCCGCCGACCGCGGCTGGAGCAGCTCGGGTGGTGGTTGGGTCGTTCGCCGTCGCCGCCCTCGTACTCGCGGCCCTGGTCGTGTGTGAGCGCCGGCATCCGTATCCGGTGATGCCGCTGGCGTTCTTCCGCTCCATGCGCAGCGCGGGCCCGCCGCTGGCGATGCTGGTCGTCCCGGCCGGGCAGGTCGGCTTCCTGTTCTTCACCACCCTGCTCACCCAGCAGGTGCTCGGCTTCACCCCGCTCCAGACCGGTCTTGCCCTGGTGCCCTTCACCGCTGGCCTGATCGCCACCAACCAGCTCACCCCCCGGCTGCTGCCGCGCTTGGGCGAGCGCGTCATCGGCAGTACGGGACTTGCCGGGCTGGTGCTGGGCATCGTCTGGATGGCGTTGGTGGCCGCCGACGCCGACGCGCACACCTCGATCGTCACCGTACCGCTGCCCTCGGTCCTGCTCGGCGCGGGCGCCGGCGCCACTTTCGCCCCCGTCACCGCCGTGATCATGCACCAGGCCCTCACCGAGCACGTCGGCGCCGCCGTCAGTCTCACCCAAGGCCTGCAGCAACTCGGCGGCGGCATGGGCCTGGCCGTCCTGACCAGCGTGCTGTCCGCCACCGGCGGCCTGGATGGCGGTCTGGGAGCGACCCTGCCCGCGACCGCCGCCTTCCCCCTGGCCGGCCTGCTCCTGTTCGGCCTCTGGGTGCGCCGCATCCCCGGCCCCGACACCACCCCCGCATGATCACCCCAGACCCCCGACCACACCCTGGAGAACTCCTGATGAGTGACACCGATCCGCGCTACGAAGCCGCGTTCTGGGACCAGCGCTACCACCAGCCCACCCCCTTGTGGAGCGGACAGCCCAACCCGGCTCTCGTAGAGGCAGCGAGCGCGCTCGTCCCGGGTAGGGCGCTGGAGGCGGGATGCGGCGAGGGCGCCGACGCCCTCTGGCTGGCCCAGGCAGGCTGGCAGGTCACCGGCACCGACTTCTCCGCCCAGGCCCTCGCCCGCGCAGCCGACCACACCCCGGCCGCACTGGCCGGCCGCCTCACCTGGCAGCAGGCCGACATCCGCACCTGGACACCCCGCGATGACGGCGTCCCCTGCTACGACCTCGTCACCGCCTCCTTCCTCCACTTCCCCTCACCCCTTCGCCGCGCCGTCTTCGCCGCACTCGCCTCACGAGTCGCCCGCGACGGACATCTGGTGATCATCGGCCACCACCCCAGCGACCTGGATACCGCCATGCCTCGCCCGTCCGAGCCCGACATCTTCTTCACCGCCGACGACCTCATCGACGACCTCCCCGCACATGCCTGGAAGCCCGTCACCCGCACCGCCCGCCCCCGCACCGCCACCACACCCGACGGTCGACAGGTCACCATCCACGACACCGTCCTGACCGCCCAGCGCACCCAGTAACCCTCACCAGCACAGGAACGAGCACGACCATGCACCACGACCTCGCTCAGCAGACCGCTCTGGTCACCGGCGCCACCGCCGGCATCGGACGGGCCACCGCCCAGGCTCTGGCCGCCCGCGGCGCCGACATCATCGTCCACGGCCGCAACGAGCAGCGCGCCGCCGACACCCTCCAGCGCATCGAAGTCCTCGGCGCCAAAGCCCGCTTCGAGCCCGCCGACCTGTCTGATCCCGCTCAGGTCACCGCCTTGGCCGACCGGGTCGGAGAAGTCGACATCCTGGTCAACAACGCGGGGATCTTCCACTTCGCCCGCACCGTCGACACCACCCCCGCCATCTTCGACGCCCACATCGACATCAACCTCCGCGCCCCCTACCTCCTCGTCCAGGCCCTCGCCCCCGGCATGACCGAACGCGGACACGGCGCCATCATCAACGTCAGCAGCGGCGCTGCCGACAGCCCCGGCCTCGGCAGCGGCATCTACGGAGCCACCAAAGCCGCCCTGGAATCCCTCACCCGCGTCTGGGCCGCCGAGTACGGCCCCGCCGGAGTCCGCGTAAACGCCGTCGCCGCCGGTCCCACCCGCACGGAGGGCACCGCCGCCTACGGCGACGCCTTCGAATCCGCAGGACAGGCCGTCGCTCTCCAGCGCCTCGCCCATCCCGAGGAAATCGCCGGAGCCATCGCCTTCATGGCCTCCGCCGACGCCGGCTACGTCAACGGCGCCACACTCGGCGCGATGGGCGGCCAACCCGCCCTCGGCTGATCGGCATGCGACCGCCGAGGAAGGCACGTCACATCCTCATCTTCCGTCCTCGCCGCAGTGGGAGTGTAAAATCTAACGGCTCTGTCTCACTTTCGGTGGTAGCCGTAAGTAGCTGCCGTGGCTGGCAGTAACACCCCCAGACCACATGGGTGAAACGACCGTTGCCACCGTGCACAGTCCGCTCGACGACGTGTCCGCGACTGCTCTCCTCGGAGCTCGGACCAGGCACACCAGCGATGACGCTCTGTCACCACCGAAAGTGAGACAGAGCCGTTAAGTTGACACTCGCGGACTCGGCGTTCTCAACGTCGCCCATCACGCGGCGTCGGCCGGTGGGGTGGTGGCCGCGGTCGGGGTGTGTGGGGTGGTGAAGGGGTTGCGTCACATTCGTCATGTCTTTCCTCTGGTCTGTTGCTCAGGTCTGTCCTGGTTCGGATGGCTGTACAAGATCTCGAGGATCCTGAAGCGCCGCGGGGTCGGGCGGCCGGGGTGGCGATGGCGCCGTCCGTCGGGCTGGCAGGTGTCCTGGGGCCGCGGCTGCCCGTGGGGCGCCCGCACGTTTCGAAGCGCGGGCGCGTTGACGTTGCCTGTTGCCGGGGGGTGTTGCCGGGTGGGTGCCGGCCCGGCCGGCTCGGTGCTGCGCCCGTATGCGGGAAGCGTGGGGTGTCGGCGTGCAGCCCGGCGGTCACGGCGTCGAGGCCACTGGTGAGGCCGCGGGCGAAGCCGCTCAGGCCGGGCAGGTCAGCCGCGAGGGCCTCGTCGATCCAGGCGGGCAGGAGCACGCCGGTCTGTTGGGTGAGCATGTCGCCGAAGTCGCGGACGAGTTGGCGCGTGGTCGCCAGCTCGGGACAGTGGCACAGGACTGCTTTGAGTCGCTGGTGTTCGTCTTCGGTCAGCGAGGACGGCCTACGGGCGATCCAGCCTGTGACCTGCCGGACACTCGGTGGTGCCGGGGGCGGCCGCGGGGTCCGGCGGGGCTGGCGAAGCCGTCGGACGGCCCAGTCGCGCAGCGTGGAGTAGCCGCCGTGCCAACCGCGTTCGGCCAGTTCACGGTCGAGTGCCACCAGCGAGATGCGGCCCCGCGTCTCGACGACACGCCGGGTGAGATAGGCATGGTGAGTATCCAGCTGCTGCCGCGCAGGTGGCGTCCGGTAGAGACCTGGTGCCAGTGCTCGGCGCGGGCGTATCGCTGCACGGTATGACGACCCCAGCCCAGATGGCGGGCGATGGCCCGGATCCCCATGCCCCGCTCCAACAGGCCGTGGACCAGGGCGTGATGAGCCTGAAGACGGGCGGCAAGGCGACCGTTACCGTGCGACGTCGCCGGGCTCGGCGGCTGCGCGGCCGGAGGCGAGTCCGGCGTCGAGAACCGGCCGGGCAGGAGCGGTGGGCGGCGCACTTCTCGACGGCCTGGCCGAGGTTGGCCCACATGCGGTAGCGATCAGCGACTTGCCGTGCCCCGGGCGCACCGGCAGCCGTAGGCGCCGACCCGGTCGCGGCAGATGACCTCCACGCCGGGATGCGCGAACAGTCACCCGGCCTCCCGCGTGGGCAGCACATCGACGACCCGGTGGGTATCTGCGAAGGTCAACACGGTGGCATAGGTGTGGCGGCGCTTTATAGCGAAGTCGTCCACGCCAAGGACCTGCGGGGTGCAGTACGAACGTCGAGCGGTGGGAGTGTAGCGGGCAGGGATGCCGTCACGGATGTCAACGGCTTCTGCCCGCACACCCCTCGAAGGAGTGCCCACGACGGCGGTAGTGGCAGCGGTGGGCCACCGCTTGGCGTCGTCGACGCCAGTGCGACCAGCTCAACGCCTGGGTGAGGGTGTGAAGGTCTCGGGGGTGGGTCCGGGAGAAGAAGGTGCGGGAAGAGGTCCCCCGGGCCTATGTGGATCGCTGCGACCGGGAACTGCAGGCCGGCGGCCTGCACGGCACCCGGCCGAGCGCGGGGATGGCCCGGCTGACCCCGCAGGAAAGGGCGGTGGCCCGGCTCGTCGCGGACGGCGCCACCAACCGGCAGACGGCTCTCGAGCTCTTCATCTCCGTCAAGACGGTCCAGTACCACCTGACCCATGTGTACGCCAAGCTCGGCATCCGCTCACGCAGTGAACTCGCCGCGAGCTTCCGGGAGGAGGAGCCGGCGGACTGACGGCCACCGGACTGATGGCCCGCCGGAGTCGCAAGGTCTAGGAGGGCACGTCCGGCACTGCCACGCCCAACTTCGCGGCGTGTTCGGTCAGCTCGCGCCACACTTTCGGTGCCACGGGGATGCCCTGCCTTCCCCGCTCGCCGGCGATGTGGGCGCTGCGCTCGCCGGGGTAGTACACACCGTCGGCGCCTTCGGCCACGGGCAGTCCCTTGAGGGTGCTCAGCGTCGCGTCGACGTCGGCGGTGAAGGTGTCCGCGTCGCCGAAGGCGGCCGGATCGACGGCGATGAGCAGGGCGTTCTGGCGGTGCCTGCGTCCGGCCGGGTCGTCCGAGTGGAACGCGGAGAAGATCGGTGCGCCGACGAGCACGCTGGTCAGCACCTCGAAGGCCAGCGACATGCCGGAGCCCTTGGCGCCGCCCAACGGCAGCGGCATGTGCGCCTGTTGCGGGTCGGTGGTCGGGGTGCCGTCCTCGGTCGCCGCCGCGCCTTCCGGCAGCAGGGTGCCGCTCGCCTTCGCCTGGCGGATCTTTCCGAGGGCGATGGTGGCGGTCGCCATGTCGAGGAGCAGCGGGGCGTGGTCACGGGCCGGGACGGCGATGGCGAGGGGGCTGGTGGCCACCGCGGCGCCCTTGACGCCGGTGTAGCCCATGTTGGGCATGCCGGCCACGAACCCGATGCCGACCAGGCCCTGTTCGGCGATCTTCGAGACGTAGTAGCCGATGGCACCGGTGTGCACGGTGCGCCGTACGCCCACGGAGGCGATGCCGGTCTCTCGCGCGCGCCGTACGGCGTCCTGTGCCGCCGCGCTCAGGGCGACGGGGCCGGGGGCGCGGTCGGCGTCGAGGACGGCGGCGGCCGCGGTCGTGGACTCGACCTTGATGTCGGGGTCGGCGTTGGCGACGCCCTTGGTGAGCAGGTCGAGGTAGGCGGGGACGCGGGCGATGCCGTGGGACTCGACGCCGCGCAGTGCGGCCCAGACGAAGACGTCGGCGGTGGTGCGGGCGTGTGCGGCGCTCAGTCCGCCCTTCTCCAGGAGGGCGGCGGCGAGGGCGCGCAGGTCCTCCGCGGGCACGAGGACGGTGGCGGTTTTCTGGGACATGGTGGCGGGTCGTCTCCTGGGTCAGCGGGTCACGAGGACGTCGACGACGGCGGTCGTGCCCTCGGTCACGGCCTTGAAGGCGCGCTCCAGCGCGGGCACGAGGGCGTCCGTGGTGTCGACGGTCTCGGTGTGCATGCCGAAGGGCTCGGCGAACGGGGCGAGCCGGGGCAGCCGGTGCAGATCGGTGCCGAGCCACTCCCCCGTCTCGGCGGCCGCGCCGTCGGGGTAGAAGCGGCGGTGGTTGAGGTTCATGGACTTGTAGACGCGATTGTTGAATACCACCACGAGCAGGGGTAGTTCATAGGTCTTGGAGGCGTCGTAGGAAGGGATGACCGGGTTGTAGGTGAAGGCGCCGTCTCCGATCGTCAGCACCACCGGGCGTTGCGGCGCGGCGAGTTTGACGCCGAGGGCGACCGGGAGGCCCTGGCCGAGACCGCCCTGCACGTAGAAGTACGAGTCGGGCTCCGACGTGCGCAGATGGCGTTTGACGGTGCGGCTGTGGGTGATAGTCTCGTCGACGACGATGCCGTTGCGGCCGTCGAGCAGCTCGCGCAGCGTCGCGGCGACCAGCACCGGATCGATGCCTTCGGCTTCTGCCGCCTTGCTCTCGGCGGCGGTGATCGCGGCCTGTTCCGCGTTGTGCCGCTGCTCCTGGGCGGCCCGGCGGGCGCCCACGGTCGCCCCGTCCAGGTCCTTGGCCCGTTTCGCCAGCTGGCGCAGGGTGTTGGCGGCGTTGCCCTCCAAGTACCGGTCCGCGAAAAGCACTTGGTAGGCCATGTGCGGGCGTTGCGGCACCTCGTCGACCACGACGACCGTGGCCTTGGACGGACGCCGCGAGGGCGGGTAGAAGGGGGCCCGGCAGTTCACGAGGAGGATCAGGTCGGCCTCGTCCATCCACGGCCGGAGGTCGCTGCCGGCGTGCAGGGGGTGGGTGCGTGGGAAGTTTCCGCACACCGCCGAGTCGGGTTCGACGACGGGGATCTGCCAGGCCTCGGCGAAGGCCGTCAGGGCCTCGAAGCCGCCCGCCTCGCGGCCCGCGGTCTCCGTGACGATCACGGGGTTCGCGGCTTCGCGCAGCAACTCGGCGACGGCGTCGGCCTCTTCGGGCGAGCTGTGCGTGGAGCCCGGTGGCACGACGGGCTTGGCCTCACGCCCGTCCCACTCCTGGAGCAGGATCTCCAGCGGGATGTTGAGGTACGCCGGTCCCGCCGGTGCCCGCGAGGCAAGCTCCGCCGTCCGCGTGATCACGGTGGGCAGGGTGTGGACGCTCGCGGCCTCGTTGGACCACTTGGTGAACGGCCGGGCGACGCCGTGCGGGCCGCCCACGATGGACAGGTTGCGGTACCACTGGCCGCCCGGGTCGGGGCCGGTCCCGTCGCCGTAGGTGGTCGACTCCGAGGAGGCGACCACCATCGGCACGCCGGCGAGCAGCGCGCCGTGCACGGCCATCGAACCCTGGAGGAGGCCGGGGGCGGCGTGCAGGAGGACGCCCTGGGGGCGCCGCCTGACGAGCCCGTAGCCGGTGGCCATGCCGACGGCGACGGTCTCGTGGGTGAGGTCGAGGTAGCCGGGGCACGGGATCCCGTCCCGGTGGCGGCGGGCCAGTGACTCCCACACCGGGGCCCACTCGGACCCCGAGGAGCAGAAGATGTGGTCGGCGCCGACGGCGTTGAAGGCGGATACGAGGGCATCGCCGCCGTCACCGCCGTCGGTGCCTCGGGTGTGCTGGGTGTCCGTCATCTCGCGTGCTTCCTCAGCCCTCGATCGGCCAGTTCAGGACCTCGGAGATGCCGCGGCCCATGATCCATTCCAGCTCTTCCGGGGTGAAGTCCCAGTGCTTGGTGAACTGCTCGATGGTGTCCGTGTAGGTGATGCCGTGGCCGAGCAGGCGGGTGATGTCGGTGCCGTAGAAGCAGCGCTGCGGGCCCATGCGGTCGACCATCTCGCGCACGTACTTCTGGATGTTGTTGTTCGGGAAGGGCTGCGTGGAGTAGCCCGGCAGCGCGGAGACCTTGACGTAGATGTTGGGGTGGACGTGCAGGTCGGCGGTCTCCTGCGCCCAGTAGCCGATCGCGTCGTCGACGCACCGGGCCATGATGCCCATGTGGTCGATGATGATCTTCAGCTCGGGGTGCTTCCCGGCGGTCTCGCCGAGCTCCCGCTTCCAGATGGGGGCGTGGACCATGGTCGGGATGCCGAGCTCCTCGGCGATCGGCCAGTACCAGTCGTTGGTGCCGTCGATCATCCAGTTGCGGTCGATCGGCCGGTGGAAGGTGAGGCGGGTGCCCTTCACATGCGGGTTCTGCGCGAAGTCCTTGAGCATCGCGGTGCCCTCTTCGGGCCTGTTCTGCGGGATCCGGGCCATGATCCCGAAGCGGTCCGGGTGGGCCTCGCACGCCTCCAGGGCGTAGTCGATGCGGTCGCCCTCCCAGGACGGCGGCAGGATCAGCGCCCGGTTGACGCCGGCCTCGTCCATCAGCTCCAGGGCCTCCTCGTAGGAGAAGGGGTCCTCGCGGTGGCCGTTGAGGCGGATG
Source organism: Streptomyces sp. NPDC101225 (assembly GCF_044767585.1). NCBI lineage: Bacteria > Bacillati > Actinomycetota > Actinomycetes > Kitasatosporales > Streptomycetaceae > Streptomyces > Streptomyces sp. NPDC101225. Next base: position 44,870 of record NZ_JBIWOE010000025.1, read on the forward strand.
CGCTCCCGCGCGCCGGGGACCCAGGGGCGGTCCGGGGTCTCTTCCTTCCAGATGTGGATCTGGGTGTCGACGACGAACATGTCTCAACTCTTTTCGCAGAAGCGGGCGGTGGGGTGGTCCGGGAGGAACGCTAGGCGGGCCGTGGGCCCTTGCGGAGCCCCTGGGAGTGCAAGCACTTGTTGCGCGCAAGTGCCGTGTGAGCAGGACATTCTCAGCTCGCGGAGCCGTCGCCGAAGACGGCGTCGGCGATGTGCTCGGCGATCGCCATGGACGCGGTGGCGGCCGGCGAGGGCGCGTTGCGTACGGCCGTGATGCGGCCCGAGCGGTGGATGCGGAAGTCGTCCACGAGGGTGCCGTCGCGGTCCAGGGCCTGGGCGCGCACGCCCGCGCCGCCGCGTACGACGTCCCGGGCTCCGACGGCGGGGAGGTAGAGCCGGGCGTCCTTCATGAAGGCGGCCGTCGACAGCGAGCCCCGGTACTCCTTGACGCCCGTGCGCCAGTGCCGGGCGGCCATCCGCCAGGTGCCCGGGTAGGCGGCGAGCCCCGCGAGGTCGCGCACCGAGACGCGGCTGCGCCGGTAGCCCTCCCTGGCGAGGGCCAGGACGGCGTTCGGGCCGACCTCGACGGAGCCGTCGACACGCGGCGTGAAGTGCACGCCGAGGAAGGGATAGCGCGGGTCGGGCACCGGATAGACGAGCCCACGTACGAGATGGGTCCGGTCCGGCTTGAGGAGCATGTACTCCCCCCGGAAGGGGACGATCCGCGGCTCCCGCCCGCCGTCGGCGAGCCGGGCCACGGAGTCGGCGTGCAGGCCCGCGCAGAGGATCAGCCGGTCGGCCCTGACCCGCTCCCGGCCGGAGGCCACCTCGATGCCGTTGGGCACGGTCGTGACCGACGTGACGGGGAATGAGAGCCTGACCTCGCCTCCGGAGTCCTCGATGTCCTTCGCGAACTCCCGGGCGACCGCCGGGTAGTCGGTGATCGCGGTGCGCGGGGAGTGCAGGGCGGCGATGCCTCCGGCGTGGGGTTCGATCTCCCGGATCTCCTCCTGGGAGACCTTCCGCAGGTCGGGCACGTGGTTGTTCCGGGCCCGCTCGTAGAGGTCGTCCATGCGGCCCAGCTCGTCCGGACGTACGGCCGTCACGAGCTTGCCGATCTCCCGGTACGGCACCCCGCGCTCCTGGCAGTACTCACGCAGCCGGGACACACCGCGCACGCACAGGTCGGCCTTGAGGCTGCCGGGTGCGTAGTAGATGCCCGCGTGCACGACGCCGGAGTTGTGCCCGGTCTGGTGGGCGGCGACCTCGTGCTCCTTCTCCAGCACCACGACCCGTGTGCCGGGGCGGCGCAGGGCGATCTCGCGGCCCGTGGCCAGGCCCACGACGCCGGCGCCCACGACGGTGATCGTCTCGTCAGCCATGGGCGCGCTCCGCGGCGCCGAAGTGGACCGCCACCGTCTTGACCCGGGTGGAGAAGCGCAGGACCTCGTCGCCCTGCTCCTTGTAACCCGTGCCGGAGTCGTGGAAGCCGCCGAAGGGGAGGTGGACGTCCCAGCCGGTGGTCGTCGTGTTGACGGCGACCTGCCCGCACTCGGCCTCGTCGGCGAAGCGGTACGCACTGCCGAGGTCGCGGGTGAACACGGCGGCGGCGAGACCGAACGGGGAGTCGTTGACGGCCTCGACGGCGGCGGCGAAGTCGTCAACGGCACGCAGGGCGAGGACCGGTCCGAAGACCTCCTCGCGCCAGATCGCCATCGCCGGGGTGACATCGGCGAGCACGGTCGGCCGGACGTAGCAGCCGTGGGCGCGCTCCCCGTCGGTGTCCGTCCGGCCGCCGGTGAGGACGGTGGCGCCCTGGTCGACGGCCCCGACGAGGTCGGCGAGGACCGCGTCGCGCTGCCTCGGGCTCGACAGCGGGCACACAGTGGTCGCCGGGTCGCTGCCCGGGCCGGTCCTCAGCGCCTCGACCTCGGCGACCAGCAGACGGGTGAACTCCTCGTACACCGGCTGGTCGACGAGAACCCGGCTGGTCGCGGTGCAGCGCTGGCCCGCCTGCCCGAAGGACGCCGCCACAACGGCCTTCGCGGCAGCCGGCAGATCGGCGTCCCTCAGGACCACCGAGGCGTTCTTCCCGCCGAGCTCGCCCTGGAAGCGCACGTTGCGGTCGGCGAGCCGGCGGCGGATGCGGTTGCCGACGGCGTTGGAACCGGTGAAGGTGATGCCGGCGATCCGCGCGTCGTCGAGCAGGGCCTCCTCGATCTCGGCCGTACGGCCCGTGACCACGTTGAGGACGCCCGCAGGCAGCCCGGCGTCGTGCAGCGCGCGGGCGAAGTGCAGCCCGGACAGCGGGGTTTCGGTGGCCGGCTTGAAGACGGCGGCATTGCCCGCGGCGAGCAGCGGCGCGAGCTTGCGCGCGGGTGTGATCAGCGGGTCGTTCCAGGGACTGATCACCAGGATCACGCCGATGGGCTCGCGCTGCGTGTGCGTACGGTGATTCGGGCGTACGTCGTGCAGGAGCGTGCCGTAGCCCTGGCGGGCCAGACCGGCGTAGTAGTCGAGGAAGTCGGCGGCCTTGAGGGTCTCGCCGGTCGCCTCCGCGAGGGTCTTGCCGTTCTCGGCGGTGACGTCGGCGGCGATCTCGTCGGCGCGTTCGCGGATCAGCCGGGCGGCGCCGGTGAGGATCCGGGCCCGCTCGAAGGGGCTGCTGCGCCGCCAGTCGGCGAAGGCGCGCCCGGCGTGGTCGTAGGCCCGGGTGACGTCCTTGGCGGACAAAGCGGGGACCCGGGCGAACGGAACACGGACGTCGGCCGGGTCGTGGACCTCGATCCACTCCGCGGTCGTGACCCACTCCCCGCCGGAGAGGGTTTCCAGTGTGCGCATGGAGATCACTTCCTTGGTCGTCCGCGGCGCGGATCGTGCGGGCCGGATGCGACGACACACCATGGGGGAACGGGCCACCAGCCCCGCGGGGGCAGGCAATGCTTGCGCCGGGCGGAGGTCGGCGGCCGGATGATCCATGCTGGAATCGGCCTGCCGAACCCGTCACGAGGAGAACACGCATGGCCTACACAGTCGTCGCCCACTACCGCTGCGCGCCCGCCGACGAGGCCACGGTGCGTGCCGCGCTGCTGAAGGCACAGGAAGGGACCCGGACCGAGGCGGCGAACCAGGTGTACGAGGTGCACGTCGTAGCGGACGAGCCGGGTGGCTTCCTGTTGTACGAGCGGTACGACGATCAGGCCGGTTTCGAGGCGCACAAGGCCGCCGCGCACTTCAAGGACCTGATCGTGGAGACCGTGTGGCCGCTGCTGACGGATCGGTCGGTGACGTTCGTCGAATCGTTGTGAGCCGTCAGGGGGCCGGGTTCCCGGCCCCCTGACCCCCATCAGAACTCGTTGCCCCAGACGTACCGGGCGAGAGTCTCGACCAGTACGAGCTTCTTGCGCTGATCCTCTGCCGACAGGAGCGGACGGGATGCCACGTCCGCGAAGCCTCGGGACGGGGACAGGGCGCCGTCCTCCAGGTCCTTGAACTCTCCCACCGCGTCGAGGCGGGCCATCACCGTGTCGATGTCCTCCAGCTCGGGCATAGTCGCGTCGACCACGCCCAGGCAGAAGTCACGGTCCTCGGGCAGCGCCTTGACCAGGGCGAGTTCGGTCGGCGTGCCCTGGTCGAAGGGCAGCACCCAGCGGCCCGCGCCGATCGCCCCGAACAGCTTCTCGGCGCGGGCCCAGTCGATCGCGCCGGGGACCGTCCAGCCGGGGGCCACGGCGGTCCGCACACCCTCGGGGCGCTCGTCCAGCCGTACCGCCAGGGCGTCGACCGCCAGGTGCTCCTCGAAGGAGAGCGCGCCCGAGTCGCCGGGGTCGGTGGCCAACTGGCCCAGCAGCAGCGGGTTGTTGAGCTGTATCAGGCGTACGCCCTTGGCGACCAGCAGCTCGATCTCCGCCTGGATGGTCTCCGCCAGGGCCACGCCCAGCTCGCGCGCCGAGGATACGCCGAGGCCGGGTCGGAACGTGGTGGCGGCGAGATAGGCCGGGGAGGGCAGCGACGCCTTCGGGGCGATGACCGTCAGTTCGGCGAGACGGGCCGTCCAGTCCGCCAGCAGCGGACCACTGGCCTTCGGCAGGGATTCCGCGACCCACTCCACCAGGCCGTCCGAGTCCGTCCCGTCCGTACGGCGGAAGCCTGATACGGCGTCGAAGACCGCGCTGCGGAAGTCCTCACGGGGGAAGTCGCCGTCCGTGACGACCGTGGAGCGCAGCTTGCGCTGGTAGGCGACCGCCTCGCGCACCGCGTCCGCGACCGACTCCGGAGCGCCGGTGTTCAGCCCGATGGGACGCACCAGGCTGCCGTGGTGGTCGATGCGGTAGTTAAACGTATCCGCCATGACTCACGCTTCCTTTCCGGCGTTCTCGGCCGGCTTGCCCGCGACGCCCCAGGCGGCGAACTCCAGCTCGTAGCCGAGGGCCTGGAGGACGTCCTCGGCGATCTGCTGGTCCTCGTCGGCGGTGCCGCCGGCGATGCCGAGGCCGCCGATGATCTCGCCGTCCTTCTTGATGGTCATGCTGCCCTCGGTGGCCATGACGGGCAGGGCGGCGCCGGGCAGTTGGGAGAGCTGGGAGAAGAAGACGGGCTGGCTCTCCTGCCACTTCTTCAGCATCCTGCCGGGCCGTTGCATGATCGCGGCGGTGTAGGCCTTGGCGCGGGCGATGTCCGGGGTGAGCGGGCGGGCGCCGTCGGCGCGGAGGACGGCGACCGGGAAGCCGCCGGCGTCCACGACCGCAACGCTCACCGCCTTTCCGACGGCCTGGGCACACTTGTGGGCGGCGTCGATGATCTCCTCGGCGGCGTCCAGGGTCAGGCTGCTCATGCTGCTTCCTTCGTGGTGAGGGTGCGGCGCAGGTGCGCGACGGCCGCGTTGTACTTCTGGGGCGTCTCCCAGTACATGGAGTGCGGGGCGCCCTCGACGATCTCCAGGTGCGAGCCGGGCAGGAGTTCGTGGGCGCGGGTGACGGTCTTCACGCCGAGCACCGCGTCCTTCTCGCCAGCCAGGAACGCGACCCGGACACCGCAGGCCTGGATCTCCTCCAGGGTGGGGCCGTTGGTGTCGAGGTTGCGCAGGTCCTGCATTCTGGCGACGTTGAAGGTGCCCATCTGCTGGAAGAGGAAGGTGAGATCGGCCCGCTCCCGCTGGAACGGCTTGGTGAGCAGGCGGTCGATGACCGGCAGCTTCACGGCCTCGGCACGGTCGGCGGCGGCCAGTTCCCTGAGCTCGGGGTGGCTGATGCCGCCGAGGGAGTGGCCGAGGACGACGGAGGAGACCCGCTCGGGGCGCATGAGGCCGGCGCGCAGGGCGGCGACGGAGCCGATGGACTGGCCGACGAGCATGGCATCGGTCAGGTTCTCCGTGTCGAGGACGGCGGCGACGTCGCCGGGAAAGTCCTGGCCGTCGAATGCGTCCATCGACGAGTCGGACGTGCCGAAGCCGCGCAGGTCCACGGTGACGACGGTGAACTCCGTGCGCAGTGCGGCCACTTGCTGCCACCACGCGGCGTGGTGGCCGCCGCTGCCGTGCACGAACAGGATCACCGGTCCGCTGCCGTGGCGCTCGTAGTAGATGGAGGTGCCGTCGGAGTCTGCTATGGGCATGAGGGTGAACTCCCGTACAGAACGACTTAGTTGGGGCGGCGGCCGTGGTAGACGAGCTCGATCATGGTGTGGTCGGGGTCGTGGATGTAGCAGAACTTGGACTGGTTCTCGGGGCGTTCGATCGGCCGGGTGTGCCGGATGCCCAGCTCATTCAGGTGGCCGAGGAAGTCGTCCCAGTCGTCGACCTCGACGGCGAAGTGATAGGGCGCCATGCGCTCCATCTCCTCGACCGGTGTGAAGTGCAGATCGAAGGTGCCCCTGGTCATCAGCACCACGCGGGTGTTGGACTTGGGCGTGATCCGCTTCATCCCGAAGACCTTGGTGTACCACTCGGCGGTCCGGTCGGGGTCGGTGGTGGGGAAGTTGACGTGGTGGATGTAGCGGGGTTCCCTGCTCATGGGTCGGTCCCTTCGAGGTGTACGGGGTTGGACAGCACGCCGATGCCGCTGATCTCGACGTCCACGGTGTCGCCGGGGGCGATCTGGCAGGTGGACTCGGCGCCCATCCACAGCACGTCGCCGGGGTGCACCGTGAGGTGTCTGGTCATCTCGACGAGGTGGTCGAAGGGGTCGAACACCATGTCGCCGGTGGCGAATCGAGCCCGTACCTCGCCGTTGACCTTCAAGGTGGTCTTCTGGGCCAGGGCGTCGACGTCGGTCTCGATCCAGGGCCCCATCGGCTTGAAGGTGTCGCTGTTCTTGCTGCGCCAGAAACTGCGGTCCTGGTGCTGCCAGGTGCGGGCACTCACGTCGTTGCCGATGGTCCAGCCGAAGACGGCCGCACGGGCCTCCTCGTACGTGGCGTGCCGCAGCCGGCGGCCGATGACGGCGACGAGTTCGGGCTCGGCCTCGAACCGGCCCTCGACCGCGGCCGGCTTGACGATCGGCGAACCGTGCCCGGTCAGCGCGTTGTTGGCCCGGTAGCCGACCTCGGGTCGCTCGGGGGTGGCGGCACCGGCGTGCACGATGTGACGGGGATAGTTCATGCCGACGGCGTAGAACACGGACGGCACGACCGGCGCCAGCCATACGGTCGTCGACCGCGGCATCGCACCGATGACGCCGGGCTCGCCCTCGATCGGGGACCCGGACAGCAGCTCGACGTCCGACTCCCCCACCCGGGCCCACACCGGCCGGCCGTCGACCGAGACGCGCGCGTACCTCATGGCACCAGCAGGTGGGAGACGCGCTTGGTGATCAGATAGGAGTCCAGGGCCTCGGGCCCGCCCTCCCGGCCGTGGCCGCTCTCCTTCACCCCGCCCGACGGGGCCTCGTGGACGGAGCCGCCGCAGTGGTTGAGCGAGAGGATCCCGGCCTCCAGCTCGTCCGACAGGCGCTCGGCGGTGGCGGCGGAGCGGGTGAAGCCGTAGGCGGCGAGGCCGTACGGCAGCGCGTTCGCGGTCCGCAGCGCGTCGTCGAGGTCGGCGAACGGCACGATCGGTGCGAGCGGCCCGAAGGGTTCCTCGTGCAGCAGGCCGGCGTCCGCCGGCACGTCGGCGAGGACGGTCGGCGCGAAGAAGTAGCCGGGGCGGTCGAGGCGTTCGCCGCCCGTGAGCACCTTGGCGCCCCGCTGCGTGGCGTCGGCGGTCAGGCGCTGCATGGCGGCGAGCCGCCGCTCGTTGGCCAGCGGCCCCATCGTCGTGCCGTCGGCCACGCCGTCGCCGACGACGACCGCCTCGGCGGCCTGCACGAACTCGGCGGTGAAGTCCGCGAGCAGGCTCTCGTGGACCAGGAACCTGCTCGGCGAGGTGCACACCTGCCCGGCGTTGACGAACTTCGCCCGGGCGGCGCTGCGCGCGGCCGTCACCGGATCGGCGTCCTCGCACACGATCACCGGTGCGTGGCCGCCCAGTTCCATGAGGGTCGGCTTCATGACCCGGCCGGCCTCGGCCGCGAGCAGCTTACCCACGGGGACCGAGCCGGTGAAGGCGATCAGCCGTGTGACCGGGGAGGCGATGAGGTGGGCGGAGACCTCGGCCGGTTCACCGAAGACCAGGTTGAGGACACCGGCCGGCAGGCCCGCGTCCACGAAGCAGGCGACCAGCGCGGCGGCCGTCGCCGGCGTCTCCTCGGATGCCTTGATCACGATGGAGCAGCCGGCGGCGAGTGCCGAGGAGATCTTCCGCATGGGGCCGCCGGCCGGGAAGTTCCACGGCACGAACGCGGCGACGGGACCGACCGGTTCGCGCCGTACGGAAAGCACGGTGCCGGGGGCCGACGGGATGATCCGGCCGTACGCGCGACGGGCGTCCTCGATGTGCCAGCGCAGGGTGTCGGCGACCCGGCGGGCCTCGCCGGTGGACTCGGCGAGCGGCTTGCCCTGCTCCCGGGTCATGATCCGGCCGACCTCGGCGGCGCGCTGGGTGAGCAGGTCGGCGGCGGCGTGCAGGACCTGGGTGCGCCGGGCGACGGACGTGTTGGACCAGGTGCGGAAGCCGCGGTCGGCGGCTTCCAGGGCGCGGTCGAGGTCGCCGGCCGTGGCCAGCGGTACCTCGCCGATCGCCTCCTCGGTGGCCGGGTCGACGATCGGGACGGTGCGTCCGGTGCCGCCCTGGCACCACTCGCCCGCAATGTACATGCGGACGGCGGGGTAGCCGTGGTCGATGGTCATGGGTGGATGCCCTCTCAGGGGGGGTCAGGAGGCCGAGGTGTCCTGCTGGTCGCGATTGGTGCGCAGCGCCCAGATGTGGTGCGGCGGGGTGCTCTCGTGGACGCGGGTCGCGTAGCTGTCGTCGACCCGGTCCATGTCGGCGGCGTACTCGACGCGGCCGCCGCACGGCGCGTGCAGGAAGCGGAAGACGTTGGAGCCGATGGTGTGGCGGCCGAGCCGGCGGGCCTCCCGCCACCCCTTGTCGATCATGTGGTTGCCCCCTTCCACGACGTCGTCGAAGCCAGGGACCTCGTACGCGACGTGGTTGATGCCGGCCTTGTCGGGGCGGTGGCACAGCAGCATGGTGTGCTGGTCGTCGTCGCCCGGGGCCTGCATGAACACGCCCATGGGTTCGACGACGTCGGTCGGGCGGAAGCCGAGGAGATCCGTGTAGAAGGTGACCGCCTTGTCTTTGCCCGGCTTGGGGATGTTGAGGGCGACGTGGCACATGCGCAGCGGGCGCACCCGCTCCACGGGGGCGAGGGCGGCGTTCCAGCGGTTCACGCTGCCGAGCGCGTTCGCGGGGCGCGGGGTGACGGGGACCGTTTTCGGCCGGGCGAGCGTCAGGCCGGTGCCGAAACCGGTCTCGTCGACGGCGTGGTGGACACCGTCGGCGCTCTCCCGCACCTCGCGGTCCTTGGCGACGGCCGCCACCAGCCGTGCCAGCTCCTCGGGGGTGTCGACGCCCCACACCACCTCCCGCAGGGTGGGTCCGGCCTCGACCGGGGGCGGGAGCAGGGGACCGGGAAGGGTGTCCAGGTGAACGGTCTGCCCGGTGAGCGTCTCGAAGACTGCGTGCTCCTCGGTCCGCTCCACCAGGAACAGCCCGAAGTCGTTGAAGAATCGGACGCATTCGTCGAGCTCGTCGATTCCGTACGTGACCGATTCGATCCTCTGGATTCCCATGGATTCCTCTTCTCGCGGCTCATCTGTGAGCGTAGATATCCGCAGGCCACAGCCTCAACGGACCGAGGCCCGCGGAATACGCAATCGTTTCTTGCGCCTACTGCCCGATCGCCGGGATCGGGTTGCGCGAGAACCACTCGGTGAGGAAGTCCAGGAACACGCTGACCTTGCGCGGAGTGGCCTGTCCGGGGCCGTAGATGGCGAACAGCGGGCGGTCGGGCACCGCTAGGTCGGGCAGCAGCACCTGGAGCGCTCCGGAGACGAGGTCGTCGTAGGCCGGGCGCTGCGGCAGCAACGCGATGCCGCGCCCATGCACCGCCGCCTTCTGTAGGACGATGTAGGAGTTGGACGAGAACGCGATGGTGCGGATCTTGTGCAGGGCCGAGGCGTGCCCGTGGCCGATCCGCCACACCGGGTCGTTGAGGTGGACGAGGCAGTCGTGGGCAGCCAGGTCGTTGGGATGACCGAGTGAACCGTGCCGCTCGACGTACGCCTTCGACGCACACAGGACGAAGGGCAGCGAGGCGATCTTCTTCAGGCGCACACTCGAGTCCCGTAGGTCCCGGGTGTGGAAGGCAATGTCGAATCCGCTGTCCAGGAAGTCGTACGTCCGGTCCGACATTCCGCCGAGCTCGAAGCGCACCTGTATTTTCGGATGGGTGGCGGAGAACGCGGCGATGGCATCACCGAGGTCCAGGCTGCCGATCCATTTCGGGCAGATGATGTTGAGCGTGCCCTCGGCCCGGTCGTGGAGGTGGGCGATGCCGGCGTCCTCGGCCTCGATCTCCTCAAGGATGCGGGCGGCGAATTCGGCGTAACGCCGGCCAGGCTCCGTCAGACTGACCGAGCGAGCGGTGCGATTGACCAGCCGGACGCCCACCTGCCGTTCCAGCTCCGCCACGTGCCGCGACACCAGTGAGCCGGACGAGCCCAGCTCCTTGGCCGCTCCGCTGAAGCTGCCGACCTGCGCGACGGTGACGAAGCTGTGCATCAGGAGCAAGCGATCCACGTTTCCTCGCTTCCACGTCGGCCAACCATGCTCAGGCTTCTTCAGTTGCATCACCGGCACCAGCCGTGGTGCGCTGGTAGCCGCGGATGTCCGGGAACGGGGGCTCCTTGTCGGCCTGAAGGTCCACCTGGAAGGTGTTGAGGCACATGCCGAGCATGGTGAAGTTGCCGAGCGCGCCGATGGTGTCGACCAGGCCCTTCGAACCGAAGCGCGCCAGCGCGAGGGCGAAGGTCTCGTCGGTGACGAAGTGGTGCTCCAGGACCTCGCGGCAGAACTGGTAGAACGCCTGGTCCGCCTCCTCGTCGAAGACGGCCTCGCGCTTCTCGGCGATGGCCTTGACCGCGGACTCGGGGATGCCGGCCTCGATCGCCTGGTGCACATGGGCGTTCCAGGAGTACTGCGCATCCCAGTTTCGGGCGGCCATCAGCAGGCTGAGCTCACGCAGATGCTTGGGCAGGCTGCAGTCGAAGCGGGCGAACGCCCCCAGCGACTCGGCGCGTTCGCACATCTCGGGACTGTGCAGCCAGACCCGGAACGGGCCGCGCACGGCACCGCGCCGGCCGGCGATGCGCGCGGCCAACTCCTGCTGCCGCGCGTCCATTTCCTCGTCGCTGAGTACGGGGAGCCTCATCGGACCGATACCTGCCTCTTCTTGTCCGGCACGGCTCCTGCAACCGCGCAATGCCAGCGACGGTACCGGCGGGTTCCGTGTGCTCACCCCTCTCGGAATGCAAGGTAAAACTGCACGCCAGGAGGCAGCCACCCGCCGCCGGGCGACCTAGCGTCGTACGACGCAGTACCACGAGAGCCGCGAGATCCGAGAGGAACCCCGGATGACCACGATCATCAAGGCCGATTCTGTGCCCCTCCTCGACCGGGGTGGCTCCGTGATAACGACGCCGCTCATCACCACGGCGTCGGCAGGCGGGGAGAATCGGATCACGAGCGGCATGAGCGTCTATCCGGTCGGCTCCGGCGCACCCCTGCACTCGCACAACTGCGACGAGCACGTCACGATCCTCGACGGCGCGGCGGAGGTGGTGGTGGATGGCGTGGTGACGAAACTGGAGCAGTACGACACCACATATATCCCCTCCCCGACTCCGCATCTGTTCCGCAATATCGGTGACCGGCCCCTGCGCATCCTGTGGGTCTACTCGTCGGGGCACGTGACACGGACGTTCACGGAGACGGGCAGGACGGTGGAGCATCTCTCGACCGAAGACCAAATGGGCTGAAAAGCTGCAGGGCTGCCTGAATCGCAGACCGACGCGACGGCGCCGTCGATCGCCGCCATCTGGACCGGGCGCGGGCGCTGAGACCGCGCTGGTCCTTCCCCCGGCTGCGTTGCCGACGGCGGGTGCGGCCACCGTCGGATTGTGGGTCGACCTGAGTGGCCATCTTCCGTTCCGTATCGGAGGTCGGGGAATTCGCGTCAGCGGCCCGGCTCGTAGGTGAGCTGCTTGACCTGACGCAGAACAAAGGCGGTCTCCGCGGACTGGATGCCGTCCAGGGCGCCGATCTTGTCGTTGAGATAGGCGTAGACGTGCTTGGGGCTGCGGAAGAGGGCGAAGGCGACGAGGTTGGTCTGGCCGGTGGTGGCCCGAGGCGCACTGCACTTCGGGATGGTCCGCCAAGGCCCGTCCGGCTGCCGCTATGGCGTGGGGTGCGACGGTGAGCCACAGCATGGATCCCACCTCGTGGCCCATGAGGGCGTAGTCGTACTGGACGTCGAAGTACAGGACACCCGTGGACCGCCGTGCGGAGATCCGATGCATCGGACGTCCGGCCGGGATACCCACCAGGATCGCCATCAGGGTGACCATGAGCAGCCGGTAGCCGCCGGCGAGGGTGTCCAGTTGCTGCACAAGGCCGAAGCACAGGCTCAGGACGAAGAAGAAGCCGATCAGCCCGAGGAAGGTGATCGTCGCGATGAGGGTGGTCGCGGTGAACGCGGGGCAGCTGCGAAACAGAGACAGGTCCAGCAGGGGATCGGCGCTGTGGCGCTCCACCACCACGGAGGCCACCGCACTGAGCGCGGCCACCACGAGCGATACGACGACACGGGGTTCGGTGAAGGAGACCGCGCCGCCCTCGATCACGCCTTACACCAACGCGGTGATCGCGAGGGCAGCGGTGAGCTGGCCGGGCCAGTGCAGGCGCCCGGCGCACGGGAGTCGGTCACCAGTCGGCCCGCCAGCATCATGGCGGCGAGGCAGGCAGGGATGGGCAGGAGATAGATCCAGCGCCAGGCGGCATGGTCGAGGATGACGCCGGCGATCCGCGGTCCGACGGCGAGGGCGGACATGAGCGCGGTGGCCCACAACCCGACGTAATTGCCGCGCTCGCGCGGATCCGGGACCGCGTGGCTGATCAGCGCCAGCGTGGCGGGCAGCAGCGCCGCCGTGCCCAGCCCGGCGAACGTCTGACCCAACCACAGGACCTGCACGGACTGCGAGCACAGCGCGATCGCGGCGCCGACGGCGGCGAAGGCGAGGCCGGCCTGGAAGACCTTCTTGCGGCCGTGGACGTCGCCAAAGACGCGGGCGGTCAGGAGCAGCGCGGCCATGGGCAGGACGAAGGCGTCCGAGCCCCAGGACAGTTCGGCCGTCGATGTGTCCAGAGCCCGCTGGGTCGCCGGCAGGCTCACCGACACGGTGGTCACCGGCAGACAGGCGATGGACACGCCGACACAGGCCATCACGAGTGTCGCCGTTCGTCGTTCTATGGGCGGCTTCGCTTGGGAGGGGGCATTCACAGGACTCTCCCTTGCGGCGCGGGGCACCGCGATCAGATGGTTGAGGCCGTCATTCCCGGACAGGAACCGCCGTGAAACCAGCCCCCGGCTTCAGACGCCGGAGAAGCGACGCAACTACCCACCGGACTGCGGAGTACCGACATCCCGCCGCCTGCCGCCCCGCTCACGCGGGGCGGTGAAGGGGGAGAGGAGAGGTCCACAACCCGGGAGCCGGTGGCCGCCAGCGGGAGAACTCCTGTCGGTCTGAAGCGGTGCCAGGCAGGCGCATGGTTACCGGTTGTCCGGCAAGCCGAAGCCCGCGGCGGCCACGCCGATCACCCAAGGCCGCCAGCCCTCCTGGCCCGTTGATGGACAGCACGCGTCCATTGGCCATTGCCCCTGCTGGCGCTGCCAACGGCGTGTCTGCCGCTCCGGCGAGCATCAGCCGGACCGGCCCTGTGTGCCGATGCGGTCCGAGCCGCAAGAAACCGGTGATCAGGGGTCCCATAATATCCAGGACATGGCAAGCGAGCGGAGACTGACCGCGACGGACCGGCGGCGACTCATCGTGCGGGCAGCCAGCGAGCTGTTCATCGTACGCGGCTACAGCGGTGTCTCCATGGACGATGTCCTGGCCGCGGTGGGCGGGTCGAAGGGAACGCTCTACCGGTACTTCTGCGACAAGAGCGCGCTGTTCCGCGCCGCAGTGGAGTCGCTGTGCGATGAGTGGTCAGGCCCGTTGCACGCCTTCTCACCGGGCGGCGAGAGCCTCCCCGCTACCCTGACGGCCCTCGGAGAGCACTTCGCTTCGGTTGTCCTGAACCCCCAGGCCATCGCCCTGCACCGTCTGGTGACCGCCGAGGCCGGACGCATCCCGGGAATCGGCGACGCGTTCTTCGAGCACGGGCCCGCCGCAGGCTATGCGGTACTCGGGCGCTGCCTGCGCCAAGCCCGCGACGACGGCCTGATCAAGGTGGAGGACCCGGCCCGTGCAGCGGCGCAGCTGTACCAGGCCATGCTGGGCGATGCGCAGATGAGGCTGCTCACCGATGCCCCGCGCAAGCTGACGGAAGCAGAGGTGCGCGCGTCCATCCGCGAGGCGGTGCGGGTCTTTCTCCACGGGGTCGGCGTCCCTCGCGCTGATTGACCGGCGCTGAGGTCCTCCTGGGGGCTGCCCTCTCGCGGCCGACTGCGAGGTTCCTGCGGTCGGTTCACGAAGCGGCGTCGGCCGGGGCATGACACCGAGCGGCCTGTGCCTCACCGGCGGCGTGTGTGCGGACGATCGAGCCCCCGCTGATCGCAACCCGCCCGACGTATACCGGACATTGCCCGGTGAACCTGCCGACCGGCTGCCCCGGTGGCCTTGCGCGGCGCGGCCTTGCCGAAAAGGGAACCGGCCGATCTGCTGCGGGCCCGGCAGCGGCAGTACTGCCGCTGCCGGGCCCCGGATCGACTTGGCCCGCGTCGAACGCCTTCCGGCGGGTGGGCCGTGGCACCCGCGGGCCCTCCACGCATCCCTCGCGGGCAGGGCGTGGCTTCGCGCAGCGCCCTGACGCCGACCGGGACCTTGGGCGCAGCCCCTCCGGGAGCGCAAGGTAAGCATGCGATACGCAGACGCAGCTGTATCCGGGCAGGTCAGGGCGGAAAACAGCGCCGCCGACGGCACTGGTTCGGCGAGCCGGCGCCCAGCGTCGGCGCAGATGCCTTGTGACCCCAAGAACCGTACCGTACCGTACGGTTCACCACGCTGGCGCGGACACCCGCCGTCGGCGTGCCCCGCGCGTGGACCGGCGAGACCGCAGCCGGACCCCCTCCACGCCAGTCCATGCACGACACCAGGGCGCTCTGTCGGCCGACCCAATCGCACAGCGACGGCCGCCGCCTCCTGCCGCTCTTCCAGCGCACCGCGCGACGACATGGAGAACCCGATGGCACACCTCGAAGACCAGATCCAGGCGAGCGGAGGCCCGCTGGCTCTCATGCGCAGCGGCCGCTCCGGCGCGTATCCCTTCCCGATCAGGGCCGAGTTCACCAACTGGCGTGACGAGCAGGAGTCGTGGCGTAACACGGCGGCCCTGATGGACCTGTCGCACCACATGACCGATCTGACGGTCGAGGGCCCGGACTGCTACCGGCTGCTGTCGGATGTCGGCGCCAACACCTTCGTCGGATTCGGGCCGATGAAGGCCAAGCAGTTCATCGCCGTCAACTACGACGGCCACATGGTCGGCGACTGCATCCTGTTCTGCCTCGCCGAGAACGTGGTGCGTCTGGTGGGACGGCCGCCGGCTCTGAACTGGGTCCAGTTCCACGCCGAGACCGGCGGGTACGACGTCACGCTGCGCCGCGACGAGCGCACCGCGCAGAACCCGGACGGCCGCGAGTTCTTCCGCCTCCAACTCCAGGGCCCGCATGCGGCGGCCATCTTCGAGAAGGTCAACGGCGGCCCCATGCCCGACATCCCGTTCTTCTCGATGGGGAAGTTCAACATCGGAAAGCGTGAGGTCACCGCCCTCAACCACCGGATGTCCGGCTTCCCCGGCCTGGAGTTCTTCGGCCCCTACGAGTACCTCGACGATGTCCGCGACACCATCCTGGAAGTCGGTGCGTCCTTCGGAGTCCGACAGGTCGGCGGCCGCGCCTACGCGTCGGTGGCGACGGAATCCGGCTGGATCGCCAACACCGTCCCCGCGGTCTACTCCGGCGACAGGATGAAGCCCTACCGGGAGTGGGTGAACGCCAGGAGCTTCGAGGCCAACCTCTCCCTCGGCGGCAGCTTCGTCTCGGACCGGGTCGAGGACTACTACGTCACCCCCTGGGACCTCGGTTACGGCCACATCCTCAAGTTCGACCACGACTTCATCGGCCGTGAGGCCCTGGAGGCGATGCGCGGCCAGAAGCACCGCAAGAAGGCATGGCTGTCCTGGCACCGCGATGACGTCGCCCGGGTCTTCGCCAGTCAGTACGAGCAGGGTGAGCGGCGCTTCAAGCACATCGAGATGCCCGCCGCCTTTTACGCGGCCTCGCAGTTCGACCGCATCGAGCGCAACGGCCACCTCATCGGCCTGTCGACGCTGTGCAGCTACACCTCCAACGTCCGTGGCTGGATCTCCGTCTGCATGATCGACGAGGACGAGCTCACCTACGGCCAGGAGGTCGAGCTGGTGTGGGGCGAACCGAACGGCGGCTCCGCCAACCCCACCGTCGAGCGCCACTCCCAGACGACGATCCGCGCCACTGTCTCCCGCCGGCCCTTCGCCAGCGACAAGCACTGACGTCCTTTACCCGGCCGCGGTGAACAGCGGGGAATCACCAGGCGGATGGCCTCGGCCGCCCCGGTGATCCGCCCCCGCCGTACAAGGGTCCGCGACGTAACGCGGCACGCCGTCCGGCGTCGCGGACTCGACTGCAGAGACGAGACCCACATGACCGACCTCGTAATGCCCCTCATCGGCCCCCGCACCGGCGAGTTCGACGCCCAGCGGGCCGAGAACGCCGTGCGGGAGCTGCTCCTCGCCGTCGGCGAGGACCCAGACCGCGAAGGACTGCGCGAGACCCCGGCCCGCGTGGCACAGGCCTATCGGGAATTCCTGGCAGGGCTGCGGCAGGAGCCCGAAGACGTCCTGACCACGACATTCGAACTCAGCCACGACGAGATGGTGCTGGTCAAGGACATAGAGATCGTCAGTCTCTGCGAGCACCATCTTCTGCCGTTTCGTGGCACCGCCCACATCGGCTACATCCCCGCCGCGCATGGCAGGGTCACCGGACTGTCCAAACTGGCCCGGCTGGTGGAGGTGTACGCACGCCGCCTTCAAGTCCAGGAGCGGCTCACCGGACAGATCGCCGACGCCCTGATGCGCATACTCGACGCCCGCGGCGCCATCGTGGTCGTCGAGGCAGAGCACATGTGCATGTCCGCACGGGGTATCCGCAAGCCCGGTGCACGGACGACGACATCAGCCGTACGTGGACAGCTGCGCAGACCAGCGACGCGCGCGGAGGCGATGAGCCTGATTCTGGCACGCTGACATGAAGTCGAAACCGGCCGCTCCGGCGGGGCCGGGCCGTATCAGAATGGACGATCTTCCTCCACTGGCACTGCTCGGCGGGCATCTCGCCACCGGGCTCATGGACGTCACCAGCGATCCCTCGGCGCTGGACGCCGAGGGATTCTGGGCCGTCACGGCCGACTTCGAGGGCCGTCTGACGTGCGCGCGCTTCCGCGACGTGCGTCGGATCGCGGCCGGCGGTGTTCCTGCGGCCGTCTGGCACGGACCGAGCGCCCGCACCTGGTCCACCTCGCTGGACCGGAGTGCCTACATCACGGGCGTGGCACGCATCCGCGAACACATCGCGGCCGGCGAGGTCTACCAGGCGAACCTGTGCCGCATTCTGTCGGCGCCGGTCGGTGCGGGTGCCGACGTCCTCGCCCTGGCCGGCCTTCTCGGACGGCACAATCCGGCGCCGTACGCCGGCGTCATCCGGATTCCCCGCCAGGGCGTGGAGGTGGCCTCCGCCTCGCCGGAGCTCTTCCTCCGCAGAGACGGCAAAGACGTCCAGTCGGGTCCCATCAAGGGAACCGCCCGCACCGAGGCGGAGCTGCTGGAGAAGGATTACGCCGAGAATGTGATGATCGTCGACCTGGTCCGCAACGACTTGGGGCGGGTCTGCGATCCGGGCTCCGTGACCGTGCCGGATCTGTGTGTCGTGGAGAAACATCCAGGGCTCGTCCACCTCGTGTCCACGGTGCGGGGACGGCTGCGCGATGGCGCGGGGTGGCCCGAACTGCTGGCGGCGACCTTTCCGCCCGGTTCGGTGACCGGGGCGCCGAAACGGAGCGCCCTGCGCATCATCGACGCCCTGGAAACGGCCCCTCGCGGCCCCTACTGCGGTGGAATCGGCTGGGTCGACGCCGACCGGGGGCGCGGCGAGCTGGCAGTGGGCATCCGCACCTTCTGGATCGACCGGGCCGAAGAAGCCCTGAGGTTCGGCACGGGGGCCGGCATCACCTGGGGCTCGGATCCGGAGGGGGAGTGGCAGGAGACCGAACTGAAGGCAGGCCGATTGGTGGCCATAGCGTCGGCGGGAGAGTCGTACGCCGCGTAGTCGTATGCCGCGTAGCCGTGCGTCCTTCGGCCATGGTGGTGCGCCGTGCCGAGCAGAGTCCTGTAAAGCTTGAACGATCTAGTCACGTAGGCTGGACCACGAGACTTAGACGTTCAAAGCATCGGACAACGCTTCACGCAGCCGGATGCTGTGGTGCGACAAGAGGGGGATCCCGTGATGGGCCGTTCCGGCCGGGTGACGTTGAGCGACGTGGCCAAGGCGTCCGGAGTGTCGCGGGCGACGGTGAGTTTCGTCCTCAACGACGATCCGCGGCAGACGATCTCCGTCGCGACCCGGGAGCGGGTCCTCGAAGCCGCGCAGGATCTGGGGTACGTGGTGCACGGGATCGCCCGGGCCCTGCGCGAGGGGTCCTCCCGCGTCGTGGTGCTCAACGTCGACTGGGGCATGGAGGGCAACTTCTCCCGGAGCTACGTCCGCGGCCTGGACGAGGAACTCGCCGAGCACGACCACCTCCTGCTGGTCCGGCACGGACACGCGATCCCGGAGGCGACCCAGAAGGTCCTCGACACCATCACGCCGCGGGCGGTGCTGCGGCTCGGAGAGGTGTACATGCAGGGACACGAGCCTATCGAGGAGGACTGGGAGAGCGGGTTTGCCGCCAACGCCGCGCTGCAGATCGGTCACCTCGCGGAGCGCGGGCACACCCGGATCGCGATGACCCTGCCGGACTACGATTTCCCGTTGACCGAGACCCGGCTTGCCTTTGCCCAGGAGGCGGCTCGCCGGCTCGGGCTTCCACTCCTGGAGCGCTTCGTCGTGCCCCGGCCGCGGGAGGCCGGGGCCGCTGCCGTCGAGGCGTTCCTGACGGCCCACAAGGACGTGACCGCTTTGGCCGCTTTCGACGATGACATCGCGCTGCGCAGCCTGGTGGCCCTGCGAGACCTCGGGCATCGGGTGCCCGAGGACGTGGCCGTGATCGGATTCGACGAGGCCGAGTACGGCTCCCTGGCCACACCCGCGCTCACCACCATCCACATCGATGCCGAGATCCTCGGCCGCATCGCCGCCCGCAACGCGTTGGGCATCGACAGTGGGGGACTGGCGCCCGTGGCCGGCCGAGTCGTGGTCCGCGCGTCCGTGTGAGTCTCGTCGCCGGACGTCGGCCAAAAGGATCCCGGTCGACTTGGCGGCGCCGCAGATGTGGCCCGGGCCGGAGAAGAGCAGCGGCGACCCCCACCTCCGCGGCCGACGAGTCGCCTGCGCCATCGAACCCACCCGGGGGGCCATAGGGCAGTGGAAGTGAGGGGGCCGCTCACCTCTGGCGCTGCACGGGGAGGTGCAGTAGGTCGGTGCCCAGGAGCATGTGGCCGTGGTAGTCGGCGTGGCGGGCGCTGGTGCGCAGGAGGCGCCGCCAGGTGGTGTCGGGGACGACGGCGGTGTCTCCGGGGCCGAGGTGGGTGGCGACCAGGGTGCGTGCGTCCGATTCGGCGGCGATCTCGCCGAGCTTTGCCACGTCGGTGTGGGTGGTCAGGATGTGGTCGATGAGGGTCTGGGGCAGGCCGAGGCCCGCCAGGCCTGCGGGGTAGAGCGCTTCGTGGACCAGGACGTCCGCGTTCCGGGCCAGGGCGATGATGTTGGGGGAGGGGGCGGTGTCGCCGGAGAAGACGACGCTGCCGTAGTCGGTGTCGAAGCGGTAGGCGTAGGCGGGGAACACCGCGCCGTGCGGCACCAGGATGGCGGTGACCTTGACGTCGTCGTTCTCCATGACGGTGAAGGGCTGCATGGCTGGTGCGGTGTGTGTCGCGGAGGCGCCGGCGGTGGTCGGGGGGAGGACGTCGTGGACGTTGAGCAGGGTGGCCGGGTCGATGCCGGCGTGCTCGGTCATGAAGAAGGTGGGGGAGGCAGCGTAGGCCTGTCCGGCCAGCTTGGTCATCTCGACGGTGCCCGGTAGGGGGCCGGGGGCGCCGGTCACGGTGGAGGCGATCCCGGCCGGTCCGGGGCCGTACACGTCGATGGGCTTTTGGAAGCCCTGGGCGCCGGCCGCTCCCGCGGCCAGCAGCGGGAAGGCGAAGTAGTCGACGATGTGGTCGGAGTGCAGGTGGGTCAGGAAGATCCCGGCCAGCGACGGCAGCGACAGGTCGGCGCGCAGGTACTGGGTGAGTGCTCCACGGCCGCAATCGACCACGTAGGTACGGCCGTTGACGACCAGAGCGGAGGAGATGCCGTACCGGTTCGCCAGCGGCGGCGGCCCACCGTTCGTACCCAGCAACGTCAGCGCCAGGCCGGTGCCGGAACCGCTCGAAGATGTCGCGGCCGCGGTCTGTGAAGCTCCGATCAGCGGTGTGACGGCCAGGGCCGATGCCGTCACGGCACCCAGCAGCGCCCGGCGGGACGTGTGCTGCGACTGGCCCCCCGGTGAGGAGGCCGGAATGCCTGGGGCGGATTGCTCGTTCTCGTTGGCTCCGCACATGATGGGGTGACTCCTCTGAGTTGCGCAGGACGTTGTGTGGGCGAGCAGAAACGGCACACCGCGGGGTCGACTCGCCGTTCGTCCTCGCACCGCCTTGCTGCAGCCGCAGTCGTTGCGCGGCATGCTGCCCAGCGTCCTTGGAGGATGGGTAGTGCGCGGGACGCAATCTAAGATGCCGAAACGGTTGCCTGTGCCTGGGCCGCGATCACGCCCGGCTGTGAGACAGGCCGCCCGTGCATGAGGGTGACGCCGTGTTCGAACTTGCCCCTGGCTTCTGGCCGTTGGCCGAGGCGGGGGCAGCTCCTTCGGTTTTCCCACCCCGGACGGGCTGGTGGCGCTTACGGGTTCCAGACGTGGGACAAGCCGCATGGGTGACACCACTCGTGGGTCGGCCGCGCAGTTCTTCGGCGGCGGAGACTGCGGAGCGGTCAGATCGTGGAGCGGGCGTCTATGTGACCAGGTAGCGACCGACGCCGGGCGGTGCTCCGGCGCGCATCGTCCACCAGAGGAACTCGGTGACTGGCCGTCCCTGCACAAGACCGTCTCAAGGGGGCGTCACCCTTGGACTTCCTCGCCTGGCCGGGCATGAGGGATCTGATGCGCTTCGAGCTCGGACAGACTTCGGCGCAGCCGACTCGGTGGGGCGGCCATGCGGTCTTGGAGAGATCCACTGTCTGCCGGGCCGACTCGACCACTGCCCGTTGTTCCGGTGGGACGGTCGCCGGTGCCTGGCGGCAACTGTCGGCGCGGCGCTGAGGCCGTTGCAACCACGAACGACTTCCGCCGCCCGGCGGAAGTCAGGGTGATGGGGCCGGTGGTTTCCGTGGCTCAACCTGGCTGCCAGGGGCGGCGAGACCGCACGGGTGAGCCGTCAGGTCGTACGGGAGAGCTCCTGCATCTCCAGTCCGCGCCGGGTCGACCACGGCACTGCAGCGAACGGCTGCTACGCGCCGCGAATGAAGTGAGCGGGAGGCCCACCCTTACTGCTCCAGCAGTACTTCGCGGGGGGTCGTCGCCGACAGCATGCGGGGCCGGTGACAGCATGTCGGCATCATGCCAGGTGAGGGAGACGCGGGGCTTCCGTCAACTGACGCTGCATCAGTTTGACGGGCTTCCGGAGGTGACCCTGACCTGCGAAAACGCAGAAGTACTGCTGGAGTATTAGACGTTGACTTACGACCCGGGCGGCTGGGCGCCGGTACGGGGCGCGTACCGCCGCGGCAGATCCGGCGGCTCTTACTTCGTGAAACTACCCCGCAGTGAGTATCCGAGCGGCCCTGGCGACTGTAAGGTGATGATCGGTCAAGCACTAGATCGATCTTCTACGCACATATTTACATAATCCGCGTAAGTAGTATCATCTCGCCCCATCGAACGGACCGTAACGCGTCCGTCACTCCGAGCGCGCTGGGGATATCCGTGGCTGTGCATGCACGCGCGACGAAAAGACAGGCTCGTACGTACGGTGGGGGAAGTCGGCAACTATCGCTCCGCACAGCCTTGTTGGTGCTGGCGCTGGTGCCCTGTGTGGCGCTCGTGGCGCTGTGGTCGACGACGTCCGCGCAGTTGTACGCCGACTGGCGACAGCAGAAGCAGCGCAGCGACTCGGCGCAGCAGTCCTCGGTCAAGGTCGCGCAGGTCTGGTACAGCCTTCAGGAAGAACGGCGGCTCAGCGGCGCGGCACTGGCGGATCCCGGCAGGTATCGCACGCAGTTGGCGAAGCAGCGTGAGCGTACCGACGCGGTGGCGGACGAGGTCGAGGAACTGCCCAGCAGCGGGTGGGACGGTCCTGCCGATCTCGACCGTGATGTGACTCGGGTGATCAAGAGCCTGGGGAAGCTGGAGAGCTACCGGGAGGCCGTCGACCGGAAGACCTCCTCTCAACAGCAGACGTACGACGCCTACACCGGGCTCATCGCGGCCGACCTCAAGCTCTTTTCCACCATGAGCTACCTCGGCATGGCCGACATCGACTACCGCATCCGGCCGGCCAACGACGCCATCTGGGGCATGGAGATGATCGCGCGTGAGAACGCGATCGTCACACGGGCCGGCGTGACGGGGCGGTTGTCCTCCGACGAGCGCGGTCAACTGGCCGAACTGGTGGGCTCCCAACGGTTCATCTACGACAGCAAGGTCCTGCCCAACATGCCCTCCGACCAGGTGGCGCGCTACCGGGAACTGATGGCAGGCAGCGCCTGGAAACAGAAGAGCGCAGGCGAGCAGGACGTACTGCACGGATCGGCGTCCTCCGACGGCGCCATGTCCGCCACGCTCGCCAAGAAGTGGAGCGGTGGCATCAGTGAGATCGCCCCCTCGCTGCAGAAGTTCAACCAGGCGTACTGGGTCACCATCAACGCGTCCGTCGCGGACGAACTGCGCACGATGGAGATGAAGCTGATCACCACCAGCGCCCTGGACGCGGCAGCCGTCCTGCTGGTGGTCCTGATCAGCACACTGCTCACACGCATGCTGCGGCGGCGGATCTTCGCCCTGCGTCAGGCGGCACTGGATCTGCAGACGCGGATGCCGGACGTGGTGGAACGTATGCGGCAGGGCGAGGCGGTCGACCCCGACGCCGAACTGCCGCCGATCCAGCACAGCGGCGATGAACTCGGGCAGTTGGGGCAGGCCCTCAACCTCGCCCGGCGCAGCGCGCTGGACACCACGATTTCCCAGGTGGGGCAGTTCCGCGGCTTCGAGAAGCTGCTGCAGCGCATCGCCCGCAGGACGCAGTTGCTGATCGGGCTTCAGATGAAGAAGCTCAACGAACTCGAACGTCGGCACGAAGACCCCGAGGTGCTGGAGGGGCTGTTCGACCTCGACCACCTGACCGCCCGGCTGCGGCGGTACGAGGAGAACCTGGTCATTTTGGGCGGAGGGCAGCCGCAGCGGCGCTGGCGCAAGCCGGTGCTGATCGTGGACGTGCTGCGCTCGGCGCAGAGTGAGGTCCAGGACTACCGGCGCGTCCAGATCGAAGTGGCGAGTCGGGTCTGGCTGGCGGAACGGGTCGTGGGCCTGGTGGTCCATGTGCTGGCCGAGCTGATGGAGAACGCCGTGGCATTCTCGAAGCCGCCGACTCCCGTGGAGGTGTACGCGTCCAGGGTGGGGCACGGCCTCGCCGTGGAGATCGAGGACCGCGGCATGGGAATGGCGCCCGAGGAGTACGAGGAGGCGAATCGGCTGATGGCCGATCCGCCCCGCATGGACGTCATGTCGCGGGCCGAGGACGTCCGGCTGGGCCTGTACGTGGTGGCACGGCTGGCGCAGGGCCTCGACATCAAGGTGGAACTCAGGCCCTCGTCGTTCGGTGGCACCCGGGTGGTTGTCCTCATTCCCGAGGACTTCATCCTCGACGAGGCCGTGGCCGAGACGGTTCCCGCGCATGGCGGCGTCTCCTCCCACCGATTCGCACCCCCGGACCAGGTGGTGCAGCCCGTGCCCGATCCTGCGCCCGTGGCCGCCCCGCACACCGGTGCCTTCGCGATGAGCCCGGGTTCCGGCAGAGAAGCCCCGACCGGCGTACGACACACGCACGAGCGGCCCGGTCCGGCCCCCCGCCGCACCGACAGGCCGGAACCCGGCCTTCCCAGCACCGAGCCGCTGCCCAAGCGGGTACGCATGGCCAGCCTCGCCGATGAACTGCGCGACCCCGACGCGGACGTCCGGCCCGCTGCGGCCGAGCAGTGGTCACCGCCGGCCCACAGGGGTGGGCCGACCCGTTCGGGCGCGACGATCGGAGCCTTCCAGCGTCAGTCCAGGATCGCTCGCCAGGGAGCCGTCGCCAGCCACTCGGCCACGGCTGACCGTGGCACCTCCACCGATCGTGTTGGCACAGCAGACCACCGAGCCGGAGATCGGGATCGTACCGAGATCCTGCCGCATCGCAGACGGACCTCTACGGAAGATTGACCATGACACAGCGAACGACCGCCACGCATCAGGACCTCGATTGGTTGCTGGATGGCCTGGTCGAACAGGTTCCCGGCACGCAGCACGCGATCGTGCTGTCGGACGACGGGCTGGTGGTGAGCCAGTCCCGCTCCATCGCACGCAGGGACGCCGAGCGCCTGGCCGCGGTGGCCACGGGCCAGCAGAGCCTGGCCCGCGGTGCCGGGAAGCTGTTCAACGGGGGTCCTGTGCAGCAGGTCATCGTCGAGATGGCCGACCTGTGGCTGTTCATCTCCGCCGCGGGCCAGGGCACACACTTGGCCGTCGTGGCATCCCAAGAGGTCGAGGCCGAGGTGCTGGCCGTGGCCATGCACACGCTCATGCAGCAAGTGGGCCGCCGTCTGGGCACCGAGGCCCGAGTCGGATCGGTGAGCCTTGAGGGCGGTGTACGTGAGTGAGCCACTGGACGGACGACCTGGATGCCGACGGGGGTGACCCGGCGGAACTCTCTGTACGGCCGTACACGATCACTCAGGGCCGGACGGCGCCGTCCCGCGACGACCTCACCCTGATCACCATCGTCACAACCGTGGACCCTCCACCGGGCCGGGCAGCCGCCCGGGGCCTGCAGCCCGAGCATCTCGTGATCCTGCGGCAGTGCCGCGGCTCGGCGGCGGTGGCGGAGGTCTCCGCCGAACTGAACCTTCCGGTGTCGGTGACGAAGATTCTCATCGACGACCTGGTCGCCCGTGGCCAGGTCACGACCCGGCCACCGATCGCCATGGCGGTGGGAAGCGAATCGAACATGAACCTTCTACGAGCGGTGAGAGATGGTCTTCGCAGACTCTGAGCCAACCGGCGGTGTGCCTGTGAGCACGCCGCCCGCGGCCGTCAAGATCCTTGTGGCCGGTGGCTTCGGCGTGGGTAAGACGACCCTGGTCGGGGCGGTCAGCGAGGTAACGCCGCTACACACGGAGGAGTACCTGACCGTCGCGAGCGAAGGCGTCGACGACATGGGCGGGGTGGAGGAGAAGTCGACCACCACCGTGGCGATGGACTTCGGCCGTATCACCGTGAATCCCCAGCTGGTGGTCTACTTGTTCGGGACACCGGGCCAGGAGCGGTTCTGGTTCATGTGGAACGACCTGGTACAGGGCGCCCTCGGCGCCATTGTGCTGACTGACACCCGGCGCCTTGAAACCAGTTTCGCGTCCATCGACTTCTTCGAGAGCCGCGGCATCCCCTTCGTCATCGGGGTCAACTGCTTCCACGGTCATATGGACCGCAGCGAGCAGGAGATTCGTGGTGCTCTGACTCTTGGTCCCGAAGTACCTCTGGTGATGGGCGACATGAGGAGGAAGGAAGCCGGCCGGGACCTGCTGCTCGCCCTCGTCGAACATCTCATGGCGGTCATGTCGGCGGACTACCGCAGATGACACGGTCTGGTGGACCGCCTCCGGTGTGGCCGCAGTGCCCCTGTCCCCGCGCGGACCGTCCCAATGGCCGCGAGGGCGCCGGGCCCGGGTCGTAGCTCTCGACGACGAGAGTAAGGGGTGCCTCTGCGCCTTTCGTCGGGCGAGGTGTGCAGGGCACCGGGACCTCCGCGAATGCAGAAGCTCTGAGGGATGGCATGAGCTACGTCAGCACCTGCGGATGACGTCCCTCGTCGTGCAACACCGTTGCGTTTAGCCACTGTTGGTGGCGTCAAGACCGCCTTCCTTGATCATCTCGAAGTGAAGGGCGTATGCCTGGGCTCTTCTGGGGTGCTTGCCGGTAGTGAACGTGTACTTGCTGTTGCGCTTGCGGACTCGGGCCTTCAGCCGCCGGCGTCGGCCCTTCGGCAGGAGGCCAGCCAGGGCGACACGACCGATCGCCCCGACGAGGCCCACCGGACCGGCCGGGACGATGCCGCCGACGGCCACGATCTGGTCAGCGGCGGCGTTGAGCAGCACGATCAGGCTGACGCGCTCCGCCGACAGGCCCGGCTGGGCCGTAACCAGGTCGTCGGCGGTTCGCACCAGCGCCTGGTAGACCGTCAGCAGGGCATAGACCTCCTGCTCGAGCTCGGGGACTGTCCGTGAGCGCAGCACCCGTCCGTCGAGGACGGTCGACTTCAACGAGAAATAGCAGGTCTCTGCCTGCCACCTGCGGTGATACAACGTGATCAGCTCGCGGGCGGGGTAGCTCTCGGAGTCCAGGAGGCTGGTCATCAGCCGCCACAGCTCGGTGCGGCAGGTGCCGTCGGCCAGCTCGATGGTCATCCAGGCTTCGATGATCCGTACCTCGAGCCGCCCGTAACCGCGCCCGGCCTGGTATCTCCCGGCGCAGACGGTGGTCAGGTAGGAGCCGTCCGGCAGCGGGCGGCGCACCGTCGGGCGCCGCTTGCGGGTCGAGCGCAGCAGGAAGGATGCGCCGGTGCCGGTCACTGCCTCCAGGAAGTCGTATGCGTCGTAGTAGGCGTCGGCCAGCAGCACCATTGAGGCGTCCAGATGGGACAGCAGGCGACGCGCGTAGCCGAGTTCGCCGGTGGTGTCCGGGCCGAAGGCCGCGCCGAGCAGGGCGCGGGTGCCGCACTCGACCAGTGCCACCAGGCGCAGCAGGGGGTAGCCGAATTCGAGCACCTGACCACCGTGCTTGGGGAAGCGCCAGGTCACCGCCTCCTCGTCGGGGATGCTCAAAGTGGTGCCGTCCACCGCGACCGCCCGCAGACCGCGATAGAAGGAGCCGGACCGTGCCCGGGCGGCCACCGGACCCGCCAGGATCTCGAACAGGCGGCGCAGCGGAGCGCTGCCCAGTCGGCGCCGGGCTCGCGACAATGAGGAGGCGCACGGCCGCGCCACCGCGATCCCGTGCAGTCCCGCCCCGAGTTTGCTCCATACCGCCTGGTAGGACGAGCGCTCGAAGAAGGCGAGA
This sequence comes from Streptomyces sp. NPDC101225, assembly GCF_044767585.1. Classification (NCBI taxonomy): domain Bacteria; kingdom Bacillati; phylum Actinomycetota; class Actinomycetes; order Kitasatosporales; family Streptomycetaceae; genus Streptomyces; species Streptomyces sp. NPDC101225. Next base: position 72,166 of record NZ_JBIWOE010000025.1, read on the forward strand.
GCGAGCACGAAGTACACCACCACCCGCGCAGGCAGCAACCGCACGCGCCGCTCACGCGAGCCTGTCTCCTCGAGGACGGCGTCAACCAGGTGCGGGTCGATGACCTGTGTCAACTCTCCCAGGTGGCCGGGAGCGTACACATCATGAGCTGGCGTGATCCGTCGACTGCTGGTGTTCCCGACTCTGGAGACGGAGGTCGGGTGCGGGTGACGCACCCCTTCCACCCGCTGTTCGGGCAGGAACTGGAGTTCATCGAGCGTCGGCAGTGCTGGCGAGGGGATCGGGTCTATTACTTCGACGAGGTCGGTGGCCGGTCCAGGATCCCGACGGAATGGACGTCGGAGGCTCCGGTGGACGCGTTCGTGGTGGCGGCCGAGGGGCGTTGCCCGTTCCGTACTCAGGATCTCCTCGAACTCGCCGCGCTCGTCGACCGGCTGCGGGGACCGGAGCCCGGTGTCGGGGAGATCGTGCCGTGAGCGTCGCGGGGTTCGTGCCGCTGGTGCGGGCGCTTGCTGGAGCGCTCGGGGGCGCGCGGTGGAGCAGTCTCTGCGCTGACCTGCTGCTTGTGCTCCTGCGTGTGCGGGGAAAGGTCTTGCCGGTGGTCGGGTGCGCCCGAATCCTGGGGACAGGGTTCGAGAGGGGAGGCGGCCATGGCCGCAGTGGCGGGCAACGCGGAGAAACTCCGTGTGCTGTGGGAGTCCCGGACGCTGAACCCACGCCCCGAGGCGGTGGCCGACGCGGCGTTCACGGCGTCGGTCTTCTTGGACCCGCACGATCTGGTGCAGGTCAAGTACGAGATGGTGCGCCGGGTGCGGGTCGACAACATGCCCGTGTCCCAGGCGACGCGGATGTTCGGATTCTGCCGGCAGAGCTTCTATGCGATCGCCGCCGCGCTCGACGCGCGGGGCCCGGCCGGGCTGGTGCCGGGCAAGCCGGGACCGAAGGGGCCACGGAAGCTGACCGAACCGGTGATGACGCACGTCGAGACGCTGCTGCGGGCCGAGCCGGGACTCAAGGCGCCCGCGCTGGCCGCGGCGGTGGCCGAGGAATTCGGCGTGGTGGTGCATCCGCGGTCCATCGAGCGGGCGCTGGCCCGCAGGCGCGAGGCTCGCAGCCAGGAGGAGAACATACGCGCCCGCGGCTGATCCACTCCCGGCCGACATGGGCGCCGCGGACCGATACGAAGAGTTGCGGGCCGCGGTCTTCGAAGGGCGCGGAGCGGGATGGCGGCACGGCTGGGCGGTGCTGGTCCGCTCGGGCATGGCCGCCTGGAGCAAGGCCGTGGCCGCCCTCGTCCCGCCGCCCCGGGCAACAGATGAAATGCCTGTTCAGGCTGTTGCCGTGGAGGGCGAGGCCGCCGATCAGCTCGTGCACGTCCTGGCCGGCCTGGTCCTCGGACGGCTCCAGCCGCCCTGAACCCGTCACCGTCACCGTCACCGTCACCGTCACCGTCACCGTCACCGTCACCGTCACCGTCACCGGGAGTATCGGGCCCGTCAGGGAGTGCGTCATGAGTGCAGAGCCGTCCGGGGCAGGCAAGGTCACGGCTGATCATCTTCGCCGGGGCGCCTATCTGTATGTGCGGCAGTCCTCGCTGAAGCAGGTCGTGAACAACACCGAGTCGACCGCCCGGCAGTACGCGCTTCGCGGCCGTGCCGTCGCGCTGGGCTGGGACGAGTCCCAGATCACCGTGATCGATTCGGATCAGGGGCAGTCGGGTGCCTCGGCGATGGGCCGGGACGGCTTCCAGCGTCTGGTCTCGGAGGTCTCGCTGGGGCGGGCGGGCATCGTGCTCGGTCTGGAGGTCTCGCGCCTGGCGCGGAACAATACCGACTGGCATCGGCTGCTGGAGATTTGCGGTCTGTCCGGCACCCTGATCCTGGACGAGGACGGTCTCTACGATCCCCGCTCCTTCAACGACCGCCTCGTCCTGGGCCTGAAGGGCACTATGTCCGAGGCCGAACTCCACGTGCTCAAGGCCAGGTTGCGAGGCGGACAGCTGTCCAAGGCCCGGCGAGGGGAGCTGAAGCAGGCGCTGCCGGTCGGCTATGTCTATGACACTGCCGACCATGTGGTCAAGGACCCCGACACCGCGGTGCGGGCGGCCGTCCAGCGGGTCTTCGACCTCTTCGAGACGACCGGCTCGGCCCGCCAGGTCGTCATCGCCTTCGCCGCCGACAAGCTGACCTTCCCCGCCCGGATCCGCACCGGCGAACACAAGGGCGAACTGGTCTGGGGGCCGCTGAAGCACTGGCGGGTGCTCTCGCTGCTGCACAACCCCTGTTTCGCCGGGGCGTTCGTCTACGGACGCCGACGCGGAATGACCACCCCTCAGGGCAAGGCCGCCTGGGCCGAGGTGCCGCGCGAGCAGTGGACGGTCCTGATCCCTGATCACCACGAGGGCTATGTGACGCTCGAGCAATGGGAGTCCAACGGCCTCACGCTGGCCGGTAACGCCGCCAGCCAGGGAGAGGACCGCAAGGCCGGACCGCCGCGCGAGGGCCCGGCCCTGCTGCAGGGCATGGTGATCTGCGGAAAGTGCGGGCGCCGTATGACGGTCGGCTACCGCCAGTACAGAAACGAGATCTTCCCCGACTACCGGTGCATGACCGCCGCGATCCAGGACGGCACCCGCATCTGCGAACGCCTGCCCGGCAAGAGCATCGACCAGGCCGTCACCCGCCTGCTCCTCGCCACCCTCACCCCGCTCGCGATCGACGCCGCGCTGAAGGTCAGCGATCAGATCACCGCCCGGGCCGCCGAGGCCGACCGGCTGCGGGCCACCCACGTCCAGCGAGCCCAGCACCGCGCGGACCTGGCCCGGCGCCGCTATCTCGCCGTCGACCCCGACAACCGGCTCGTCGCCGACGCCCTGAAAGCCGACTGGAACCACGCCCTGCGCGAGATCGCCACGGCGAAGGAGACATACGAACGGGCCAAGGCCGAAGCCGCCCCGGTGGACAGGGCCGTCCGGGACCGGCTGACCACCCTCGCCGCCGACGTCCAGTCCCTCTGGTCCGACCCGGCCACCCCGATGCGGGAACGCAAACGCATCGCCCGCCTGCTCATCACCGACGTCACCTTGACCCGCACCACCGAGATCACCGCGCAGGTGCGGCTGAACGGCGGCCAGCACCACACGCTGACCATCCCGATCCCGCTCTCCGGCGGCAAGTCCTGGCAGACCCAACCCGACACTGTCGCCCTCATCGACGAGTTGCTCGATCACCACACCCACCGGCAGGCCGCGGCGGTCCTCAACGAACGCGGACTGACCAGCGGCAAGGGCCAGCCCTTCACCGAACTGCTCGTCCGCGACATCCGCGACAGCTACGGCCTCGTCCACCGCTACGACCGCCTGCGCAGCCGAGGGCTACTGACGTTCGCCGAGTACGCCGACGCGATCGGCGTCAGCGAGAACACCGTGAAGATCTGGCGGCGGACCGGGCTCATCGAGGGCATCGCCTACAACGACAAGAACTGCTACCTCTTCCACCCGCCCGGCCCCGACCACCCGACTCCCGAGGTCGCCCAGGGCATCAAGATCAGCGACCGCATCGCAGCCCGCGAAGCAGCTCTATCCGCACAATCGCAAAGGAGCGCAGTGTGATGACAACGGTTTATCGTAACAAGAGCCGACACGGCCCATCGACTGCCTCATGCGCAACTTGCGTATTTCGCTGCGGAATTCGTCACTCGTGTACTCGCTGCCGCGATCCGTATGCATGACGCAACCCTGCTCCAGACCGCCACGCCCGGCCGCCATCCGCAAGGCGGCGACCGGCAGCTCAGCACGATGGTGGTCGGCCATCGCCCAGCCGACCACCTCCCGCGTCGCGAGATCGATACAGGTCGCCAGGTACAACTTCCCTTCCAGCGTGAGGAGTTCAGTCATGTCGCCGACGAGCCGCATCCCGGGCCGGGACGCGGTGAAGTCCCGGCCGATCAGGTCGCGCGCGAACACCGCCCGCTTCGCCTGCCGGGTCAGGCCCCGCCGCCGGCGGCGAGTGATCCCCACGATCGTGCTTGCGCATCAGCCGCTCGATCTTCTTGGAGTTCACCACCCGCCCGGCCCGCCGCAGGGCGGCGTGGACCCGCGGGGCCCCGTAGGCACCGCGAGATCCGGCGTGAAGCACCCGGATCTCGCCCACCAGCACCTCCTCGGCCCGCTCCCGCACCGCCCGGGCCGGCCGCGACGCCCGGTGCGCGTAGTAGGTGGAACGGGGCACTCCCAGCACACGGCACAGAAACGCAACGCTGTGACCTGCAGGATTACCCTCCGATGCCTTCTCCGCATCGATGAAACGACACCGTGCCACGGTGTCTACCTCATCTTGTCCTGAGCGAAGAAGGCGGTCGCTGAGATGTGAATCCAGAGTCTCGCGGGCATCGTTGAGTCCGGCCTCGCGGGGAGGCCGTGCGTGTCCCGGGCCCGGTTCAGACGGGATCGGTCCCTGCGGGTTCGATGGTGACCTCGAAGCCGAGTGCTTCGAGCTGGGCGGTCAGCCGCCTGGCGCGCTGACCGGGGCTGAACCGTCTCGCTGCCCAGTCGGGGCCCAACTCCCGGTAGGGCACCCGGTCGTGGACGATGTGCCAGTAGGCCACGACGATGTCGTGACGGGTCGCGCCGAGTGCCTTGAAGCCGCCTGCCCGGCCCTTGATCTGCATGTGATGCGCGTGCAGGTAGGTGCCCTTGGCCTTCACCGCGCCCCAGGCCGCCTCGGTCAGCGTGGCCTTCAGCCACTTCGGTCCGGGCCGGCTGCGGCCGCCCTTGCGCTTGCCGCCCGACGCATGATTGCCCGGGCAGACCCCCGCCCAGGAGGCGAGATGGGCCGAGGACGGGAAGGCGGACATGTCCAGACCGATCTCGGCGATCAGCACCTGGGCGACCTTCGCCCCGACCCCGGGGATGGTCTGGATCAGCTCCAGGACCTGCTCGTGCGGGGCAAGCCGGATCGCGATCTCCGCATCGTAGGCGTCGAGCCGCTGCTCCAGCCCGTCGATGTGCGCCAGCAGACCGCGCACGATGACGCCGTGGTGCTCGATGCGGAAGCGGTGCTCGAGGGCCTCCTCCAGAGCCTCCCGCTTCGAGCGGAGCCGTCCCTTGGCCAGCGCGGCCAGCTCCACCGGCGAGGTCACCCCGTCCAGCAGCGCCTCCAGCACGGCCCGCGCGGTCTTCGACCACACCTGCGAGGCCACCGAGGTCAGCTTGATCCCGGCGTCCTGCAGCACCTTCTCCAGCCGCTGGATTACCCGCACCCGCTCCTGAGACACCGCCGTACGCGCCCGCGTCAGATCCCGCAGCTCACGGAACTCCTGCACCGGCACGAACGACGGCCGCACCAGCCCGCACTCCAGAATCCGGGCGATCCACACCGAGTCGGCGACATCGGTCTTGCGGCCGGGCACGTTCCGCAGATGTGCCGCGTTCACCAGCCAGCAGGTGAACCGCCCCTCCAACGAGGCGAAGACGGGCTTCCAGTACACCCCGGTCGCCTCCATGCCGACCAAGTCCACCCCCTCGCAGGCCAGCCAGTCACCCAGAGCGGCCAGCGCCCGAACGGTCGTTTGGAACGTCCGGGTCTCCGTCGCCCGTGAACCCCTGCGCTGCCCCGGCGAGCGGACCGTCGCCACCACCGTGTCCCGATGCACATCCAGCCCGGCACACCGCTCGAAGAGCACCTGCATCCCCGGCCTCCTCCCTGACAGCACCCATCAACGTGCCGCCCGGAAGGGGCCTACTGATCCAAAGAGTCTGAGATTCGCGCTCGCAGCAGCAGTCAACAATCCCTCAAGCCCCAGCGTCATACTTTTCCCCGGACTCGTGGATACCAAGCGTCACCGACGTCTGCCCGGACCGCACCCCACCAGCATGCGAGCGGCGCCACAGAGCACTCAACCCGCGCACGGAAGCCAACCGACCACCGGCCAGAAGCCGTTTCGCGCCCCGGATTCTCATCCCGCCACGGTGCCGACGCGTAGCGCCGCCATGGGTACTTTTCCCAGAACCTCGATCGTGGCCTCCTGCTCGCGGACCTTCCGCCGCAGCCGGACCAACTCCTCACGCTCCGCAGTGGTCAACGCCCCGGCGGGCCCCTCACTGCGGTCGACCTTCGCCTGCTTCACCCACCCGCGCAGTCCTTCCGGACTCACGCCCAGATCCCTCGCGACCTCGGTGACCGTCTTCTCCGAGGACAACGCCAAGGCGACCGCGTCCCGCTTGAACTCAGCCGTGTACCGCTTACTCATGTTGCTCTTGCTACTCACTACCTGTGACTGCTTCCTCCGGGACCATCCGTCCCAGTATCAAGCTGTCCGGCCGGCAGGGGGGAACCTCACATCCAGCGCCACCGCCAACGCGGATCCAGCCGCAGCTACGTCTACACCTACCCCTCGCGCAAGGCCCTGACGGCCGCGATGGGCAAGGTCAAGACGATCCGCCGCAGAACGGCCACCGGCCTGCAACTGGACGAACTGCTCATCCAGATCAACCGGATGCTGTTCGGCTGGTGCATGTACTTCCGCCCCGGGGTGTCCAGCGCGACCTTCCAGTACCTGAGTTCGTACACGTGGAGCCAGGTCATGAAGTGGCTGCGCCGCAAGCACCCCCGGATCAACAGGAAGGATCTCCGCCGTCTTTACTGCGGTGGGGAATGGTGGCCAGCAGGGGAGGAACGGACACTGTTCGATCCCGGCAAGGTACGCACGACGCGCTACCGATACCGGGGAGCGGTCATCCCTTCCCCCTGGCCGACCACAGGATGAAGATCAACAGGGGTCAGTGAGACGGGACTTGTGGAGCGCCCGGTGCCATGAGAGTGGCACGCCGGGTGCGGGAAGAGGCCCGAAGAAACGGCTCGATCGAAAGGCGAGACCGCGCTTCGGGCCTACTTCACCACCGGCTGTTCTCCCGGATCACCTGCGCCTGGCGCGGCATCCCGCTGACCAGCCACGAGGTCGCCGTCAAGGCGATCGCCTCGGCTCACACCCGCACCGGACTTGTCGTCCGGGCCGAGCTGGACACCCACCGCTATCCCACCGGGCAGAACCCCGCCCCCTGGCAGGTCGCCGCCCTCCCGCTGAGCCGCGGCGCCTTCCACGGCGACTGGAACTACACCTTGTACCCGGCCCCGGAACCGCAGCGAACGCCGCCTCGCCGCACAGATCCCGCCGCCACTGCCTGGCTGTCGGACCCGGCCCTGACTGGCATGCCCCGCCAGGAGCTGGACTCCCTGGTCGAGTTGGTCGCCGACGACTGGCAGTGGCTCGCCGACCGTGACCTGACCCGCCGCACCGGCCAGCCCCGTCAGCGCCCTTCCGCCCACGGAATCGGTCAACTCGAACATCACATCCGTGTACTGGCCGCAGTGTTACGAGCCCGCCGGGTGGCCACGACCGTCCTGATCACCGAGATCCTCGGTTGCCACCGCACCTACCTGAACCGGTGCGCTGACGGGGCTGCCGAACTCCTCGCGCACCACGACATCTACATCGCCCCGGTCAAAGGCCCCAAGGCGCGCACCCGCGCGCAGCTGCAGGCCCGCATCGACGCGGCCCAGCAACATCAAGACGGACAGTAGTTGCCGCACCGGTTCCCTACTCCGGCTGCTTGAGTCACTACGTTCGGCAGACGGGCTCGAACTCGTCCGCAACGTGGCAGAGCGGATGCTCCAGGAACTGATCGAGGCCGAGGCGAGCGCGAGGATCGGCGCGGAGTGGAACGAGCACACCGAGACTCGCTCCAACTATCGCAACGGCCACCGGGACAAGACCCTGACCACACAGGCCGGCGACCTCGACCTGGTCATCCCCAAACTGCGGTCCGGGGGCTTCTTCCCCGTCCTGCTCGAGCGTCGGCGCCGCATCGACCAGGCCCTGTACGCCGTGATCGTGGAAGCCTACGTTCACGGTGTGTCCACCCGCTCGGTCGACGACCTGGTCCAAGCCCTGGGCGCGGACAGCGGTATCTCCAAGAGCGAGGTGTCGCGGATCTGCGGGGAGCTGGACGAGCCGCTGACCGCCTTCCGCACCCGCCCCCTGGACCACGTCCGGTTCCCCTACATCTACCTGGGCGCGACGTACTGCAAGGCGCGGGTGAACCACCAGATCGTCTCCCGCGCCGTGGTGATAGCCACCGGGATCACCGAGGACGGCGGTCGGGAGGTGCTGGGTGTCATGGTCGGCGACAGCGAGACCGAGGTGTTCTGGACCCAGTTCCTGCGCCATCTGCGCGAGCGCGGGCTGACCGGGGTCCGGCTCGTGATCGGCGACCACCACAGCGGCCTGGTCAAGGCCATCCGCAAGGTCATGCTCGGGGCCGCCTACCAGCGCTGTCGCGTCCACTTCCTACGCAACGTGTTCGGCGTGATCAGCAAAGACGCGGGCGAGATGGTCGCCGCGACGATCCGCACGATCTTCGCCCAGCCCACCGCGGAAGCGGTCCGGGCCCAGGTCGATACCGTGGCAGACCTGCTCGGCCAGCAGTTCCCACAGGCCAAGGCAATGCTGCTGGAGGCGAAGGACGACCTGACCGCTTTCGCCGCCTTCCCAGAACGACATTGGAAGAAGATCGCCTCGACCAACCCGCTGGAGCGGATCAACCGCGAGGTCAAGCGCCGCGTCGATGTCGTCCAGGTCTTCCCGAACGACGACGCGCTGCTGCGGCTGGTCACCGCCGTGCTCTTCGAACTGCACGACGAGTGGATCGCCTTCCCCCGCCGCTACCTGCCCGAGGGCAGCATGGACCAGATCTACCCCACCGGGCTCCCCGAAAGCACCCCCGCACTCCCCAACACCCCGAACGCGCCCACCGATTGATCCCCTACACCACCACGCGGGACGCCATCCACCTGCGCGTTTCCTGAGGCCACGAAGCGTCTCTGATCAGCTGAGCGAACGATGCGAACCGTAGGGTCCGGCACGGGTTCTGCCCCCTGTGGTGAGGCAGCATGAGCACGGAGATGGAATCCTGCACCGCGTGCTGGTCCGCGTGGCCAGTGGTGGGTGCGCTGATCGTGGCCACGCGCGGAGCCGGCACGGTCGCAGTGGGCTCGGCTGCAGGGGCAGGGGAGGTGCAGATGGCCTGCTGGGTGCTCACCAGGACGGTGTTGTCGTGCCGCAGTGCGGTCAACTGGGCCTGCAATGCTTCGATTTCACCGCTGAGGCGGGCCTGCTCCTTGAGGGGGGGCGCCGCCGATACGGCGGATCGGGACCTGATCCAGCACCACCTCGTTGAGCACCCGAAACCGCCTCCACGGCGGGATAAGGATCGGGCGCCGGTCGCATCGGCGGGCGTGACCCACGCGGGCGTCGTGGTGTCACCGATGCCCGCAATCTTAGGTTGCTGTCGCTGCGCTTCCGCCTGACTGCCGCTGTGCGGACACTTTGCGCCATTGACGGGAATGGCCGGCCACCCGGTCCTTTGCCGTAGGGCAGAGATTGACGATGCACTCGTGATCACTGTCCGTGTTGGGAGTCCACTGTGAGGTGCAGTTTGTGCGGTTCACGATGTCATCTCGAACCGAGCCGGAAGTCTTCGACTGTTGTGCCAACCGCGTGATCCGAACCGCGTCTCAGCACTCGTGATCTACGAGGGACATGGGGTCACGTTCGAGCCCCTTGTGCAGCCATGGCCTGCGAACGGCCCGCAGGCATTCCCCTCTCGCCCCTTTCTGCCCGCGCAGTAATCGTGGGCGATACCGGACAGAACCAGCGTTCGATCAAAGAAGTTCGGACGCTGGACATTGGAGGTATTGTCAAATGACACACGTCAGAAGGCCACTGGTCTCGTGTACGGCTCTGTTCGCTGCTTCGGTACTGCTGGCGGGATGCGGTGGCTCCGCCTCCGGTGATTCCAGCGCATCCGGCGGGGGTAGCTCCTCCTCTGGCCTCGCCACTGCCAAGAAAAAGGTGGCAGCCCTGCAGGCCACCACCAAGAGCTACTCCGTGCCCACCGCTGACGTGCCGGACGTCGGCAAGCTCAAGGGCCGCAAGATTTTCTACATCCCGATCGTCCAGCAGACCCCCGCCTTCGTCGCCACGGCTCAGGCAACAAAGGATGCGTTGTCCAAGGCTGGCCTTTCACAACAGGTATGCGACGGCAGGGCGCAGCCGACTGCGATCGCCTCATGCGTCCAGCAGGCGATCGCGGCGAACGCCGGCGGGATCATCATGGATGCAGTTCCCTACGGCATGGCGCAAAATGCCCTCGACGCCGCCAAGGCCAAGGGCATCCCGATTGTTATTGCGGACCAGAACCCGCCGCCCGGAGTCAAAAACAGCAACCAGGTGAGTTACGTGCCGGGGTCCGGCGGCCAGCCGAGTGCGATTGCCTGGTGGGTCATTGCCGCTTCCAAGGGCAAGGCCGACCTGATCATTGCTCAGAATGCCGACAGCCCCACGGCCAAGAAGATGGTGACCGACTCGCTGCCGATCTACGAGAAGTATTGCCCGGACTGCAAGGTGACCCTCAAGGAGATCACCTCCTCGACTCCGGCGCTGCTGGCTTCCAAGACGAGTTCCAACGTGTTGAGCCACCCGACCGCGAACTACTACTACACCGAGTTCGAGGACAGCCTCCAACCCACCATCCAGGGCATCCAGCAGTCGGGACGTTCTTCCGGCATCTCCGTGTCCACGGCAGCGGGCACGGTGAATGGACTGGGCCTTCTCAAGAGCGATTCGGCCGTCAAGGCCGTTGTGGCCGTGGACCTGCCCTACATGGGGTACGGCCTGACCGACGAACTCCTGCGCATGATGACCAAGTCCGGGCCGGTTGACGTGGTCCAGCCCATGCGCCTGTTCACCAAGGAGAACGTCGGCAGCATCGAGGTGACCACCGCGGCGCAGGCCTCAGGCGAGTGGTTCGGCGACGGCTCCTTCAAGGAGGAGTTCGCCAAACTCTGGGGCATCAAGTGAACAAGGAGGCGCCGTTCGCGAGCGCGCATTCTCAGACCGGCCCGCCGGATGCGGTGCGGCACCCACGTCTGGAAGTAGAAGCGCTGTCCAAGACATTCGGCACGACGCGGGCCCTGCGAGACGTGCAACTTGAGCTCGCCCCGGGCGAGTTGCACGGTCTCGTCGGACAGAATGGGTGCGGGAAGTCCACCCTGGTCAAGATCCTCACGGGCGTGTACGCGCCCGACCCGGGCGCATCCATCACAGTGGACGGGCAGCGGTTTGCACTGCCCGTCCACCCGATGCAGCAGCGCGAGGCGGGAGTCTCGGTGGTCCACCAGAGCAACAGTCTGGTGGACCACCTGACGGTGTGGGAGAACGTGCGGTTGGGGCACTACCGGGCAGGCCGGGTGTTGCGGCGGGTCAACCGCCGTGCGGAGCAGCGGGCGGCCGAGCAGATCCTGGACCGGCTGAGCTGCCCGCTGGACGCCGACCAGCCGGTGGGACACCTCTCCGCAGAGGACCGGGCCGTGGTCGCCATCGCTCGAGCGGTGCAGGACCACCGCCCCGGAGGCGGCCTGATTGTCTTCGACGAGACGACCCGGGCACTCGGCAGGCCAGCGAGGACCCGCTTCTTCCAGATGGTCCGATCGCTCGTCGAGGAGGGCACCTCGATCCTGCTGATCTCGCATCAGTTGGAGGAGGTCGTCGAAGTGACGGATCGAGTCACCGTTCTGCGCGACGGCACCGTCGTCGAGGCCGGCTTGTCCACGCCCGAAGTGGATGAGGTCGCACTCACCCGCATGATGCTCGGACGACACCTCGTCACACACGAGCGCGTCGGGAGCCACGTCCGGGACGAGGGCGTCGCCTCGGTCCGGGGTCTTTCGGTTGGTCCGGTAACCGGTCTCGACCTCGACATCCGGCGTGGCGAAATCCTCGGAGTGACCGGGCTGGTCGGCTCGGGCTTCGCCGAGGTGGCCGAGGCACTGGGCGGCGCGCGCACGGCACAGGCCGGCATGCTGTCGGTCGGCGGGCACGATCTGGCCCTGGACCGCAAACGCGGCTGCACCCGGGATTTCATCGACGCGGGCGTGGCATTCGTCCCCGAACGTCGCCTGGAGGCAGGGGTGGCGGGTGAACTCTCGGTGGCGGAGAACATGACGCTCCCTCGAATACGGCGCCGCAGCAGGCGGCTGCATACCGACTCGGTGTGGCAGGCCGAGGAAACCGCCACGATGATCGCGAAACTCGATGTCCGGCCGTCCGACCCGGATGCGCCGATCCACACACTGAGCGGCGGAAACCAGCAGAAGGTCCTGCTGGCCAAATGGCTGGCTGGCGTGCCCAATCTGCTGGTGCTGCACGAACCGACACAGGCTGTTGACGTCGGCGCCCGCCACAGCATCATCGACGCGATCCGGGAGGCCGCGTCGGACGGCTGCGGAATCGTCGTCGCCTCGATCGACCCAGTTGACCTGGCGGTGTTGTGCGACCGGGTGGTGGTGTTTCGTGACGGCCAGATCGCCAAGGAGCTGAGCGGCGAACTCGAGCCGGACACCATTGTGCGAGCGGTGTTCGACGACGCCCCACGGCCACAGGGGGAACCCCGGGAAGTACGGCAGGAACTAGCGCAGGGAAAGGGGCGGATCGACTGATGGACGTCACCAACAAGGGAGATCGACACGATGTCGACACCACTCCGGACGCGCCACAAGCGGCGCACGCGAGGAGGCCTCGGCCGGCCGCCGCCATGGCCACGCACTTCGCGGCGCGCTACTCAGTGATCGGCATCTGGTTGACCCTGATCGTGGTGTACGCCGTCGTGGAGCCAGGCGTATTCCTGGCCAAGGGAACCTTCCAGACGATCTTCGGCTCCCAGCAGGCGCTGGTATTCCTGACCATGGCCCTGCTGTGCACCATCTGCGTCGGCGAGTTCGTCGACCTGTCCGTCCCGGCAGTCTTCGGATTCTCCGCCACGATCCTGCCCGTTCTGGTCGTGGAGCATGGATGGGGAGTGTGGTCGGCGGCCGTCGTGGCAGTCCTGGGGGCACTCGCGGTCGGGGTGGTCAACGGCCTGCTCATCGTCGTGGTCGGGGTGAACACGATCGTGGTGACCCTGGGCATGGGCACCCTCCTCGGTGGCATCAGCCTTTGGCTGTCGCACCTGAACACCGTCAGCGGCCTGCCGGCCGGATTCAGCGAGATCGCCCTGTTCTCCGTGGCCGGCCTGCCGATCTCGTTCTACTACGGCGCGGTGTTGGTGGCCGGCTTCGCCTATCTGCTCGCGTTCACCCCTCTGGGCCGCCACATCCGTTTTGTCGGGGCCAACAGACAGGTCAGCAAGCTCTCCGGTATTCGCGTCGATCGGATCCGCTTCGGCTCCTTCGTCGCCTCCGGCACCCTGTGCGGTCTCGGCGCGGTCATCGCCGTCGCAGCACTGGGCGGCTACAACCCCGCCACCTCCGACTCCTTGCTCCTGCCGATTTTTGCCTCGGTCTTCCTCAGCACGGCGATCGTCGCGCCCGGACGCTTCAACCCGATCGGTACGTTCATCGGGATCTACTTCCTGGCTACCGGCATTCTCGGGCTCCAACTGCTGGGGCTGGATGCGTGGGTGTCCTCGGTCTTCTACGGCGGGGTGCTGGTCGTAGCAGTCACCGTCGCCACGCTGCTGCGTCGCCGAAGTGTGTGATCGGCCCCCAGGGCCCGCCGGAATTGTCGGGCGCCCAGGACGGCACCCCCGTGTCGGCGGCGGGTGCGTTCGGCCGTCGCCGACACACCCCATCGGCGTCCCGCTGAGCAGCGACGGAACACCATGTGCCTGCGTGCCGACGGACGCCGTCGCCCGGACGCCCTCCGGCGCGGACGTCCAATGACGGACATTCGCGCACCATGAGTGGCGCCGACATCCCGGCAATCATGGACGACGACATCCGCTTCCAATCTCCGTGTGGTGCGCATCGCCGCCAACCATGTGGAATGCAGAGCTCGTCGGGGGTCCGGCGGGATGGGTGCACCGTCCGTCCCGCCGGAGGCGGTTGCCTCTGCTAGCTTGCGCTAGACCGATCTAGTGCCCCGGCTGTCGAGCCTGCCCAGCACGGAAGCCGCATCAGCCACACTCGGCCCTCCTGGGCCGCCCAACAACTTACGGAGTCGCATGGCAATTCCCAGCCTCCAGGACGGCATCGACAAGGCCGGTTCGCCAGTGGCGCTGCTGTGGAAGCCCGGCGCCGAGCCGTGGACTCCCGAGGTCATCGTCCGCGAATACACCGGCTGGCGCCAGGAGCAGGCGGCGTGGCACGAGGGCGTCGCACTGCTGAACCTGTCGCACCACATGTACGACCTGTGGATCGAGGGCTCTGACGCCACCCAGCTCCTGGCCGACCACGGCGTCAACAACTTCGAGAGGTTCGCCATCGGCCAGGCCAAGCAGTACGTGCCGGTGACCCGGCACGGCCACATCGTCACCGACGGCGTCCTTGTCCGAGAAGCCGAGGACGCCTATGTGCTCAGCGGCATTCCGGCGGCCCAGCACTGGGTGCAGTTCCATGCCGAGAAGGGCGGCTACGACGTCACCTTCTCCACCGACTCCTCCAGCGCCTTCCGGCCCAACGGCGGCGACCCGAAACTGTTCCGTTACCAGATCCAGGGGCCGCTGGCGTTCGAGCTGATCGCAGGAGTCTTCGGTGCCCCGATCCCGAGGACGAAGTTCTTACACACCGCGCCGGTCACCCTGAACGGCCGGACCTTCAAGGCTCTGCGCCACGGCATGGCAGGACAAGCCGGCTACGAGTTCATCGGGCCCTGGGAGCACGCCGCCTACGTGCACGAAGCGTTCCTCAAGGCCGGCGAACCCCTCGGCCTGATCCAGGTCGGCGCCCTGGCATACACGACGCCGAGCGTGGAGAGCGGCTGGATCCCCTCACCCGTTCCCGGAATCTACTCGGACCCGGAGCTGGCGGAGTACCGCAAGTGGCTTCCGCTGTTCGGCATCGAGGGCAAGCGCCCGCTCAACGGCAGCTGCTTCTCCGCGGACATCGAAGACCACTACGTCTCCCCGTACGAACTCGGCTACGGAAAGATGATCCACTTCGGCCATGAGTTCGTGGGCCGGGACGCCCTGCTCAGGGCCAAGGACGACGAGGGGCTGCGCAGGAAGGTGACGCTGGTATTCCACCCGGACGACGTAGGCCGGGTGTTGGGCGGCGGAAAGGACACGGACCCCGGCTTCGTGCTCAGCTACGCCCGTCACCGGGTGGAAGGCGGCGACGGGGGCCTGGTCGGCGTCACCATGCAGACGGCCTCCATCGACCCGATCGGCGCCCTCCTGTCCCTGACGCTGATCGACGCCGCGCACGCCGAGCCCGGCACCGAGGTGACGGTGATCTGGGGTGAGCACCCTGGTATCGGTACAGACGCCGATGCCGACCTCGGCTTCCCGCGCATCCGCGCCACCGTCCAGCCCAGCCCGTACGACCGGCATGCCCGCACCGAGTACCGCCGCAACGCCTGATACGGAGTGGTGCCACGTGGCCCGGCGGGCCCCCGCACAGCTGCCGCTCGGACACGCCGGGCCGCCGTTATAAGCGCTCTCCTTCGTGGATACCCCCGGCTTCAGCCGGGGGAGGAGGTGAGCTCCTGCGGAGCAGGGCAAGGGGCGGGGTTTCGCCTTCAGGGCGACACCCGTCTCTACGGCGGCGTGAGCAGGCCCCCTTGATCAGGAGCTCTCAACTGTCAGACCTCCCAGATAGGTTCGGGTACATACGTTCAGCCTCAGGGTGTTGTGGCGACGGGCTCGGAACAGTTCCGCCGGTTCGCAGACAGGTACGGGAAGGAGAAGACCAAGGGCACGCCCCCTTCGGCCCGCTGATGGCTCCTCATGCCTGCCGCGGGCGTACGATCTTGCCCTCAAGATCTTCCAGGTGTCGCGGTGACCGTCCTTGAGTCCTCGGCGCCTACCGAGCTGCACCGTCCGCCTCAGGCAGCTGAGGCATCCGATCACACCGATGCCCGGGCCACGATGCGCCCCGGCACGGGTGCCAGGGCGCCGGTGCCGACGCCCAGGGCATCACGGGCGGCAATCCGTCCGAGCACCTCGGCGTCGATGTGCACGGTGGTGAGCGCGGGGGTGGTCAGGGCGCCGTGCTCGGTCTCATCGAAACCGATCACGGCCACGTCCTCGGGCACCCGCAGCCCGAGATCGCGCAGCGCCGTCAGGCTGCGCAACGCGATGATGTCG
The DNA here is from genome assembly GCF_044767585.1 of Streptomyces sp. NPDC101225. Lineage (NCBI taxonomy): Bacteria > Bacillati > Actinomycetota > Actinomycetes > Kitasatosporales > Streptomycetaceae > Streptomyces > Streptomyces sp. NPDC101225. The sequence goes on from NZ_JBIWOE010000025.1 coordinate 88,304, forward strand.
TCGAATGCGGCCAGGGCGGTGACCTCTGGGTGGGCCTGCAGAAACTCGCGGACGGCGGCAGCGCCGGCCCCTCGGGGCCTGGGCACGACGAATCGCTCCAGGGCGGGGAGTCCAAGACGCCGGGCCGTCTCCTCGGAAAAGCCGAGCCGGGCCTCGGTGAGCGGAAAGTCGTGGTCGGGCATCGCCATCGCGATGTGGGTGTGTCCCCGCTCGGCCAGATACCGGATCTGCACCGCGGCGTTGGCGGCGAAGCCGTTCTCCCAGTCCTCCTCGTTCGGCGCGTGTCCTTGCATGTAGGCCTCGCCGAGCCGCAGCACGGCCCGTGGTGCGATGGTGTCCAGGACCTTCTGCGTGGCTTCCGGGATTGAGTGCCCGTGCCGGACCAGCAGGATGTGATCGTGTTCGGCGAGCTCCTCGTCCAAGCCGCGGACGAAGCTGCGGGAGAAGTTGCCCTCGATGCCCCAGTCCACATTGAGTACAACGACACGCGAGGAGCCCTCGCGTAGCGCGCGGGCGATGCCGTGTGGAACATATCCCAGGTCCTGTGCCGCAGCCATGACCCGCTGCCGGGTGGTTGCGGAGATGGTCTGCCGGGGGTCGTTGTTCAGTACGAAGCTCACGGTCGCTCGTGATACTCCGGATGCTTTGGCCACGTCGCTCAGCGTGACCCGTCCCGAACGGCCCATGTTGGCACACTCCGTCCCTCATGCCGCGAACGCTCCGTGAGCAGGCCTCGGCCAGGACCGCCCCCGGGGGCCTTAGAACGTTTAAGCAGCTACGGGTAAGCCTATGCGGCTATATCGTTTCAGTTAAGTGTGCCCCTTCAGGTCTTCCGGCGGATGTTCTCTCCTAGCGCGACGGCCAGCCATCGGCGCACCTTGAGTTCGGTCGCCTGTGGCTTCCGCTCGGGCCCCTCAAGCCGGGTGATGCGGGCACCGGTGCCCGAACTTCAGGTGTTCTCCCGTACGGCCGATCCAGAGCACGCGGACCCAGACGGCTACGTCGTCGCATCCGTGGTCGGTGGCCAGGCGGCTGTCGGCAGGGCCGTGGGCGGGAACCGCTCCTCTCGTGGCTCCCGCCCGGTGCTCAGGCGGCTATGGCTGTGCGATCGGCATCCCACCGAGCCGCATGCAGGGTGTTGACCAGGAGCATCGCGATGGTCATGGGGCCCACTCCGCCCGGGACGGGGGTGATGCGTCCGGCGATCCCGTGGAGTTCGTCAGAACGGACGTCACCGGCCAGACCCGCGGGCGTGCGGTGGATGCCGACGTCGATGACGACGGCACCGGGCCGGACGTGTTCGGGGCCGATGAGGCCGCGGACGCCGGTGGCGACCACGATGATGTCGGCGGCTCGGGTGACGGTGGTGAGGTCGGTGGTGAATTCGTGGGCCACCGACACGGTCGCTCCGCGCCGCAGCAGCAGATGGGTCAGGGGCCTGCCGACGAGATTGCCCCATCCGACGATCGCGACGTTCGCGCCCTGGAGCGGGATGCCCTCGGCGTCCAGCAGCTCGACCACGCCGCTGGGCGTGCAGGGGCGCAGCCCTGGTTCGTCGCGGGCAAGGAGGCCAAGGCTGGCGGTGGTCAGGCCGTCGACGTCCTTGGCGGCGGGGATGTGGTCGATCAGGCCGGCCGCGTCCAGATGCCGGGGCAGGGGGAGTTGGAGCAGGATGCCGGAGACCTCTGGGTCGGCGACAAGCTGGTCCAGCACCGCAGCCACGTCGTCTTGGGTGGCGTGCTGAGGCAGGTGGCGGTGGAAGTCGCGCATACCGGCTTGCAGGATGGCGCGGCGCTTGGCAGCGACATACACGGCGCTGGCGGGGTCGTCGCCCACGAGGACCGTGGCGAGGCCGGGGACGGTCCCCGCGGACGCGGCGACCTCTGCGGCGACCTGGGCACGGATCCGCTGCGCAATGTGAGCACCGTTGATGATGGTGGTCATGGTGACGAACGCCTTTCGTCAGGCGAAGACGATGGTGTGGTTGCCATCCCGGATCACCCGGTCCTCGGCGTGCCACAGCACCGCACGGGAGAGCACCGCGCGTTCCACGTCAGCCCCGCGCCGGGTGAGGTCAGCAGCGGTGTCGGCGTGACTGACACGGACGACGTCCTGCTCGATGATCGGGCCCTCGTCGAGGTCCTCGGTGACGTAGTGGGCAGTGGCCCCGATCAGCTTCACCCCCCGCTCCTTGGCCTTGGCGTACGGCCCTGCGCCGATGAAGGCCGGCAGGAACGAGTGGTGGATGTTGATGATCGGCACTCCGGCCTGGCCGATGAAGTCGCCGGAGAGGATCTGCATGTAGCGGGCCAGGACCACAAAGTCGACGTTGCCCTTCAGCAGCCGCAGGTGCTCCGCCTCGGCGGCCGACTTGTCGGCGCCCTGGCACGGCACATGGAAGAAGGGAATGCCGAAGCCCCGGACCTCCTCGGCCACGTCCGGGTGATTGGAGACCACCATCGCCAGGGTCACCGGCAGCTGGCCCTGACGGTGACGCCACAGCAGGTCGAGCAGGCAGTGATCGGACTTGCTGGCGAAGATCGCCACCCGCTTGCGCACCGACATGTCGCGCAGGGTGTAGCGCAGTCCGAACTTCTCCACCAGGTTCTTGTCCAGGTCTGCCCGCAGCGCGGGCAGCGCGGCCTGGAGGCTGTCCAGGCCGAAGACGGTGCGCTGGAAGAACGCCCCGCCCTGTGGATTGTCGGAGTACTGGTCGAGGGAGACGATGTTTGCGTCGTGCCCGCTGAGGATGGAGGTCACGGCCGCGACGATGCCGGTCGCGTCGGCACCCTGCACGATGAGTGAGGCCTGCTGCGCGGAAGGCTTGCTCGTCGCGGCGCGGGCAGGGGTGTCTTGCGTGAGGGTCATGCCGGGCTTTCCTTCCAGAAGCGGGCGGCCCACTCGGAGGTGGCCTTGAGCCCGCCGAACGTATAGAAGTGGATCTTCAAGCCGCCGTGGCGGGCGGGATCGTGGGCCGCGGCGAGTTCGCGCAGGAAACGGTCCGGTCCCGCCGTGCCCATGAGGTTGGTCAGGGAGAACCCGTACTTCTTGACGACAGACGTGCTGGTGCCCACCCCGAAGCGGGCCGCGTACGACATGAGCCGCCGCACCCCGGCGGGCCCGGGCACTCCGACCCTGATCGGCAGGGTGATGCCGCGCGCCCGCACCTTTTCGACCCAGGCCAGTACCGGATCCACGTCGAACCCGAACTGCGTGATGACGCCGCCCTCCAGAGACTGCTCGCCGAGGGCGGCGTGCTTGTCCTGCAGCGCGGACCACAGCAGCCCGCTGTCGATCGCGGGATGGCCCTCCGGGTATCCGGTGATGCCGACGTTGCGCACGCCGTACTCCTGCAGCAGCCCCGTGTGGATCAGGGACAGGGAGTCGCCGTAGGGCCCCTTGGGGACGGCCGGGTCTCCCCCGATGAGAAACACGTTGTCCGACGTACCGTCGGCCTGCAGGCCGGCCAGGAACTGCTGGAGGTCCTCGCCCGACCCAAGGCGGCGGGCGGAGATGTGCGGAACGGGCACGAACCCGAGCCGCTTGACCGCCCGGGCCGCGTCCAGCCGCATCCGCAGGTCCTCGTTGCCGAGGAAGGTGACGTTGATACGGGTCCCCTGGGGAATGGTGTCGCAGGCTTCCTCCAGATTGGGGATGTCCTTCCCGGTCATCTCCAGGGAGAAGTCCTCAAGCAGCGAGGTGGCGACCGCCGTTCGTACCGTGCTCGCGGTGTTCATCGTCTTGCGTCTCGCTTTCTGAGTCGGCGTCAGTGCTCGCGGCGGTACAGCGTGCGCGCGTGTTCGTTGAACGGGGACGGCTGGACGGTGGCGCGGATGCGGGGGAAGCCGAGGTCGGCCTCGGGGCCGGTGCCCAGACCGGGGTGCTCGCCCCAGACCACCGTGACCTCGGTGCCCGGCACGGCGTGCTCGGCGTCGATCAGGGTCTGCGCCAGCACGGTGCCCACCGGGTCGATCGACGCGCTCTGCATCGTGACGCCGACCAGGACGGAGCCGTTCTCCACCCGGTGGCGGGCGTAGGACAGGACGAAGCCGGGGTCCTCGCCGCCCCCGATGACGGTGCGTACGTCATCCGGGTTGAGGACAAGAGTGACCTTGTTGCGCAGCGGCCCGTTCTTGGCCTTGAGCAGAGCGTCCCGGCCCACGAAGTCGTGCCCGAAGTGGATCAGTTTCCCGTAGCCGAGTTCGAACGGGGAGACGTAGTAGTCCTCGATGTCCGCGGAGAAGTAGCTGCCGTTGAGCGGGCGTTTGCCCTCGATGCCGAACAGGGGCAGGTACTTGCGGTATTCCAGCAGGTCGGGATCGGAGTAGATGGCGGGCACCGGCGAGGGGATCCAGCCGCTCTCCACGCTCGGCGTCGTGTACGCCAGGGCCCCGACCTGGATCAGGCCGAGCGGCTCGCCGGCCTTGAGGAACGCCTCGTGCACGTAGGCGGCGTGCTCCCAGGGACCGATGAACTCGAAGCCGGCCTGGCCGGCCATGCCGTGGCGCAGCGCGTGGAAGGTCCGCCCGTCGAGGGTGACCGGCGCGGAGTGGAAGAACTTGGTCTCCGGCAGCGGCACGCCGAACGTCTTCTCCACCAGCTCCGCCGCCAGCGGTCCCTGGATCTGGTAGCGGAAGAGCCTGGGGGTGCCGCCGCCGGGGCGGAAGGCGGAGGACGCGTCGGTGGCGAAGCCGACGTCGTAGCCGCCCTTCGCGGCGTGGTACTGCACCCAGTGCTGCGCGGCCGGGATCCCGCTGAGCAGGTACTTGTTCTCGCCCTCCCGGGCGAGGATGCCGTCGGTGACGATGTGGCCATGGCGGGTGACCGGCACGTACTGCTTGGCCTGGCCGATCGCGAACTTCTCGAAGTTGTTCACACCGTGGTCGGCCAGCACCCGGGTCGCATCCGGTCCCTCGATCCACATGTCGTACATGTGGTGCGAGAGGTTGAGGAGGGCCACACCGTCGTGCCAGGCGGCCTGCTCCTGCCGCCAGCCGGCGTATTCGCGCTCGACGACCTCCGGCGTCCACGGCTCGGCGTCCGGCTGCCACAGCAGGTTGATCGGCGAGCCGGCCTGGTTGATGCCGTCTTGGAGGGAGGGGGTGGGCATTGCGGCTCCTTCTTGGGTGACTACGCGAAACTAAATCGATCTAGTAACGGACGGGGAAGGGCCTGCGGTATGGACCCGGAGCGTGAATACCGCAGAGGTGCAACGATCTAGTGATTGCAGGCGGAGTGGGCTCCCCGCCGGAGGCGCTGGAGTGCGGGGCGGCCTACGGCCGCAGGCCGCACTCCGGGCCGGCCGGAACGCCGACCCGGATACTGCCGCGGTGGGCGACGTGGGCGGATGCGATGCGCACGGCGTCGAGACTGGCCCGGACGTCGTGGACGCGCACGCAGAACGCGCCGTCCCGTGCGGCCAGCGCGGAGATTGCGGACGTCGCCGCATCCCGTCCCCCGGGTGGCACCTGGTCGGCGCCGCCGTGCGTGAGGGCGGCGGCGATGAAGCGCTTCCTCGAGGCGCCGATGAGTACGGGGTGGCCCAGCTTGTGAAGGGACCCGAGGCCGGTCAGGAGCGTCCAGTCGTGCTCCGGTCGCTTGGAGAAGCCGAGCCCCGGGTCGACGATGATGCGGGCCGGGTCGACGCCGTGTTCCGTCAACTGCCAGATTCTGCTGTCCAGTTCGGCCGCGACCTCGGCGACGACATCGCCGTAGTCCGCATGCCGGTCCATCTCGGGGCTCGGTGCCCGCCAGTGCATGGCCACGTACGGGACGCCGGCGTCAGCGGCGGTCCGGGCCATGGCCGGATCGGCCAGTCCGCCGCTGACGTCGTTCACCATCCGCGCCCCCGCTTCGACGGCGGCCCGGGCGACGGGCGCGTGCATGGTGTCGATGCTCGTGCACACGCCGGCCCGGGCGAGTTCGCGCACCACCGGGACGGTCCGGGCCAGCTCCTCCTCCAGGCCCACGGGGCGCGCCCCCGGCCGGGTGGACTCTCCTCCCACGTCCACGATGTCCGCGCCCTGCACGGCGAGTTCCAGCCCCCGCTCGACCGCGCGGTGGGTGTCTGCGTACAGGCCGCCGTCGGAGAAGGAGTCGGGCGTGACGTTGAGGATCCCCATGACCAGGCAGCGGCCCGGGCTGGGGAGCCCCTCCATCTCGGCCGGCGTTCTGGGCGGTACGGCAGCGGCAGTGCTTTGCATGGTTGACATCGGCGGCAACCTCCTGGTTCCCGCGCCCGCCGCGGGAAGGAAGAACTAAATCGATTAGGCCGTCAGGGCCGTCAGGTTACAACGAGAAACTTAATCGTTCTAGTCCCTGTGGGTGATCGTTATGGGGATCGAGGCCAGGGGATCCGGCGGTTTCGTGGCCAGATGCCCGCAGCGCCCCTCGGCCGACAGCGCGCTGCGGCCGAAGGAGCTGTCGGGGTCCTGCAGGTAGACGCCACCGCCGTGGGCGACCACGCCAGCGGCCGGCTCGCCGAGGAGCCGGGCGACGACGTAGGCGGCGGCCATGCCGGTGACGTCTCTGATGATGCCCATGGGCAGCAGGGAGCGGGTCTCGGCGATGGCCTCGTGCTCACCCGCCCTGATCAGCACCCGGGTCTCGGCGGCGATCCCGAGCGCGGCGATGGCGACGGCGATGTTGTCGAGGTCGTCGGAGCCCACGGCGGCGAGAGCGCGGGCGTGGCGCAGGCGGAGTTGTTCCAGCAGGTGGCGGTCGCCGCCGTTGCCCGTCATGACGGGCACGCCCATGGTGCGGGCCAGCCGGGCGGCGGCTGCCTGCGGGTCGCGTTCGACGCCGACGACGGGGATGCCCAGGGCTCGCAGTTCGACGCACAGCCGCAGGCCCACCTGTCCCATGCCGACCACGATGACGTGTCCCGAGCGGGGCAGGGTCCGAGGGCCGATGAGGCTGATCAGCTTGGGGCCGAGCATGCGCTCAACCACTCCTGCGGTGAACAGCGCGCTGAAGGCGATGGTGCCGAGCATCGCCAGAGCTGCGAGTACCTGGTATGTGTGTGCCCGGGCCGGCGCCTGGGCGGGGCCGACGCCCGCGACCACCCGTGCGGCGTCGAAGAATGCCTCCGGGGCGGGGTGCCCGTGCCCGACCAGCCACACCCAGTCGCCCAGCAGAATGGCGAGGACGGCGAGCATGCCCACGACCAGCACGCGGGTGCCCGCATCGTGCGGACGCAGCTGGCGCAGCACCCAGCCGGCCCGGGTGCGCCACCGTCGCCGAGTGCGCGGACGCCAGTCCTCGGCATACAGTCTGTCTCCGTTCTCGCGGACCCCCCGGATCCGGTCCTGATTGCGCTGCACCGCAGCCAGAGCGGGATCCAGGCACGGTCCGGCCAGCGCGGGCGCGACCAGGTCCGCGAGCGAGGTCACCTCGCATCGCGGCAGCAGACGGCTGAGCTCGGCGGCCACGGTGCGGTCGAAGATCGTCGCGATCAAGGGTGTTTCGGGCGAGAGGTGCGCGACGGCGAGGGCGTAGCGCAGCGCGGCAACGTCGTCGTGCAGGAGCACGGACACTGCATGCGGGCGCCCGCCCAGCGCGGAGCGGAGCTCCTCGTCACGCGGCTGGGTGAGGTGCAGGGTGGTGTGCCGACGCGCGTGCAGCGTTGCGCACACCCGGCTGGCCAGGTGGGTCTCGCCGATCACGAGGTAGCGGTGGGTCGTCCTGACGGGGGGCGAGTGCGTGGTCATGATTCGGGTGTCCTGCCGTAAGAGGGCGTGGTCAGGGGGCCTCGCCGTGTCGGAGCCCGTCGGGGGTCGCCGCGTCGGCTGCCGTCCGGTTGACGACGGCCGCACCGGGCTGCTGCCGCGGGCGAGGTGATGCGATCACTCTTGCGGTGCGGCGATGGTATGGGACAGTTCAGGCGCGCCGGGCGAAGGCTAATGTTGCATCCCCAACAGGGCGCCAAGCGGACGGCGGACAGGCGCGGCGGGCGCAGCGACGGGGTGGGTGACCACCGGGAGGCGTCGGGGACACTCTGCGCGCAGCCCCGGACCGGTTGCGCGGCGGGCATGGTTCCATCGGCCGCCAGTGCAACTTCGTGCGGGCCGCAACCGGCAGCCGGGCCACTGGGCCGCCGTGTCCGCGCCCGGCCTCAGGCGCGGCGAGTCCACGGCCAGCCGTCAGGAACAACGATTGGCCCCACGGCCAAGGCTCGTACTGCGCACAATTGCCGACGAGGCGTCGGCTCGCTCATCTTGCCCTCGGGTGGGTCTTCCATCGCCAGTCCTCGCGTCCAGCGAGTTGCCTCTGTTAGCGTGAAGCGCTAGAACGATTTAGTGAGGTGGGTCATGGATCGCTTGCTCCTAATGCGCAGCTTCGTGACTGTCGCGCAGCTCGGCAGTTTCAGCGGAGCCGCAAGGACGCTGGGTTCCTCGGGTTCGCTCGTTTCCCGTCATGTCGCGGAACTGGAGCGGACCATCGGTGTCCGGCTCGTGAACCGTACGGCGCGTTCGGTCAGCCTGACCGAGCCCGGGCTGCGGTATGCGGAGTTCGCCACCCGCATCCTCGCCGAGGTCGAGGCGGAGGAAGCCGAGATCGCCCACCTGCACGACCGGGCGGAGGGGCAGCTGAGCGTCGTCTGCCCCAAGTGGATCGGTAGTTTCGATGTCGGCGACGCCATCGCCGCCTTCGCCGCCGAGCATCCGCGGATCGCTGTGCGGTTCGAGCTTGGCGGAGTGTCGGAGCGCACGTACGACTTTCTCGACAGCGGCTTTGACATCGCCCTGCACACCCGGGACCTGCGCGACTCCAGCGTGCACCTCAAAAAGATCGCGTCCTTGCCGTTTACGCTGTGCGCGGCCGAGGGCTACGTCAAGGAGCACGGATCCCTTGCCCACCCCAACGATCTGGCCGCTCGTGACTGCCTGGTGCACGTCAATGAGCCGGTCTGGCGTCTGGGGCTGGGGGCCGCCTCCACACTGCACAAAATCCGCAACGTGGCCTTCTCCTCCAACTCCTATATCGCCCTGCAGAAGGCCGCCGTGCAGGGCCGCGGCATTGCCTTGATTCCTCAGCGGTCGGCCTACAATGATCTCATCTCCGGCGCACTGCAGGTGCAGCTTCCGCATGTGGCCGTGCCCGACCGCCCGCTGTATGCGGTATACGGGCCGGGCCGGAGCGTGCCGCGCAAGATCACTACCCTGCTGGAGTTCCTCACGCAGTGGTTCAAGGACAATCCGATCCCGTTGATTGACGCGTGACGGCTTGTCAGCGTCGCATGGGGAGGTGTATGGGGTCGGCGCTCAGGAGCATGTGGCCGTGATGGTCGGCGTGGCGGGCGCTGGTGCGCAGGAGGCGTCGCCGGGGGGTGTCGGCTGGCAGGTCGGTCGCGTCTGGCAGGCTTCGCCTGGATCGACGACGCCGATTTCGGGGCGTGCGGCGCGAGCTCCAACGGATCGATGAGGTGCTGGCCTGGGCTCCGGAGTGGGTCGACGGCCTCGGCTGCCGTCTGTGTTCGTCCTGTCGGCGGGGGTGGCAAGGTGTGGAGCACCGCCGGGTCGTTGGCGACATGGTTGTGGGTACGGGTGCGTACCCGTACCCTGGAGGTGTGGAAGGAGTTCTCCGTGTCCGATGCCAATATCCGCATCCCGGAAGAAGCGCGCGATCGCCTCGCTGAGGTCGCTGCCGGCGAAGGGATGTCTCTGCGCGCGTACCTCGCCCGCCTCGCCGAGTCCCTTCTGACGCCTGCGGAGCGGGCTGAGCGGGCTGAGCGGGCGCGGGCAGTGCTGAAAGAATGGAACGGTTACGACCCTGATCCCGTCCAGCAGGCGGACCTCGACGCGGAGTTGGACCGTCGGCTGGGCAAGGCGGACGCTGCGTGAGTACTGCCGTTCACGTGATCCTCGACAGCTCCGCCATGGTGGCTGCGGGCCGCGGCAACAGTCTGGCGTCCCGGCTGATTCACCGCGCTCATGCCGAATCCGGCTGGTTCCTCTACGCCACAACATGTGCGCTGGTGGAAGCAGACCGGGAACGAAAGGGAACGGCCGAGCATATTGCCGCCCTGCCTGGCTTCACCTTTCTTGAGCTCGACCTTCCCGCCGCCCTCGCGGTGGCACACGGGCACGATGACTGGGCCGTGGCCCACACGCTGTATGCGGCGCAGCCCACTGCGGACCGTCCGGAGGGCAGCGTCGTCGCGACCACTGCAACCTCCCTGTGGGAGCCTCACCCGGTCCGCACCCTCGGCCTCAATCCCTAGTATTCCAGTTGCACTTCTCCATTTTTCCTGGCCACAGGGTCTTTTGTGAGCCTAGTGAGCTGACGCTCCGTCAAGGTGGTGGTGGTTCGTGACTCACTCGATCGGGGTGCGTGCGGCGCTGGTAGTGGCCGTGGCGGGCGATGGCCTGATGGCGTCGGCGCCAGTGGGACCAGCGGAGCCGCTGCGCGAGTGACCGATGCCAGGCCGCGGAGGGGTGGGCAAGGTCCAGGAGCCGCCGGACTTCTGCCACGGAGAGGGACTTCTCGGTGGTCTTCCTGGTCGACGTCCACGGCTGGCAGGCCGCCGCGGCCGGCCGGATCGTGGCCGCCGGTCAGCTCGGCGGGGCCGTGCTGCGGCTGGTCTCCGGCTGGTGGTCGGACCGGGCGGGCAGCCGGATGCGGCCGATGCGCACGCTGACCGTCGCCATCGCGCTCGCCCTGGCCGGACTGGCCGCCTGCGCCGCCGCGAGGAGCGCCACGGCCGGCGCCGTCGTGATGGTGGCCACGGTGGTCTCCGTCAGCACCAACGGGCTGGCGTACACCACGGTCGCCGAGTACGCGGGGAGCAGTTGGGCGGGCAAGGCGGGCATCCAGAACACCGCCCAGTACGTGGTCGCCACCGCCACACCGCCGGGGATGGCCACCCGCATCTCGGCGACCGGCTACCCGGCCGCCTTCACCGTGGGCGCCGTGGCCGCCCTGCTGGCCGTCGCCACAATCCCGGTCCGCGGCGAACACCGGGCCGCCGACCCGCCGCCGACCCCGGAAACGGTGGAACAGCACCCGGGGCAGGGCGCGATCCGGGCCTGCGGGTGAGCTTGTTCTTTTTCTTCTGGGCTCGAACGGTGTCCCGAACGAGGTCACTCACCTGGGCATTCGCCGGACATGAGGGTGGCCTTCGTCTGATCCTGTGCTCCGTCACGAGGAGAACCAGTCGAAGGCCGTTGTCATGAGCGTGGTGTGCCCGGATGTCCGACGGGAAGCGTTCGCGGAAGCGTCACGCTTCCCGAGCAGAGTTCTACGAGTGTCTGACCGCCCGGCGCGACGAACTGTTCGAACTGGCCGACGCGCTGTTGTGCGTCGACGGGCCGGTCACCTCGCCGGTGGACCTGACGATGGTGCCCGAGCACCGGCGTGGGCACGGCGCGTTGTACGGAGCTCTCAACCGGGGCCGGTTCGACGTCGAGAAGTTGCGGACCTTGCTCGCCGGGCTGCCGTTGCCCCGGTTCGAGGGCGGCCGCCTGGTGCTGGCGGTCGGCGTGTCGCCGTGGCTGCGCTCGGACGCGCCGTGCTCGGCAGACCGGCTGTTCTGCCACGTCTACGGCCGGGCGAAGTCCGCCGCCCAGTTCACCCCGGGCTGGCCGTATTCCTTCGTCGCCGTCCTCGAACCGGGAGCCACCTCGTGGACGTCGATCCTGGACGTGGTCCGACTCGGACCCGAAGATGATGCGACCGCCGTCACCGCCACCCAACTTCGGGCGGTGGCCGAGCGGCTCATCTCAGCCGGCCAGTGGGCGCCCGGCGATCCGGACATCACGATCGTCATGGACGCTGGTTACGACGTCACCCGCCTGGCCTGGGTCCTGCGGGACCTTCCTGTCGGACTGGTCGGGCGGATCCGCAGCGACCGGGTGATGCGGCTGCCGAAACCCTCGCTCAAGGAGTACGCGCTGGCCTGTCCCCAGGGCGGCAGGCCGCCGAAGCACGGCAGGGAGTTCCGCTTCGCCAACCCCGAGACCTGGCCCGAGGCGGCGATCACCACGGTCACCGACACCACCAACTACGGCAAGGCCCAAGCCCGGGCCTGGGACCGGTCCACCCGAGGCTGACCCACCGTTCGGCCTGGCTGGAGCACGACGGTGAACTCCCCGTCGTCGAGGGCACCTTGGTCCGGTTGAAGGTCGAGCACCTCTCGAAAGAGCGGGAAGCACCGCCGGTCTGGCTGTGGTCTTCCAAGACCGGCGCCGCCCCGGCAGACGTGGATCTGTGGTGGCAGGTGTTCCTCAGGAGATTCGATCTCGAGCACACCTTCAGGTTCGGAAAGCAGATCCTCGGCTGGACCACCCCGAAGGTCCGTACTCCCCAGGCCGCGGACCGGTGGACATGGCTCGTGGTCGTCGTCCACACCCAGCTCCGCCTCGCCCGGCCGCTGGCCGCTGGCTTTGTCCACGAGAACCGACAGCAGATGTTCACCACATCGGGAGGCGGCGCAGCCGGCAGCCGTTCGATTTCGGTCGTGGGATCAGCTGGGTGGAGTTCCTGGTGCTGTGACCGGGAGGTTCGACGGGGTGGTGGCTCCTGCGGCACTCCAAGGTGGTGGTGCCTATCCCGTGGGGCCCGATCGGATTCAGGACGGCTGGGCGGTGGGCCGGAGGCCGTCCATCAGCAGGTTCAGCAGGCGATTGGCCGTGGCTTCCTGCTCGGGCCGGGGGGCCACCGTGAAGATGCCGATGAGGGCGGTGGCGATGTCTTCGGCCGTGATGTCGGAGCGGAGGTCGCCCGCCGTGCGGCCTGCGTTGAGAATCGTGTTGATGGCCGTCAGTAGCTCGGTCCGGGTCTGCGCATGGGTGATCTGGCCCGATTCGATCGTTGCTCGCAGCGTGTCGAGCATGCCGTTCTTGGCTGCGATCCAGTCCCCGAACAGGTCCATCCAGCGCCGCATCGACGCTGCGGGGGGCAGATGGCCGAGCAACTCGTGGGCGCCGCTCGTCAGCCGCACGACCTGATCCTGATAGACCGCGTCGACCAGTGATTCGCGGGTCGGGAAGTGACGGTAGAGAGTGGCGATGCCGACCCCGGCCTCACGGGCGATCGCGCGCATCGAGGGCTCGCCGTCGGACGACACGAAGACGCGGGTCGCCACCGTGAGCAGCTGGTCGCGGTTGCGTGCTGCGTCCGCCCGCGGCGTACGGGCTTTCATCCCACCCGAAACGGATCGCGCTCCGTTTGTGCTATGGTCGTTCATGAAACGGAGCATAGTCCGTTTCGATGCCCTTACGGCCTCGCGGAGATAGACGCACATGCAGACAGAGAACGAGCAACCACTCGCAGCCGGCAGCAGGGCAGTCCGGATGGACTCCTTCGGCGGCCCCGAAGTCCTGGACGTTCAGGAAGTCCTGGAACCGCAGGCCGGACCGGGGCAGGTCCGCGTGCGGGTCACTGCTGCCGGACTGAACCCGTGCCCGAGCCACCCTGACCACCGCGTTCCCGCCGGCCTCGGTGACCGCGACGGACCTGCTCGAACGTCCCCTCGTCGATCCGGCCGGCCATCGGCATGCCGGTGACGGTGTGGAGGTGACGCTGCGTCCGTTCCAGATCCTGACGCTGCGGTCGCGGCCCGTCACGGGCACGGGTGAGCGACGGGCACGTCGACACGGTCGAGGCGACGGGCCCGGGCCCGTCGCGGGCTGCTACCAGGCGTCCTGCGTGGCGAAGTACCGCCTCCAGAAGTCGACTTTCGCGCGGGTCGCCACACGCATCGGTCCGTAGTGCTCGCCGACCTCCATCACCGTGGGCGAGGAAGGACTGTGGGCGGACCACATGGGCAGGCCGTGCCCGTTGGGGTCGCCGGTGCTGATGTAGTTCGCGAGGTACGAGGACAGGGTGTCGGCGATCTCGCGGTCCTGGTCGGTCCAGCCCTGGGTGGAGGGGTAGAGGTTGCCGAAGAAGTAGACGATCTCGGAGCCGTGGTAGGCGCCCCGGATGTCATGGTCAGGGCCCGGCGGACGGTGCGTCCAGAAGTACGTGTACACCGGCCGGTCGGTGCCCTTGGTCCACTCCTCGCTCCAAAGGTACGTGGAGACACGGGAGTTGTCGCGAATGGCGTCGTTGCTGGCGAGGGCCGCCTCGTCGTCCGTGGTGGCCGGGTAGAGCCGCAGGAAGTCGTCCACCATCGTGCCGAACTTCTGCTGCGCGGCGCTCACGTAGTCGTCGAGGGTGACATGGACGGGCGGGGCGCCGGGACGGTCTGGGTAGGGCGTGCTGCGCCAGTGGTCGAAGGCGGTCTCGGGTACGGCTCCGCTCTCGTCGAGGTTGTTGCCGGCGAGGTACCAGACGTCGTTCTGCGCGCGGGCCTCATAGGTGTCCATGTAGCCGGCCTGCAGCACCCAGCCGTCGACGACAGGCCTGAACAGGGGTGGTTTCGCGATGGACTTGGTGTCGACGGTCTCGTCCTTGAGCGTGGCGCCGTCCGTGAACTGCGACCAGGGCAGGGCGCGGAGCTCCGCCAGCGTGCTCGCGCCCTTCGTCCCGCCGTAGGCGGGCCCCTGTTCGAGGGCGGTGTCCATCCTGCGCAACGAGACGCCGAGGTAGCGCAGCTCCGGGTCGCTCGGGTAGCGCACATGACTCTCGGCGACGGAGCGCTTGAACAGGCCGGTGGCGAGCGGGGACATCGAGAGCATGTCGGTGGAGCCGGCGCCCGCGGACTGGCCGCCCACGGTCACCTGGCGTGGATCACCGCCGAACGCGGCGATGTTGCGCCGTACCCACTTCAGGGCCGCGATCTGGTCCAGCAGGCCGTAGTTGCCCGACACGCCGTGCGGGGACTCCGCGCTCAGTTCGGGGGTGGCGAGGAAACCCAGGGCTCCGAGACGGTAGTTGATGGTGACCACGACGACGCCCTTGCCCGCGAGGACGGACCCGTCGAAGCTCGGGTCGGAGCCGGTCCCGGCCGAGAACCCGCCGCCGTACAGCCAGACGTACACCGGCCGTCGCTCCCGGTCGCTCGTGGCGCCGGTCCAGATGTTGAGGTTGAGGCAGTCCTCGCTCATGGTGAGGGTGGTCGACGCCTGCGGGGGTGCGTCGCCGAACGTGTCGGCCTTGCGCACGCCCTTCCACGACGGGGCCGGCTGCGGCGGGCGCCAGCGGTTGCGCCCCGCGGTGGTGGCCGCGTAGGGGATGCCCTTGAAGACGGTGACGCCAAAGACCGCGGCGGCCACACCGGAGACCAGCCCGGACTCGGTGCGCACGGGCCGGCCCACGAGCGGTTCGGTCGCGGACGCGACCGACGTCCCGAGGGCGTCGAGGAACACCGCCCCGGCGGCGATGCCCGCGGAGCGACCGAGGAAGTCGCGGCGGCGCAACTCCGGCTCCACGCCGGTGAGTCGGCTGTTTTCAGGCACGTTCATACGAAAACTCCGTATCGCTCGGGGAAGGGCGCTGTGGCGCCGGAAGGGGGGAGGGGGCGGCCGAGAACGTAACGCGCGACAAGATTGCGGGCAATATGTGCGACAGAATTTCCCGAGATCCACAGGCTCGCATCGTCCGACAATCACTTGGGGCGGGGATCTCGGAACTGGCGTGAACTGCGGGCTTCTACGGCAGTTTTCTTGCAGTCATGGCCTCACGGCGTCTACCTTTCGTGAAGCTCCTGTCCGACAATTCTCCTCAGCATCGACAGTGTCAGGACGACCACGCCGACGCCCGTGGCGGCGAGGCCGCCGACCAGGAGCGCGCCGCGTGGCCCGAAGGAGGCGCCGACCGCGCCCACCGCGGGGGCGCCGACGACGGTGCCGCCCAGCCAGCCGATCGACCAGATCGACAGCACCCGACCCCGCATCTGGGGTGCGGCGCCCAGCTGCATCAGCGTCTTGGCCGAGGAGTTGAACGTGATGGAGGCCGAGCCGACGAACACCAGGGCCACCAGCGCCACCGCCAGAGCCGTGGCGCAGATCAGCGCTCCCCAGATCACCGCCGACACCGACAGGGAACGGGTGCTGAGCCCACGGCGGCGCACCGCGACGAAGCCGCCCAGGACCGCACCGACGCTCATCACGGCCATCGCGGCGCCGTAGCCGGCGGACCCGACGTGGAAGGCCTCGGTGGTCAGCAGCGGCAGGCTGACCGGGAACTCCCAGGTGAGGATGCCGGTCACGTACACCATGACCATGGGGTACAGCAGGTCGGGTGTACGGCGGACGTAGGCGACGGCGGCCCGGATCTGGCCCTTGGCGCGCGCCTCGCGCTCCGCGGGATACATCTCCGTCGTCCGCAGCATGCGCAGGCTGACGATGACCGCGAGGAACGAGACGGTGTCCAGGGCGAAGCAGGGCGTCACCCCGAGCACCGCGATGACGATGCCGGCCAGACCCGGTCCGACGAGCTTGGCGGTGTTGATGAAGGTGGAGTTGACGGCGATCGCGTTGGCCAGGTGCTCGCGGTCGACGAGTTCGCTGATCAGGCTCTGCCGGGCGGGGTTGTCGAAGACGTTGGTGAGACCGATCGCCAGCATGAGCAGGACGACCAGGGGCACGCTCATCAGATGGGCCCCGCTCAGGACGGTGAGCAGTGCGGCCTGGACCGCGAAACACACCTGAGTGACCGTCAGCAGCCTGCGGGTGTCATGGCGGTCCACCAGCAGCCCGCCCCACACTCCGAGCAGCAGGAGGGGCAGGTACCGGGCCCCGGTCACGATGCCCAGCGTCGTTCCGCTGTGCGTCAGTTGCAGGGTCAGCCAGCCGACGGCGATGTTCTGCATCCAGTTGCCGACCACGGACGTGCTCTGTCCGATCGCGTACAGCCGGTAGTTGCGTATCCGCAGCGACGCGAAGCTGCTGAGGCGAGCGGCACCCTCGTGCCGGGAGGCCGGGCGCCTGGCGGGGAACGGCCCCCGGCGGCGGACAGTCATCATCGGCGTAGCCGCCGCACTGCGTGCGCGGGAGGAAGGGCGAGGGCCCGCCACGACTGTGTCATGGGGCTCCGTCTCGAACCGGGTGGGGCCGGACGTGGGGATCCGGCCCGGGACGCGCGGCCGACGGCCGGCGGGTCCGACTCAGTTGCCCTTGGCCCTCGACCGCCGGTCACCCAGGCCGAGACGCTTCAGAGCCAGCGTGTCCAGCCCGGTGAGGATCCCGTTGAGGATGAGCGTCATCGCCACCAGGATGATCAGGCCGGCGAACTCGGTGGGTGCGTCGAGGTTCGTGGCCGCGGTGAACAGCTCGTGGCCGATGCCGTCGGTGGAGGCGATGAACTCACCGCCGATGACGCCGAGGATCGCCAGCGGCCCGCCCGTCTTGAGCGCAGCGAAGAAGGGCGCGGCCAGGGTGGGCAGGGTCACGTAGCTGAGCACGTGGTGCCGGCCCCCGCCCATCACCTGGACGATCTCCACCAGTTCGTGATCCCGCAGCCTGAGGCCCAGGTAGACGTTGTAGAAGACCACGAAGGCGACACCCGTCGCCGCGATCGTGATCTTCGACATCGGGCCGATGCCGAAGAACAGCAGGAACAGCGGCGCGAGGGCGATCTTGGGGATGCCGTTGACGGCCGCGATCAGCGGCTCGAACACCCTTCCGGCGAGCGGCACCGAGCCCAGCACCAGGCCCATCACGGTGCCTATCGCCACGCCGATCCCGAAGCCGGCCACGATCTCGAAGGCCGTCGTCCTGATGTCGGTCCAGCCGGCCGACGAGCCGAGCAGCTTCCACAGGGCGTGCGCCACGTCGGTCGGCTTGCTGACGGCGTACTCAGGCAGGACGGGACCGCTCATCACCTGCCACAGGACGACGGTCAGGGCGATCACCGCGATCCGCAGGACCACCACCAGCGCGGTGCCCCGCCACGCGCCGCCCCCGAGGCTCGCGGGCCGGGCCGCCTTCACCTCGGTCTTGCTCTCTGCACTGCTGGTAGCAGTCGCCATTGTCTGCTCCTTCCAGATTCACCGGTGCGGCTCGCCCGGTCGCCTCACGGCAGGTACTTGTTCGTCCAGTTGTCGGTGGTGACCTCGGCACCCGAGGGGAGCGTGCCCAGGCTGGTGAGGAACGCCATGGTCTTCTTCCAGCCGGCGGCGTCCATCGAGCCGCTGGTGGGCCACTCGACCTGCTGCAGGCTGGCCTGCACGACGCTGTTCGGCGCGCCCGTGAGGGACTTCTGGGCGGCCTTCGTCACCGTCTGGTCGTTGCTGTCCTTGAGGTGCGTGTTCATGTAGGCCGTCGCCTGCTGGACCGCTGTGGCGAACTTCTTGACGATGTCGGGGTGGGCGCTGGCGTAGCTCTTCTGGGTGACCACGAGCTGTCCGTACCCGGCGTCCTCGGCGGCCCACTCGGGAACCTTGGCCGGGTCGGCGACGACGACGCCGTCCCCATCGTCCTGGATCTGCAGCGGGATCGGTTCCGAGGTGAGGAACCAGTCGATCTGGCCGCTGTTGACGGCGGCCTTGTCGGCGGCCGGGCTCGGCAGCGTCACCCACTTGACCTTCTTGTCGGGATCGACGCCGTACTTCTTGAGGAAGATGCCGGCCTCGGCCCTGGTGTTGGCAGAGCTGGAGCCGCCGGTGGACCCCGACAGCGCCTTGGCGACCGTCGCGGCCGGGCTGCTCGCGGTCAGCTTGTGGGCGGTGGCGAACTTCTTGCTGACGACGAGGCCGAGCGGGTTGCCGAGACCGTCGGTGGAGACCGCGAGCTGTGGCAGCCCCTTGGCGAGGGCGGAGACGAACGCGGTGGGGCTGCTGTCGTAGAACTGAACCGAACCCGACTGGAGCGCCGAGGGGCCGGTGGCGGCGGTCAGCGTCACGAACTTCATCTTCAGGCCCTGCTTGCGGAAGTAGCCGTTGGCGTCGGCCACTTGGAGCGGGGTGTCGAAGATGCTGCCGCCGCCGCCGACGGTGACCTGGACGAGTCCGTCCGAGGCCGAGGTGGTGCTGGAGTCGTTGCCGCAGGCGGTGAGCAGCGCCGGGGCGAGGACCGTGGCCGAGGTGAGAGCCAGCATCCTGCGGCCGCCGCCGGGCCGCAGCCGCGTTCCTCTGCGGGCCGCGGGAGTGGTCGGGTGTGCGTGGGTCATGATCGTTCTCCTGTCACCAAGCATGCTGAGTAAGGAAGAAGCGTTTCCAGAAGTCGAGCCGGGGCTCGTCCGCCAGCGGGATCGGGCCGAAGCCCGCACCAACCTCCATGACGGCCGGTGTGTCGGGTGTCCACGCGGGCCAGTGCGGCAGGCCCGGTCCGTTGGGGTCGCCGGTGGCCGCGAAGTTGGCCCAGTAGCCGCTCATCGTCTCCGCGACGTCGCGGTCCTCGTCGGTCCACTCGGCGTGGTCGGGGTGCAGGTTGCCCCAGACGAAGTCGATCTCGGAGCCGTGCGAGGCGCGGCGCGCACTCTGTCCCGCCGGGGCGGCGTAGGTCCAGAAGTACGTGTACACCGGCCGGTCCGCGTGTGCGGCCCAGTCCTTCGCCCACAGCCAGGTGGAGATCCTGGCGTTGTCACGCACCGCGGCACAATGGGCGTGCGCCGCCTCGTCGTCGGTGCCGGCCGGGTAGAGCCGGAGGAACTCCTCGGCCAGCGCCCCGAACTTGAGCCGGGCGGCGTCGACGAAGTCCTTGCGCGTCAGGTGGACCGGCGGCGCGCCCGGTCTCCACGACTTCCTGCCGAGCGCCCGGAACTCCGCGAAGGCGCTCGCGGGCACCGCGCCGCTCTCGTCGTGGTTGTTCCCGGCCAGGTACCAGACGTCGTTCTGCAGTCCTTCGCGGTACGTCTGCTCGTAGCCCCTGGGCAGCACCCAGCCGTCGACGACGGGACGGAACGACGGCGGCTTGGCGGGGCCGCCCGTCTCCACGGCGCTGTCGACCACGGAGGCGTCCCCCTCCACCAGCTTCGGCCAGGGCAGAGCCCTGAGTTGGCGCAGGTTGCGTGCCCCGCGTTCCGCCGCGTACCGGGCGCCGGCGGCCTCGGCGTCGGCCAGGGTCCGGTAGGAGGTGCCCAGATAACGTAGGTCGGGGTCGCGGGAGTGCCGGGCGTGGCTCTGTGCGATCGCCCGGTGGAAGAGGCCCTCGGCCAGCGGGGACATGCCGAGGAAGTTCACCGATCCGGCGCCGGCCGACTGCCCGGCGATGGTGACCCGGTGGGGGTCGCCGCCGAAGTGCACGATGTTGCGCCGCACCCACTTCAGCACCGCGATCTGGTCGAGCAGCCCGTGGTTGCCGGAGGCGTGGTGCCCGGACTCCGCGCTGAGTTCGGGGGTGGCCAGGAAACCGAAGGCGCCCAGGCGGTAGTTGAAGGTGACCACCACGAGGCCCTTGCGGGCCAGGGCCTCACCGTCGTACCGGGGACTGGCTCCCGTGCCGACCCGGAAGCCGCCGCCGTGGATCCACACGAGCACCGGCCGCAGCTGTCCGTCCGAGGGGTCCGCCCCCGTCCAGACGTTGAGGCGCAGGCAGTCCTCGCTCATCGGCAGGTCGCTGCCGTGCAGCTCGGAGCCCGGCACCTGCGGGCACATGGGGCCGAACCGGACGGCCTCGTGCACCCCGCTCCAGGGCACTGGGGGCTGCGGCGGCCGCCAGCGCAGTTCGCCGACCGGGGGCGCCGCGTAGGGGATGCCGCGGAAGACGGTGACCGACCGGTCCCGTCCCGGTATGCCACCGGCCAGTCCCGCTTCGGTCTTCACCGGCCGGCGCATGGTCTCTCTCTTCTGGTCGCCGCGGTGCGCGGCGGCGGACGGCATCCTCACGCCTCCACGGCCGAGGCGGGGCGCTGCTCCCGGTGTGCCTGGAGCAGCAGCGCGCGGCGGGCGGAGGCGACGTGGTGGAGCATGGCGGCGACGGCGGCCGGGGAGTTGCGGGTGATGATGGCCAGGAGGATGGCCTGGTGCTCCTCCAGCGATCCGGTGCGCGGGTGCGGCGCCGAGAGGTTGCGGTACTGGCGCATCACCAGCGGGTAGAGCAGGGTGTCGTAGGCCCGGGCCAGGGTCTGCTGGTGCGCGGCCTCCGTCACCTGCTGGTGGAAGCGCCGGTTGCCGCGAGAGTAACCCGTCGCGTCTCCGCGGGACTTGCAGTCCTCCATCCCGTCCAGCGTGCTGCGCAGTTCGCGGATCTCGTCCTCGGTGGCCCGCTCCGCAGCCTTGCCCGCCAGCGCGGACTCCAGGGTCTCGCGGGCCTCCAGGATGTCCGCGGCCTCCTGGACGGAGAAGCTGCGGGTGCGCACCCCGCGGTTGACCTCGCTGGTGACGTAGCCCTCCTGGGTCAGCCGGACCAGGACCGCCCGCATGGTGCTGCGCGAGACGTTGAACATCCGGGTCAGGTCGGCCTCGGTGAGCCGGGTGCCCGGCTCGACACTGCCTGACAGCAGCAGCGAGCGCAGCCCTTCGTAGGCCTGGCTCTCCCGGGTCAGCAGCGTACGGCCCGCGTCGTCGTCGAAGCCGTTGGAATCCACCATGATCACCCTGTAGGTCTGCTCGGAGGGGTCGTCTGCGGTTGCACGGTCAGGCTCGGGCGAGCCCCGGATACAGCCGCCGGGCGGTGCCGGCGAAGATCTCCCGGCGGTCCTGCTCGGGCAGCTCGGCGACGACGCCCTCGGCCAGGGCGCGGAGTTCGGGCAGCGACTGCTCGGCCGCCGGCAGGTTCGAGCCCCAGGCGATCCGGCCCGCGCCGAACGCCTCGACGACCGGTCCGAGGAACTCGCCGGCCTGCTCGCCCGCGTCCCGCAGCCGCTCCAGGTTGCGGTGGGTGAGCTTGAGGTGCAGGCCCGGGTGGGTGCCGAGTGCCGCGACGTCGGCGCCGGCCTGTGCGGGCGAGGCGGTGATGTCGGGGTAGCCGATGTGGTCGAGGAGGACCTTCACGCCGGGGAACCGTTCCAGCAGTTCCACCAGTTGGCCGGTGGCGGCGCCCAGGCGCATCTGGAGGCAGACCGGCAGGTCCAGTTCGGCGGCCTGCTCCCAGAAGGGGAAGGTCTCCGGGGCGACGAACCACTCGCCCTGGGTGGGCACGGTGCTGCCGCTGGTGAACAGCCGCACGCCGGCCAACCCGCCGTCGCCGACCGCCGACTTGAGGGAGGTGGCGGCGTCCGGGCGCAGCGGGTCGACGGTGCCGACGGCGACGAAGCGGTCCGGCCAACGGCGGCTGCTGTCGAGGACGTAGGAGTTGTCGTAGCCGTAGTTCGTGGTGGCCTGCACCAGGACGGCCTGGGCGATGCCGGTGTCGTCCATGCGGGCGAGCATGCCCTCGGCGGTCACGGGCCGGGTGGCGGCCCACTCCGACTGCTTCCCGCCGATCGGTGCCTTGGGGTAGCGGGCCGTGTCCTCGGAGATGATGTGGCAGTGTGCGTCGACGAAGTCCACGTCGGGTGTGCTCCCTTGTTCTGTTTCCTGGTTCTTCGGTGGGTCCGGTTCGAGCCGGCTCAGGCGGCCGGGTACTCCCCGGTCGCGAACAGCGCGGGCAGGTCGGCGGGGAAGTCCGGGTCGAGCAGGCCCTGTTCCTTGGCGAACCGCACCATCGCGTTCAGGCTGGCCTCGTTGGCGTCGATGCCGTAAGGGACGGGGTCGCGGCCGATCTGCCGTCCCTGGCGGGCCAGTCGGGGCACGGCCGCCCAGTCGGGTTGGTCGGCGAGGTGGCGGCGCTTGCCGTCGGCGAACGCCGCGTAAAGTTTGGTCGCCAACTGCGAGTCGCGCTCGACGAGTTCGGAGCGCAGGGCGACCAGCGAGTGCAGTGGGTAGACGCCGGTGCGCAGGTAGTGGTCGACGGCGAGCGTGCCGGCCTCGGGGAAGAGCGGGTAGGGACTGCCGTCGCCGCCGGCCTCCGGTTCGGGTGTCGCCGTCCACCCTGCGCGGGGCGCGCCCGCCCGTCCGGTACCGGCGTTGCCGGTCAGTGCGGCGTCGATCTCGCCGGCGCGCAGCAGCTCGCCGAGCGAGCGGCCGTCCGTGACCCGTTCGACGTTGGCGGGGACCCGGCCCTCGACGTGGTCGTCGTCGTCGACCACCCAGGTGATCTTGTCGATGCCGACGCCGTACTCCTCGCGCAGCACACCGCGCACCCATACGCCGGTGCTGACCGAGTAGGCGCGCACGCCGACCCGGCGACCCTCCAGATCCTTGGGCACACGGATGCCGGAGTCGGCGGCGCACTGCACGTCGCCGTGGTGGAAGCGGCGGTTGAGGAACACCGGGACGGCGGTGAGCGCGATGCCCTCCTGGCGTGCCATCAGATAGGAGACCGGGGCGAGTTCGCAGACGTCGAACTCCAGGTCGCGGATCATCCTGCGGTAGGCGCCGATGACCGGTTTGACCTCGACCGGTTCGACCAGGTAGCCGTCGATGGCGACGTCGCCGTCCAGCAGTGGCTGCGCGTGCGGGTATGCGCCGACAACCACGGTGAGCTTGTCCATGCCTCGTCCTCTTGCTCGTGTGTCGTGTGTGGGGTGGGGGGTGGAGCGTCCGTGCCGCGGTCCTCAGCCGCCGAGCCGGGACGGCGGCACGCCGAGTGCCGTACAGGTCCGCTCGACGAGTTCGTCGTAGTCCACCGCCCGCGGGATCACGTCCTGCTCCAGCGCGTAGGCGGCGGCCTTGGTGAACGCGGCACGCAGGCCCGCGAAGCCCACGGGGTGCAGGGCGACCGTGCCGCCCTCCTCCTTGGCGGCGAGCACCGCCCGCATCGCGTCGTACGCGGCGAGGACGGCGGCCCCGTGCTCCGCGGCGGCCGACTCGGACACGCCGACGACGTGGTTGACCGGGATGAACCCCTGGTCCTTCGACCACTCTTCGGCGACCTGGTGGGCGTCATCGATCGCGGTGCGGATACGGTCGTCGGCGGGCAGTTCGTTGCCCATGATCCCGAAGTCGACGTTCCCCGCCAGGAAGTCGGCCGGCAGCTTGGTGCCTTCTGGTGCCCGCTTCACCCAGGACGGGTCCTCGGCTCCGTCCACGTGATGGCCCTCGTACGTCGTCCAGGCCGCCTTGCGCAGGTCGACGCCGTACTGCTCGGCGAGGAAGCCGCGTACCCACACACCGGTGGTCTGGCTCCAGGCGCGGACTCCCACGCTGTGTCCCTCGACGTCGGCGACCGAGAGGCCGCCGAGGGTCACCAGGGTCTGGTGCTGGTGGCGTCCCAGAGTGGTGACGGGCAGCAGCAGCACCGGCTTGCCGTGGGCGACGGCCTGCAGCACGGTGACGATGGCCAGTTCGCACAGGTCCACGTCCGACGCGTTCACGAAGCCGCGCGATGCCTTGTGCACCGGCTTGATGTCGACCCGCTCCGGCTCCGCGCCCGCCTCGCGGGCCGCCGACAGCGCGGCCGACGCGAGGTCGTCCCGGCCGAGCACCAACTTCATTTCTGTCTCCTCTTGTTGCATGGGAACGGGGCGTCTCACGCCTGTTGGGCGGGGTGCGCCGTACCGTGCCCGTGATGCCGTTCGTGGTGTTGGCGCAGCAGGTCGACGCCGAAGTCGTTGCCGTTGGGGGTGCGGACGACGGTGTGGATGTGCCGGCGCGAGGGGTAGTTGTTGTCGAAGAGCACGCCGGGCATGTGCTCGAACTCGACGAGGATCACCGGGCTGTGGAAGCGGTAGTAGAAGGTGCCGTCGGGGTCGCCGACCCACCCGAAGCGGGTGTCGCCCTCGTGGGCGCGGACCTCCTCCATGCGGAACCGCGCATGCTGGTCGGCGGCCCGGTCGACGTAGAGCCCGAGCAGTCGCAGTGCGGTGTCGCGCTGGCCGGGCGTCATCTCGCCCAACCGCAGTCCCTGGTAGTCGAGTTCGTAGTTGTCCCGGAAGGCCCCGACGAACAGCTCCGACGGCATGGTGTCCGCGATGACGGCCGCTTCCCGCTGCCGGCCGTCGAGTTGGGTGAACAGCTCGTGGCCGAGGGCCTCCTCGCCGCGGAAGGCCACGGTCCCGGCGTACTTCCCGGACCCGGCGATCACCGGCTCGGCGCCCAGGAAGGAGGGGGTGAGGACCATCTGGTCCCCGACGAACACGCAGTTGATGTTGACGTGGTGGCCGTCGAGCTGCCAGCCCCAGGGGCCGCCGTTCTCCGGCTCGCCGTAGACGGAGAACCAGTACAGCCACTCGTTGAGGCCGTAGGTGTTGTCGCTCAGTTCGCCGATGGTGAGGTTGAGGCGCATGAGGTCGACCATCTGGCGGTAGCCGTCCGCGCTGAGGCTCTCCCGGATGACGGCCAGGGCCCGTTCGCGCTGGGAGTCGTCGAAGTCCTCCAGCAGCATGCCGTGGCGCAGGAAGTACCGGGCGCCGTTGTTCCAGTGGCGCCAGCTGACGTCGTCCATCGGGAAGCGGCCCTCGGCGAGCTGCTTCCCGGTCAGGCCCGCCAGGTAGTCCTCGGCCGCCCGGTACACCTTGCGGACGTCCGCTCCGGTGTCGCGCAGCGGGAACAGTCCCGGCCGGATGCCGTCGGACGTGGCCACTCCGCGGAAGGGCTCGTTCGCCGCCTTCACCCGCCAGGCGACCTTTTCGAGCAGGTCGGGTGTCCATGTCTCCGGCTTGCGCGTGGGCGGGTTGCCCCGCTTGCGCAGCCCTACCGGTTCCCTCACCGCTGCTCCCTTCTCGATGTCCTGATGGGTCGAGTCACGTGTCGGGTCATGTGTCGAGGAAGGCCGTCTCGTGCTCGATCGCGGCCACGTCCACCGGCTGGCCGATGAGGTCCTGCTCCAGGGCGTACCGTCCGGCGATCTCCAGGCAGGCGGTCAGCGAGGGGCTCCACCCGGCCGTGACCGCGCGTCCGGCGGGCGAGTCGTCGCGCTGGTCCGCGGTGTCCGCGATCGCCTGTTTCAGGGCACGGTAGACGGCGAGCACGGCGTCGGGGCGCTCGCGCAGGACGTCGTCGCGCACCACCAGCAGGTGGTTGGCCGGGATCGTGCCGTGCCGCTGGATCCACGCCTGCCCGGCGTCCTCGGCGTCCGCGACGAGCGGAACCAGCCCGGCGCCCTGCCCGCCGATCGCCTTCGGCCCGAGCACGGCCGCGCTGACGTCCCCGGAGCGCAGCAGGTCCCCGACCCGCTCGGCAGCCGACCGCTGCACGTAAGGGGGGTTGACGTACTGGGAGACATGGACGTCCTCGGTGGTCACCCAGGTGATGTCGGAGGACTTGACGCCGTACTCCTCCTGGAGCCAGCCGCGCACCCACAGACCGGTCGTCTGGCCGTACGCGCGCACCCCCACACGCCGGCCCACGAGATCCCCGGGGCTCAGCTCCGGGCCCTCGGGCAGCCGGGTCAGGGAGCGGTGGTGGGTGCTTCCCACCAGCACCACCGGCAGCAGCGTCAGCGGGATGCCGGCCTCGCGGGCCTGGAGGTAGGTGGCCATCGGCATCTCGCTGATGTCGTAGGCCAGTTCACGGACCATGCGGGCGAACGCCGGGGGCAGCGGGGAGGACTCCAGGTGGCGGCACTCCACTCCGGCCACCGGAACCGTGCCGTCCTTCAGCGGCCTTGTGTGCGGGTAGTTGCCCAGCAGGACGGTCAGCGGCGTCGCCGAGGGGTTCTCGCTCATGCCGGTCACACGTCCTCGCCGTACTGGATGCGCCGGTACGGGGTGCTGAGCACCTCACGGGTGATGCGGACGTCGACGACGGTCGGGCGGGGGGCGCGCACGTACTCGGCGAGGGCATCGCGCAGTTCCTGCGGGGTGCGGACGGTGGCGCCGGCGCCGCCCAACGCCTGGGCCACGGCGCCCAGTTCAGGGGTGGGGATGGTCGCGAGATCCGGGTCCAGGCCCTTCGCCCTCGCCTTGTGGTACTCGGCGCCCAGACCCTGGTCGTTCATCACGACGACCAGCAGCGGGACGTCGTAGCGGCACGCCGTCTCGAACTCGGACAGGTGCATGAGGAAGCTGGCGTCGCCCTCCACCACGAAGCCGGGCCGGTTGCCCTGCGCGATCAGCTGGCCCATGGCGATCAGCGGGGCCTGGCCGATGGCGCCGAACATGCCGTAGTTGGAAAGCACGTCACGGGAGCGCTGGAAGAGCATGGTGCCGAAGTCGGTCTGGTGGCCGCTGCCCAGCACCAGGCCCATCTCGCCCGGGAGTTCGTGGTCGAGGATCCAGATCGCCTCGCGCGGGTCGAGCCGTCCGGGCTCGCGCACGTACTCCGCGGGCGGCTGGAGCCGGGCCGTCAGGTGCCGGTGAACGGCGTCGGTGTGGTAGCCCTCCAGCCGGACAGCACGCTCCTGGAGGGCGCGAGTCAGTGCGGTGAGGGCGGTGACCGCGTCGGCCTGGAGGTAGCAGTCGGCCGTCCTGCCGTTGCCCATCACCAGGTGCGGGGCCGTGTCGATCTGGATGTACTTCGCCTCGGGATAGAGGTAGCCGCTCTCGATGGTGTAGTGGTTCAGGCTGGCGCCCACCGCGATGACGCAGTCGGCCTCCTGCAGCAGTTCCATCGACGCCTTGTCGCCGAACAGTCCCGACAGGCCGACGTGGAAGTCGGTGCGGTCGCACAGCCAGTTCTTCGCCTGGAGGGTGGTCGCCAGCAGCGCGCCGGTCTGCTTCTGCAGGGCGAGGATCTGCTCACCGGCGTCCGCCCTGCGCGCGCCCCGCCCCGCGATGATCACCACGCGCTTGGCGTGGTGGACGAGGTCGCAGGCGGCGTCGACCGCGACCGGGTCGGGCAGCAGGCGCGGCGTGCGGATCAGGGCCGTGGAGGGGACGTAGTCCTCGTCGTAGTCGTCCAGTTCGGCCGTCTGGACGTCGAGGGGGGCGCTGATCATGACCGGCCTGGACTCGGTGCGGGCCAGGTAGAACGCCTGGCGTACGGCCTCCTGCGCGTTCTCGGGCCGGGTCACGTGGATGAACTCGCACTCGATGGCGGCGGCGAAGCGGCGCTGGTCGAGGTACTGGGTGGCGCCCTCGTCCCCGAGGGAGGTCTCGCCGCAGAAGGCGATCAGCGGGGTCTTCGCCCGGCTCGCCACGATCATCGAGGTGGCCAGCTGGGAGACGCCGGGGCCGCTGGTCGTGGTGACGACACCGGGCTGTCCCGCGCCGCGCGCCCAGCCGTCCGCCATACCGAGGCCGGAGCCTTCGTGCCGCACCTCGTACAGCCGTACCCCGCGATCGGCGAGGGCGGCCATCCAGTGCATGTTGGCGTCGCCCATCATGCCGAAGACGTCGCTGGTGCCCTCCCGGACAAACGCCTCGGCGAGTGCTTCGTAGACCTTCACTTCTGGGACTCCTTCACGTTCGCCGCGGCCGTCGCCGGTGCCTTCGCGCTTGCCTTCGTCCGCGCCTTCAGGACACCGTCGAGCCGGGCGAAGACCCGCAGCGCGTTGTCTCCGTAGACCGCCTGTCGGTCGGCGTCGCTCAGGGTGTCGATGGAGTCGAGGGTGTACTTGGTGTCGTCGAAGCGGCGCCCGGTCTCCGGGTCCACGCTGCGGACGGCGCCGATCATCTCCGAGGCGAACAGCACGTTGCGGGCCGGGATGATGTCCAGCAGCAGTTCCATGCCGCGCTTGTGGTACACGCAGGTGTCGAAGTACACGTTGCGCAGGACCGACTCCTCCAGCGGCGGCCGGCCGCGGTCCTGCATCATGCCGCGGTAGCGCCCCCAGTGGTACGGGACGGCGCCGCCGCCGTGCGGCAGGATCAGCTTCAGCGTCGGGAAGTCCCGGAACAGGTCCGACTCGCACAGCTGCATGAACGCCGCGGTGTCACCGGCGAGATAGTGGGCGCAGGTGCCCTGCAACGCGGGGTTCCTCGACATCGCGACATGGACCATCGCGGGGACGTCGAGCTCGACCAGCTTCTCGTAGAGCGGGTAGTAGACCCGGTCGGTCAGCGGCGGGGCCTGGTAGTAGCCGTCGGAGGGGTCGGGGTTGAGCAGGCAGCCGACGAAGCCCAACTCCTCGACGCAGCGCTCCAGTTCGGTGACGGAGTTGCGGACGGAGGCGGCCAGGGCGTCGCCCGGGGACTGCGGCAGCTGGCACACGCCCACGAACCGCTCGGGGAACAGGCCGCACACCCGGGCGATCAGGTCGTTGCTGACACGCGACCAGTCGAGGCTGGTGCGCTCGTCGCCGTAGTGGTGGGCCATCTTGCCCGCGCCCGGGGAGAAGAACGTGAGGTCGGTGCCCCGCTCGGTCTGCAGCTTCAGCTGCCCGTTCTCGATGGCACTGCGGATCTCGTCGTCGCCGATGTGCAGTTCGTCGGGCGGGACGCGGGCGCCCGACTCCTCGAACGCCTGGATCTGCCTCTCGCGCCACTTGCCCAGCGCGGGAGGCGCCGTGGTGAAGTGGCCATGGCAATCGATGATCATGAAATGCTCCGAGACTTGCGTAGCGGTGGGGGCGTGTGGTGCGCGCGGGCCTGCCGGGCGCCGTCAGTCGCGGCCGGTCAGCTCGCGGGCCCTGTCCAGGCCGGGGTAGGTGCGCACCGGCGCCGACATCAGGAAGCGGTAGCCGTCGTCGAGCACCTGCTTGACGTTGCCGGCCGTGACATGGGGGTGGCCGACGGCGACCCCGCGCTCCCCGCAGATGTCGAGGATCCGGCGCTTGCACTCCAGCACCCGGGGGTGCTCGTACTGGCGGGGGAAGCCCAGTTCCTGGCTCATGTCGCCCTCGCCGATGAGGATCAGCCCGATCCCCGGCACCTGGTCGAGGATGTCCGGCAGGTTCCTGATGCCGAGCTGGTCCTCGATCATGAGGCCGACGAGGATCTCCCCGTCCGGGGCGAGCGGCCACACGTCGGCGCGGGCGTAGTACTCGATGTTGGAGATGCCCCAGTAGCGCGTCGCCGCGTGCGGGCCGTCCCCGCGCAGGCCGGCGGGCTCGTAGCGCGGGGCCTCGGGCAACCGCGGGTAGCGGCAGGCGGCGACGGCGTTACGGGCCTCCTCCACCGTGGCGATGTGCGGCCAGATGACCCCGAACGCCCCCAGGTCGAGGGCCTGCTTGGCGTGCCACTGCGCCTTCTCCGCGCCGTTGGCGGGGATGCGCACCAGCGGCGTGACGGCCGGGGCGAGACTCTCCGCCTCGAAGATCTGACGCCGGCTCAGCAGGTACTGGAAGCTGTCCTTGAGGGCGTTGATGTCCCACGGTTTGTGTTCCATCTCGAACACCACCGCGTCGTAAGCCGAGGTGCTCAGTTCGGTCGCGGACGCCGGGTCGGCCCCCGAGAAGGTCGCGAAGACGTGCTGTCCCGCGTCCAGAGCGCCGATCACCTTGTTCAACCTGGACGTTGTCATCGCCGACTCCTCTGGCCGAGTGCTTCGCCTTCACCGGACTTGTCCACCGCGGGCGCCACCGTCCGCGGTGGCTGCCCCTGCCGTCCGGCCCGGCGCCCCGCCCACCACGCACGCAGGCGTGCGAGCAGACCGGCGCGGCGCGGCGCGGCCGTGGGCGCCGTGGCGTGCGCACCGGTGGCGAGCGCCGGGGCCGGCTCGCCAGGCCCCGCGCACACCTTGACCAGCTCGTCGGTGAATTCCTTCGTCATCCGCGCGACCACCATCCCCGCGCCCGACTCGATCAACTTGGCCAGCTTGCCGTTGAGTTTGATCTCTCCGTCGCAGTAGACCCGCGCGCTGCCGGAGGTCTCTCCCGCGGCGACGCGGAAGGTTGCACCGGCGCTGAAGCGGGTGGCGCCCTGCCCGTCCGCGCCCCGGGCCGACAGACGGCCCTCGTACTCGGGCTCGTCCAGGTCCAGGGCGACGCGGGCGGCGAACTTGACCCGGAGGCCGCCGAATCTGACGGCGAGGGTTCCGTCGAAGGAGCCGTCGTCGTGCGACGCCCCGAGCTCCGCGCCGCCGATGCACGACACGACGGCCGACGGGTCCGAGATGACCTCCCAGACGCGTCGGGGCGGACTCGGAACGGCGATCTCTTCCTTGATCGATATCAAAACTGTGAACCTAACTCGGCGGCGGACACGTCGTCATGGGAGACCTGAGGAAGGCATGACGGCATGACGGCATCGCTGTTTGACGGCATGACGGTCTGGCGGCATGGACACTTGGCGGCATGCCGGTCCGACGGTTCGGCTGTGCCTACGCGGCGGACTTCCGCTCGGCGGCGAAGAGACTCCAGAGGTCGTTGTAGAGCTCCGAGAACTCGGGAGACTCGACGAGCGAGCCGATCTGGCGCGGGCGTTCGAAGGGCACCGGGATGACGCGGCGGACCGTACCGGGGCCCTTCGACATCACGATGACCTCGTCGGCCAGGTAGATGGCCTCGTTGAGATCGTGCGTGACGAAGATGAGGGTCCCGTTCTGCTCGCGCCAGATGTTGAGCAGTTCCTGCTGCAACTCCAGTCGCGTGATGGCGTCCAGCGGCCCGAACGGCTCGTCCATCAGCACGATAGACGGGTTGTAGATCAGCGCACGCGCGATGGCGCAGCGCTTCTGCATGCCGCCGGACAGCTCCCGGGGGAAGTGGTTCTCGAAGCCGGTCAGTCCGACCAGCTCGACCCAGTGGGCGACGCGTTCCTCGCGTTCGTCCTTGGGAACCTTGCGGAACTTGAGCGCCAGGCCGATGTTGGCCTTGACGCTCAGCCAGGGCAGCAGATGCGAGTGCTGGGTCACGTACGCGGCATCGGAGTTGACGCTGGTGACGCGCTCGCCGGCGTAGTGGACCTCGCCCCGAGCGGGAGTGAGCAGCCCCGCGGCCAGGTTGAGGATGGTGCTCTTCCCGCACCCGCTGGGCCCGATCACGGCGACGACCTTGCCGCGGTCGACCGTGAACGACACACCGTGGATGGCCGGTTGATGAGTGCCGGGGAACTGCAGGGTGACGTCGTCGAGACGGAGTGCCTCCGGGTGGAAGGTGCGCTGGCTGGTCGACATGGCTGTCTCCTCGGCTCCCTCACCGCGAAGAGACGTAGCGGGGGCCGTGCGCTCGTGCCGGTTGGGGCGTTGGTGTGGTGTGGGACGTTAACGGGTGGCGGTGGGGGCGATCGACGCCTCGGAAAGTGGGCCGAGGTCGACTGGATCCCTGCGGCGAGGCCGTCTCGGCGACGCCACGCATCTTCGAGATTGTCCGACAAGCTTTGATGCGAACGTAACACCGTCGACTCGAGCGGACAAGAATCCTGCAGAAAAACGTCGTCTTCTCATGTGCGCCGACACTGCCACCTCGTCATTGTTGGACAAAATGAGTGCCGACGCCCCGCCGAGTCCTCTGCCGCGGCTGCCCCGAAGGCCAGCGGCGGCACCTATCGGGCCCCACTCGAGCCGCCGCTGGACGCGGAGCCGGCCCACTGGTGATCGCCGACACCCGGCGAGGCCTGGATTGTCAGGCAATCCACATTCACATCTAAACACCTGGAGTCGCGAAGCAGGTTTCTCGCGCGCGCTTCTTGTCGCCAGGGGCCCGACACGTTACGTTCCCGTGAAGTATTGTCGGACAACTCGCGGACCTCATCCTCCGCGACGCCGGCACGGCCCGAGGGCTGCGACGCCCGCATCCCGCCCATGAGAAAGGCGCAGCTCGATGAACGACGCTCCCCGGCCTAGGACTCGACCGCATCCCGCGGGGGACGACGGCCCCACTTCCCCGAGGCCCTCGCGGCGAACCGTGCTGACGGCCATGACGATGTCGGCCGCGGCCGCCGCTCCCCTGCTCTCCGGCACGCCGGCCGCCGCCGCGGGACGGGACCGGCCGGGCGACCTGCTCTACATCGGCACCTGGGGACAAGGTCAGGTGCATGCAGTGCGGTTCGACCCCGACCGCGGGACCATGACCTCGCTGGGATCCGTGGCCCAGGTCACCTCGAACTGGGTCACCACGCACCCCACCCGCCCGATCCTCTACGTCGCCGGCAGCGAGCAGGGCGGATACATCCGGGTCTTCCGGATCGACGACGCCTCGGGGGCGCTGCACCAACTCGACGAGATCACCGTCGAGTCGGTCCCGACGGGCAGTGGCGGGCTGTCGTACATGGGACTGACCAGGAACGCGGACACCCTGCTGGTCGCCGACTTCGCGGCCGGCTCGGCGGTGACCGTCCCGGTCGGCTCGGACGGCGGTCTGCGCGCCGTGGCCTCGGTCGTCCAGGACGTCGGGTCCGGCCCCAATCCACGCCAGGCGGGCCCGCACCCCCACTCCGTCGTCGTCGACCCGAGCCGCAGGTACGCGCTGGTCGCGGACTTCGGCGCGGACCGGGTGTTCGTATACGACTACGACCCGACCACCCACCGGATGTCGGCCGGCACCCCTGACGGACCCGGGTCCTTCGCGACCGCACCGGGTTCGGGCCCGCGCCGCTTGGCGTTCCACCCGAACGGACGGACCCTCTACCTGCTGAACGAACTCACCGCCGACCTACAGGTATTGGGATGGGACTCCAGGCAGGGTGAGTTGACGGGCCATCAGATTTTGACGACAGACTCCGCCGACCACACCGGGACCACGAGCGCAGCCGAGTTGGCCGTCAGCCGTGACGGCCGGTACCTGTACACGTCCAACCGCGGCGAGAACGCCCTGGTCGTCTTCTCCGTGGACCCCGCGACCGATCTGCTCACCGAGATCCAGCGCATTCCCTG
Organism: Streptomyces sp. NPDC101225; assembly: GCF_044767585.1. Lineage (NCBI taxonomy): Bacteria > Bacillati > Actinomycetota > Actinomycetes > Kitasatosporales > Streptomycetaceae > Streptomyces > Streptomyces sp. NPDC101225. Next base: position 121,683 of record NZ_JBIWOE010000025.1, read on the forward strand.
CGCCGGCGTCACGCCGTGGAGTTTCGCGCTGCACCCCGGGGGGCGGTGGCTGTTCGTCGCGAACGAGGCGAGCGGAAGCCTGAACCTCTTCGCGGTCGACCGGGTGTCCGGGCATCTCACGGACACGGGCACCTCCCTCGCCGTGCCCAATCCCGACTGCGTCGCCTTCCGAACCCGGTCGGACCAGCACTGACCGGCGGCTCGGAGGTATCCGAAGGGAAATCCGCACGCTTCACAACGGCCTTGCCCCGCACCGGCGTTCACGGTCGACCGCGAACGCCTCGGTGCCCCGTGCGCCGCCACGCGAACACCGCCGGCCCGAGACCCTCGACGGGTGTGAGGCAAAGCCGTGACCCTGATGACCACTGTCGAGGTGGTCTCGCCCGGTACCCGTCGATGCCTGCGTGACACATCCTGAGCGAGGCGCCCGCCCCGGTTGCCGCCAGTCATACTGCTCGATACCGCCCGTCAGGCGGCAGACACTTCCCGAACCACAGGTGATCATGTGAACGCGATGCAGTACGACGACACGGCCGACGCCGAGCAGAGCCCGTCGACGCGGCACAGTCAGGCCTACGAAGGCCTGCGGTCGCTGCTGCAGTCGGGAAGCTTCGCGCCGGGCACCCGGCTCACCGAAGCGGACCTGACCCAGAGATTCGGCGTCTCGCGCAGCACCATGCGGTCGGTGCTCGTGCAGCTGGCGCTGGAGGGTTACGTCACCAGCGAGGTCAACAGGGGTGTCCGTACCCGGGACTTCACCGTCGAGGAAGCCCTGGACATCCTGGAGGCAAGGGAAACACTCGAATCCGCCCTGGCCGGCAAGGCCGCCGAACGCGCGACGGAGGAGGAGATCGAGGCGCTGCGCCGTACGCTGCAGATCATGGCGGACTGCCAGGCGAGCGGCGACCAGGCGGGCTACTCCCAAGGCAACCGGACGTTCCATCAGCAGATCAAGCGCGCCGCCCACCAGCAGACACTGGCCCGCGCCTACGACACCCTGCTCTATCCCCTCGTCATGAGACAGTACCGCGACCTCACCGCACCCCACCCCCGGACCGGATCGCTCGAAGAACACCAGGCCATCTTCCTGGCCGTGCTCACCCGCAACCCCGACGCGGCCGTCGCCGCGATGCGCCACCACGTCGGCGCCGCCCGCAGAGCCCTCCTGCTGCGATCGGCCCAGGACACCCTCGATTGACCGACGGCCGCCGTCCCTCAGGTTCTGTCAGGGTGGCGGGTGTGCCGCGACGCGTTCTTCCCGGTCTCGAACTGGCCCAGCCGTTCTGCCTGCAGGTCGTCGCCCCGGTTCTCGACACCGCGCTGCGAGGCATGCCGTACTCTGCCGCGCCGATCGGCTGCGGCTCGGAGGTGCAGGGCTTCGACACCGTCCGCTCGACCGACCACGCCTGGGGTCCACGCGTCCAGGTGTCCCTTCACCGGTGATGTGTTCCAAGCCTGTGCACACCGTATGGACGCGGAACTCGACCGGCGACTGCTGGCTCAGTTCCGCGGCCGCCCGGTCCCGTTTCCCTTTCCCGAGGACCGGCCCGGCACCAGGTACACCTCAAAGATCTGCAGGCCTTCTTCACGGATCAACTCGGCGCCGACCCCACCCAGGGGCTGTCGGGGCGCGCATGGCCGATGGTCCCGACGCAGTTGCTGCGGGAGCTGACCGGCGGCGCGGTCTTCCACAGCACCGACGTCACCGACCGGAACCACACCGCCCGCCGCATCCGCTGCATCACCGGACCGCGACTGTCCGCCCAGCCTGCCGGACCGGGTCCGCAGGTGGCGTCCCGCCATGTGCAACGCCGTTGCTTTAGCAGTTCGGGCTGGGGGAGTACCCGCGGTCTGGTACTCCCACGGAACCGGTGCGGTTCACGCCGGCGGGCTGGTGCTGTACAGCGCGCGGACCCGCGCTTTGAGCAGCTTTCCGGAGGCGTTGCGGGGCAGTTCGTCCGTGACCACGACGGCCGACTTGGGGATCTTGTACTTCGCCAGCCGTCCCGCCAAGGACGCGATCACCGCATCGGGCGTCAGGTCGGTCCCCGGCCGGCGTACGACGACCGCGTGCGGTACCTCGCCCCACCTCTCGTCCGGCACTCCGACGACCGCGCACTCGACGATGTCGGGATGGGCCAGCAGCCGGTCCTCGATCTCGGCGGGGTAGATGTTCTCGCCGCCGGAGATGATGAGGTCCTTCTTGCGGTCGACGATGTAGACGTAGCCGTCCTCGTCGAGGCGGGCCACGTCCCCGCTGCGGTACCAGCCGTCCGTGAGCACGGCGGCCGTCGCCTCCGGCAGTCCCCAGTAGCCGGGCATGACGTTCGGTCCGCTGACCGTGATCTCGCCGGGCTCGCCCGGATCGACCGGGGAGAGGTCCGGGCGGACGACACGCACGTCTGTGAAGAAGTGGGGCACTCCGGCGGATCCGGCCTTGGTGACGGAGTGCTCGGCGCTCAGGAAGCACGCGCCGGGTGTCGTCTCGGTCATGCCGTAGCCCTGCTGGAAGGTCAGTCCGCGTTCCTGGTAGGCCTCGATGAGGGGCTTCGGTACCGAGGCGCCCCCGCAGTTGAGGATGCGCAGCGAGGACAGGTCCGCCTCCTGCCAGCGGGGGTGACGTGCCATCAGATCGAACATGGTGGGTACACCGAACATGAAGGTGATGCCGTGCCGTTCGACCAGTTCCAGCGCGCCGCCGGCGTCGAAACCCTCGACCAGGACGCACGTGCCGCCTTTGAGCAGGGTCGGCATGGTGAGCATGTTCAGCGCCGCGCAGTGGAACAGCGGTGCCGCGACCAGCGCGCGTTCGTCGGACGTCAGGTCGGTGTCCACCAGGACGTTGACGGCGTTCCAGGTGAGGTTGCCGTGGGTGAGCATGGCGCCCTTGGGACGGCCCGTGGTCCCTGAGGTGTACATGATGATGCCGATGTCGTCGGCGGTCACCGGCTCGTCGATCGGCTCGTCGGCGTACGAGGCGATCAACTCCTCGTACGCGGGGCCGACTTCGATACGGGTACGGGTGTCCGTGCTGCCGGGCAGTTCCGCGACGAGCGTGCTGTGCGAAGGCGCGTGAACGAGGACCTTGGCGCCGGAGTCGGCCAGCTGGTAGGCGATCTCGGGTCCGGCGAGGCGGGTGTTGAGCGGCACGAAGACCGCGCCGAGGGTGCCTGCCGCGAAGAGTGTCTCCAGGTAGGAGGGGTGGTTGGGGCCGAGATGGGCGACCCGGTCGCCGCGCCCGACGCCGCGGGAGCGCAGCGCGTGGGCGAGGCGGGTGGTGCGCTCGTACAGCTGCTCGTACGTGACCGCGGTGTTCTCGTGGATCAGTGCCGTGCGGTGGGGTGTCTTGCGGGCCCGGCGTGCCGGCCAGGATCCCAGTCCCTCGTTGCGCATCGCGGGTTCCTTCAGAGGTGGAGGGCTGCGGTCGCGGTGCTGCCCGTCGGAGGCGGAGGTGGGGCCGCGCACGGTCCACCCGGGTCGGCCGGCCCGGCGCTGCGTCACCGATGGACGCCTTCCGCCGGGCCGACGGATGGAGGAGGTGGGGGACTCTGCTCGCGCCAGGGTGGGCGGAGGCGGCTCAGCCGAAGGTGTAGCCCTTCCCGCTGGGGCCCTCGAAGGTCTTCACCGGCTTGAGGCCGCCCGGCGCGGTGGCGTCCGCGCGGGAGATGAAGACGGTGCGCGTCGGCGGCTGCGACGGGTCGGTGTAGTCGAGAGACGTGGCGAACAGGCCGTCCAGGTCGAGGTCGGAGGTCTTCCGCATCGCCTCCACGACACCCTCAGGGGTGAGGTTCCCGGCCTCGCAGGCGCTCTTCATGGCGTCGGTGAGCAGTTCTGCCTGCGCGTAGGCCAGCGGCACCTCGAAGCCCTTGGCCCCCTTGGGGGCGGCGGCCTCGTAGAGGTCCACGGCCTTCTTGACGCCCGGTTCGTCCGAGGCGTACGGGGCCGTGCTGGTGAACGCGTAGTAGTTCTTCAGCAGAGCCGGGCCGGCCGGGCTGTCCAAGAGGGACGGGCTGAACGTCGGGGCGTGACCGATGACGGGGATGTTCAGTTTCTGGGAGGCGAGGACACCGGAGAGTGAGGCGAGCTGCGGGGGAGCGGCGGCGACGATCACCGCCTTCGCGCCGGCCTTCGCCAGCGCCGAGGCCTGGGCGGACATGTCGGTGTCCTTGGGGGTGATCTCCTGCGGCACGATCTCGAGGCCGCGTTGTTTCGCCGCGTACTGGGCACCGGCCAGGGAGTCGTTGCCGTAGTCCCCGGTGAAGTAGACGACACCCACCTTGGCGCCCTTCTTGACCCCGAGATCGTCGACCAGGTAGTCGACGGCGTTGGCGGCCTCGACGCTGTAGGTCGTGCCGGGTATCTGGGCGTTGTCGTACTTCAGGGCGTTGCCCGCCCAGCCGAAGCCGCCGAGGTAGAGATGGTCGGCCTGGGCCAGGGGCAGGACGGCGGCCGAGGTCGGGCCGCCCAGCACCTGCTGCAGCGCGAGGATGTCCGGCGACATGCTGCGGTAGAGCGTGACGGCCTTCTGCGGGTCGTAGCCGTGGTCCTGAACGTCCACCTTCACGTCGCGGTCGCAGACGCCGCCGTCCTTGTTGAGCTGCGCATAGTACGCCTTCGTCTCGGCCACCTGCACCGAAGCGCCGGCGGCGAAGGGCCCGGAGAGGTCGGTGAGCATGCCGACCGTGATCGTGTCGGCGGTGACACCGGCGCCCGTCTTGACGTCGCCCTGACCACTGGCTCCGTCGCTTGAGGCGTTCGGGTTCTGGGTGGAGCACGCGGCGAGCGTGGCGATGCAGCAGCCGGCGATGGCCAGCGTGGTGCGGGTCCGGTTTCTCATGACTTCTCCTCAACGCTGATGGAGACGGAGGGGTGCGAGGGTGGGGGGTCGGTCGTGCCGGACGGGTCCGGTGACCGTGTGGGGACAGGGGGCGGGCCGCTCGTGTCGCGCTGCTGTGCTGCGCGCCGGTGGCGGACGCGACGCGCGGCGCCGGCCAGGCCACCGCGCAGGAAGAGCAGGACGGCGACGATGGCCGCGCCGTAGAGCAGCCGGGCCAGGGTCGCCGCGTCCAGCCCCCCGGAGCCCGGAGCGGCGAGGAACGGCAGCTGGGAGCTGTACTGCGCGAGGACGAGCGGCAGCGCGACCACGAACACGGCGCCGGCCGTGGCGCCCGCGATCGACCCGAGGCCACCGAGCACGATCATCACCAGGAAGTCGATCGACAGTTGGACGCCGAAGATGTCGGGAGCGATCCGGCCGTACGCGAGGGCCATGAGCGCACCGGCGATACCGGCGTAGGCGGACGAGACGACGAACGCGGTGGCCTTGGCCCGGGCCACGTTGATGCCCATGGCGGCGGCTGCCACCTCGCTGTCGCGGACGTTGGCCAGAGCACGGCCGGTGCGGCCGGCGCGGATGTTGCGGCCCAGCCAGGCGGACAGCACAGCTATACCGAGGAACAGGTACCAGAGCCGGTGCAGCCCCCCGAACTCGACGCCGGCCACGGCTAGGTAGTCCGGGTCGGCGTTGCTGAAGCTGAAGCCGGGCACGGAGAACGGCTCGACGGTCCGGCCGTTGAAACCACCCGTCAGTGTGTCGAGGTTGACCATGAGATGCCGGGCGAGGAAGACCAGTCCGATCGTGGCCAGGCCCAGGTAGATGCCCTGCAGGCGGCCGGAGATCGGGCTGAAGAGGCCGCCGGCCACAGCGGCCACCACTCCGGCGAGGGCCAGTGCGACGAACGGCGGCAGCCCGAGGCCGGCTTCCCGCCCCGACGGATCACCGACCGTCCAGGCGTAGGTGTACGCGCCCACGGCGGCGAAGAAGGCGTGGCCCAGGGAGAGTTGGCCGGCGGCGCCGACCAGGAGTGTGAGGCCGATCGCTCCGACGATCGCGGCCATGGCGAACAGGCCGGTCTGCAGCCAGAAGTCGTCGAGGAGCAGCGGGAGCGAAAGGGCCACGAGCAGGCCCAGGACCACCGGGCCCCGGCGGATGAGGTCAGACACGGACGGCCTCCTTACGGCCGAACAGTCCGGACGGCCGCACGAGCAGGACGAGGATCATCACGGCATAGGGCACGACCTCGCCCAGTCCGCGCCCGAGGAAGTGCAGTTCGGCTTCGTAACCGACCGCCAGTGCCGTGACGACGCCGATGATCAGGCCGCTGACGATCGCGCCGACGACGGAGTCGAAGCCGCCGAGCACCCAGGCGGGGATGGCGGCGAAGGAACTGAGCGCGAGGCTCGGCGCCACACCGGGCGTGGGGAAGGACGCGAGGAAGATGCCGGCGACCGCCGCGAGTGCTCCGGCCAGTGCCCAGCCGGCGGCTCCCGTGCGGGACGGCCGGATCCCCATCAGCTCCGCGGTGTCGCTGTCCGCGGCCGCCGCCCGCATGGCGACGCCGGCGCCGGTACGGGCGAACAGGAACCACAGCAGCCCGAACACGACGACGGCCAGTCCGGCGGCGACCACCCGACCGGTCGGCAGGGTGACGCCACCGACGGACACCACGTCCGCCCCCCAGGGGGCGCCGATGGGAAGCACCTGGTTGCCGATACGACGGGTGAGCTCGGTGAGCAGCAGGATGTCGACCCCGAGCATCAGGATGGCCGCCGTCCCGGGATTCGCCTCGGCCAGGTTGCGCACGAGGACCGCGTTGATGAGTACTCCGAGGACGGCCGCGCCGAGAACGCCGACGGCGGCTGCCGCCCAGAAGCCGATCGGATCGTGCAAGGTGGCGACGATGTACGCGCCGCTCAGGAGTACGGATCCGTGCGCGAAGTTCAGCACGCCGGTCGAGGTGTAGACGATGACGAAGCCGACGGCGATCAGGCCCAGGATCAGCCCGTAGGACAGGCCGTTGGCCAGTTGGGTGAGGAAGTAGGTCATGCTGCCGCCGTTCCGAGGTAGGCGCGCAGGACCGTGGGGTCCTGCTGTACCTCCTGTGGTGATCCCTCGGCGATGCGTTTGCCGAAGTCGAGTACGGTGATGCGTTCGGCCAGGCCCATGACGAAGGGCATGTCGTGCTCCACGAGCAGGATGGACAGCCCCAGTTCCCGCTGGACCGCCCGGATGGCGTCCGCCATGGCCATGGACTCTCCGTGGGCCATACCGGCGACCGGCTCGTCGAGCAGCAGCAGCGTGGGCTCGGCGGCGAGTGCGCGGCCCATCTCGACCCGCTTGCGGTCGCCGTACGAGAGGGCGTGCACCTCATGGCCGAGGAGTCGCTCGATACCGAGCAGGGCGGCGATCCGGCGCACGGTCTCGCGTTCGGCGCGCTCCTCCTTCCTCGCGCGGGGGAGCCGCAAGGCCTGCGCGGCGGTACCGGCGCGCATGAGGCGGTGCCGGCCGACAAGCAGGTTGTCCTCGACCGTGGCCTCCAGCGACAGTGAGATGTTCTGGAAGGTGCGGGCGACACCCAGGTCGGCGATCCGGTGCGAGGGCAGGGCGGTGACGGTGGCGTCGCCGTAGTGCACCGTGCCGCTGGTGGCGCGGTAGGCGCCCCCGAGGACGTTGATGCAGGTCGACTTGCCGGCGCCGTTGGGGCCGATGAGCGCGTGGATCGTTCCGGCCTCGACGGTGAAGGACACGTCCGAGAGCGCGGTGAGGCCGCCGAAGCGGACGGTCAGGTTCTCGACCCGCAGCTGCCGGGCCTCTCTTGACGGGCGCTCCAGGTGCACCGGCACCTCGACCGGCTCCTTCACCGGGGTCGTCCGCTGGGGGGAGGTGGAGCCCACGCCGAGGTAGCGGTCGCGGATCTCGTCGGTCGCCGCCAGCTCGGCCGAGGGCCCTTCGGCGGCGATCGCCCCGACCTCCAGCACATAGGCGCGGTCGGCGACCCGCAGACCCATCGCGGCGTTCTGCTCGATGAGCAGCACCGAGGTGCCCTGCGCATGGATCTGCTGGATGATGTCGCCGATCTGCTCGACCATCTGCGGGGCCAGGCCCAGCGACGGCTCGTCGAGCAGCAGTAGCTTGGGCGACGTCATCAGCGCCCGGCCCATCGCGAGCATCTGCTGCTGCCCTCCGGAGAGCAGTCCGCCGCGCGCGTCGCGACGTTCCGCGAGGGCCGGGAAGAGGTCGAAGACCCGGTCGGACGCTTCCTTGCGAGCACGCTTGTCGCGGACGGTGGCGCTGCCCGCGCGCAGGTTCTCCTCGACGGTGAGGTCGCGGAAGATGCGCCGTCCTTCGGGGACCATGACGAGCCCCGAGCGGACCACCCAGGAGGCGTCCCGCCGGGCGAGGTCCTGGCCCTCGAAGCGGATGGAGCCGCCGGTGACGGCGCCGTTGACGCTCCGCAGTGAGCGGGAGATCGCCCGCAGCAAGGTCGTCTTTCCGGCGCCGTTGCTGCCGAGTACCGCCACGACGGAGCCGCTGTCCACGCGTAGGGAGACCCCACGCAGTGCCTGAACGGCGCTGTCGTAGGCGACGGCGAGGTCGTCCACGGTGAGGAGTGGATCGGGCACGAGAGGCCTTTCCGTCAGGGGGAAGTAGGGCTCGGGACCTGGCGCGGGGCGTCGGCAGGTCGCGGCTGATGCGCTTGACGTCAGGCAGAAGTTAGATGTGCTCGTGACGCACGTCAATCATCTGTCGAATATCAAAATGGGGGCGGAATCGAGACGGACCGGTGTCAAATGCGCGAGGCGGTGGCGGCCAGAAGGTCGCGGTGCGTCGGCGGGTGCCTTGCCGCGCTCCTGCCGGGCGGTCGGCGGTGTTCGGTCACGCGACCGTGGACGGGCCCGTGCCCTGTGGGCGCCTCGTGTCCCGCCCGTGAGTCCTGAGTCGAGCGACGTCCCGTCCTCGCCCCCGCCGTCGGTCGCCATACATCCGCCGGTTGCTGTCCGCCCCACCGGGCGGGAAGCCGGGGCGAAGCCGCCGATGACGCGACCGCCCGAAATGCTGTGCAACTTCTTGACGGTCGCAGAATCTGCGCCTACCTTCGCGGTGTCATTCTCCGGACGACAAAGGCCGTGCAGGCGCATGCCTCTGGCCGCGAACCTCTGGCCGGCCTCGTGTGCCGAGCGACCGCGCAGTCCGATCCGGGTGTGCGGCCCGCTGCCGACCGCCGCGCAGCTCCAGGACAAGGAGTCCGCTTCGTGAAGCCCCGCATCCGCAGACATACGTTCATCGCCCTGGTGGCACTCCTGCTCGCCGCACCTCTTGCCCCCGCCGCCCGCGCGACCGGGACCGGCGCCCACGTCGAAGGCGCTCTGCCGTCCGGCGCGACCTACGTGATGGACAAGCCGGACTCCTGGAACGGCACGGTCCTGCTCTACAGCCACGGCTACAACCCGGCCGGGCTGCCCAACCCCGCGCGCAACGCCCCCGACGACGCCACCAAGTCCCTCCTGCTGGAGGAGGGTTACGCGCTCATCGGCTCCTCGTACGCGAGCAACGGGTGGGCGGTGAGCGAGGCGGTGCCGGACCAGCTCGCCACGCTGGACGCCTTCACCTCCCGCTTCGGCGCGGCCCGGCGCACCATCGCCTGGGGCACCTCCTACGGCGGGCTGGTGACCTCGATGATCGCCGAACGTCATCCCGAACGCATCAGCGGATCACTGTCGATGTGCGGTCTGCTCCAGGGCGGCGTGGCCAACTGGAACAACACCCTCGACCCGGTCTTCGCGTTGAGGACACTGCTCGCACCGGACTCGGACATCCCTCTGACCGGCCTGGCCGGCCAGGCGGCCGCCGCCGCGGCGGCCGACGCGCTGGCCTCGGCCGTCACCGAGGCGCAGCAGACGGCCTCCGGTCGGGCCCGTATCGCGCTGGCCGCGGCCCTGCAGGACATCCCCGGCTGGAACGACCCCTCCCAGACCCGGCCGGGACCGACGGACTGGGACACCCAGCAGACCAACCAGTACCAGGCGCTCATGCTCCAGGTGGGATTCCCCGCCTTCTCCTGGCGGCAGGAGGCCGAGAGCCGGGTCGGGGGCAACATGTCCTGGAACACCGGCGTCGACTACGCCGCGATGGTCCACCGCTCGCCCCTCTACAAGGAGGTCGGCGAGCTCTACCGCAAGGCCGGTCTGTCCCTGCGGAGGGACCTCACCACACTGAACCGTGCCCCCCGGGTCGCCGCCGACTCCGAAGCCGTCGAACGGATGGGCCTCACCAGCTCCTTCACCGGCCGGCTGACCAAGCCGCAACTGACCGTGCACACCACGGGTGACGGACTGATCCCGGTATCGGCGGAGAGCGCCTACCGCCGAGCGGTCACCGCGGCGGGCGCCGCCCCCTTGCTGCGCCAGGCGTTCGTCGAGAACGCGGGCCACTGCACGTTCAGCAGCGCCGAGCAGGCCGCCGCCCTCGACGCCCTGGAGACCCGCATCACCACCGGCCGCTGGCAGGGCACCGACCCCGTCGGCCTCAACGCCCGCGCCACGCAGGCCGACCCTTCCGCGCCTGCGCGCTATGTGACCTACCGCCCCGCACCCTACCCGCGCCCTTATGACCTCGCCCATCCCGCCGACCAGTCGCGGTCCTGAGGCTGCGCCGCCCGTCGTGCCCACGGCGGACGGCCGTACCCTTACCGACGTGACACTCTCCGAGATGTTCTCCTTCGACACGCATGACGGGCACCCCGGGGACGCTGCCCCGGAAGCTCCCGGCGGTCCGCAGCCGCGCCCGCAGTCGCTGCTGCTCGCCTTCTTCGGCGACCACGTCCTGGAAGAGGGTCCCCTGTGTGTCTACTCGGGCAGCATCATCGACGTCCTCGGGCGGGTGGGGGTCGGCGAACACGCCGTCCGCTCCACCCTCACCCGCATGGTGAACCGGGGCCTGCTGCAGCGCCGGCGGCAGGGGCGCCGTATGTACTTCGGCCTGACCCCGCACGCGACGCAGATCCTCCAGAAAGGGCGGACACGTGTCTGGCACACCAGCGCGGTCAACGACGACTGGGACGGAACCTGGACCCTGCTCGGTTTCTCGCTGCCCGAAGTCTGGCGGCACCGGCGCCATGACCTGCGTTCGCGGCTCACGTGGGCCGGCTTCGGCCCCCTGTACAGCGGCCTGTGGATCGCCCCGGGCGACGTCGACATCTCGGAGATCGTCGCCGAGCTGGACATCGCCGCCCACGTCAAGATCTTCCACGCGCGCGCCGACCCCGCGACCGACATCGATGTGATGATCCGCGACACCTGGGACCTGGAATCCGTCGCCGCCCGCTACGCCGCCTTCGAGAAGCGCTGGATCACTCACCTCGGCGATCGCTCCGCCGATCCGCTGGCCACCCACCTTTCTCTGGTCGCCGAGTGGCTGGGGACCATCCGCACGGATCCCCGGTTGCCGGCCCGGCACCTGCCGCCCAACTGGCCCGCCCGTTCGGCGGAAGAGGTCTTCCGGCGTATCGCGGAGCAGACGGGGGAATCCGCTCGAAGGGTGGCCGCCGAGCTTCTGGAAACGACGCCTCTGGACCCTTCCTGAGCTGTGGGCGAGTGGCCTGTGGCTGTTCCGCGGTTCATGCCCGCGCATCAGCGCTCGGCAGGGTCTCCGACGACGGAGGCGACGTGTTCGAAGGCCAGGGCCTCCAGGAGCCCGCGGAGTTCGTGGGCGAGTTGCTGGGCGGCTTCGCCGTGCCAGCCGGTCGGCAGGAGTTCCGCCGGCAGGCCCGGGTCCAGGTAAGGGAAGCGCATCCACTGCTCCAGGGCCAGCGTGTAGACGGCGAACGCGTCGCCGGCGTCGAAGCCGGCGTCCGGCTGTTTGACGGCGGCCAGCACTGGGGACCATGAGCGCAGGTACTTGTCGTAGGCGGCGGCGAGTTCTTCGAGGTTCCACGCCCGGCGGACCAGTGCGGCGGTGTCGCCGAGACCTTCGTGGTGCGCGGTGAACGCGTCGACGTACTGTTCCAGTCCGAGCCTGCGCACCCACTTCAGGACAGCGGGAAGAACGCGCGCGGGAGCGATCCACAGTCCGCTGTCGAGCTGGCCCATACCGAGCCAGACCAGCCGCTTGCGCAGGGTGTACCGCTTCTCCCGCTCGGCCTCGGGGACCGAGAACGACACTATGGCCCAGCCGTCCTCCAGCCGGGCCGGCTTCAGCGGGGCGTAGACGACGTCGTCACCCTCCTCGAAGATGAGCCGCGCCTTGGCGGTCGCCGCATAACCGCGGGTTGTTCCGCGTCGCTCGGGGATCAGCAGGTCGCGGCGGGTCATCCGGGTCACGGCCGAGCGGGTGGCCTGGGCCGGAACGCCCAGCCGCTCCAGGAGCGTGATCAGGTCGGCCACCGAGGACCACCCCCGTATCAGCCGTGAGTAGTGCCCGTAGATCGCCAGGATCAGCAGCTGGGTGCTGTTCTTCGCCTCGTCCTGCGGCAGGTCCACGCGCAGTCTCATCACTCGCCTCTCGTTCCGCGGGCTTCGGTCCCCATTCTCGCCCGGGTCGCGGTGCCGCCGGTCGCGCCCCCGAGGCCATTTTGTGTCGGACTACTTCCGGTCGGATTGGATCCGACATACTCTGCTTCTGGGGCCACTGCCCGCCGCACGATCGAGGAGGCATCCCGTATGAAGCGCGATCTCTACGACACCGACCACGAGGACTTCCGGGCCATGGCCCGGGCCTTCGTCGCGAAAGAGGTCGCCCCACATCTCGACGCCTGGGAGGCCGCGGGCGAAGTCGACCGGTCGTTGTACCGGGCAGCGGGCGCCGCCGGGCTGCTCGGGCTGGGCGTGGAGGAGGAGTACGGCGGCAGCGGCGTGGACGACTTCCGTTACAACGCTGTTCTCATCGAGGAGTTGTGCCGCGCGGGTGCCACCTCGGTCTCCATGAACCTGAACGGCTTCACCGATCTGATCGCCCCCTACTTCCGGGAGCTGGCCGCCCCCGAGCAGAAGGCGCGCTGGCTGCCGGGGCTCGCCGACGGCAGCTTGGTCGCGGCGATCGCCATGACCGAGCCCGCCGCCGGCAGCGATCTGCGGGGGATGCGCTCCCGGGCCGAACGGCAGGCGGACGGCTACCTGCTGAACGGAGCGAAGACCTTCATCAGCAACGGCATGCTCGCCGACCTCGCGATCGTGGTGGCCCGTACGGTGGCCGACGACGGGCAGGAGGGGCTCAGTCTCTTCGTCGTGGAGCGGGAGATGCCCGGCTTCGAGCGCGGTCGCAAGCTCCACAAGCTCGGCCTGTCCGCCCAGGACACCGCCGAACTGTCCTTCACCGACGTGCTCGTCCCGGCCGCGAACCTGCTCGGCGAGGAAGGGCGGGGCATGGAGTACCTGAAGCGGAACCTGCCGCAGGAACGCATCAGCGTCGCCGTGACGGCGGTCGCCACCATGCGGCGGGTCCTGGAGCAGGCGATCGCCTACACCCGGGAGCGGACCGTCTTCGGGCGCCCGCTGTCCGAGTTGCAGGCGACCCGGTTCACCCTGGCCGAGCTGGCGACCGAGACGGAGATCGCCCAGACCTTCACCGACCGCTGCGTGGGCGAACTGGTGGCCGGCCGGCTGACGCCCACCGAGGCGGCCATGGCCAAGTGGTGGGTGACCGAGCACCAGCAGCAGATCGTGTCGCGATGCCTTCAACTGCACGGCGGATACGGCTACATGACGGAGTATCCGATCGCCAAGGACTTCGTCGACAGCCGCGCCAGCACCCTGTTCGCCGGCACCACCGAGATCATGAAGGAGATCATCGGCAAGTCACTCGTGCGTTGACCCGCACACCGAGCGGTGAGGCGTGGCGCCGTCGCGTCTTGCGCGGCCCGCCCCAAGGGCCCATTATCAGGATTCCTGCTATTTGAACGTTACACATGCGAGGCGGGTCATGCCCTTCAGCTCAAGACTCCAGGCCAGAAGTATCCAGCTCCTGCTCGGCCGAGCGATGGCCCGGGTGCACAAGGACCTCCGCTTCACCGACATCCCGGCGCGCACCGAAACCCTTCGGGTGGAGACCGGCGCCGGACCGGTCACCTGCACCGTCTACCGCCCCCCGGCCGCGACCGAGGCGCCCGTCCCGGTGTACGTCAACTTCCACGGTGGCGGTTTCGTGGTCGGCCGCCCGGAGCAGGACGACCACATCTGCCGCTACATAGCCGCCGCGGCCGACTGCGTCGTGGTCAACGTGGACTACGCCGTCGCCCCGCAGCGGCCCTATCCCGCCGCCGTCACCCAGGCGTACGACGTCACGGCATGGTTCGCGGAGAACGGTCCGGGCGGTGGCTGGGACGGTTCCCGGCTCGCCGTGGGCGGGCACAGTGCCGGAGCGAACCTGACCGCCGCCGTCTGCCGCCTGGCCCGGGACCGCGGCACCTTCACGCCCCGCCTCCAGATCCTCGACTCCGCCCCGCTCGACCAGCTCGCCGACCCGGCCACCAAGCAGTCCCTTGTCGCCAAGCCGCTCCTCAGCCCTCGGCTCATGCGCGTCTTCACCGACGCCTACGTCCCCGATCCGGCCGACCGCGCGCATCCTCTCGTCTCGCCCGGGCTGGCCGAGGGCCTCGCCGGACTGCCTGCGGCCCTGGTCATCACCGCCGAGAACGATCGCCTGCGCGACGAGGGCGATGCCTATGCCAAGGCTCTGGACGCGGCGGGCGTGCCGGTCACCCACCGCGTCTTCGAGGGCGCCGACCACTACTTCACCCACACCGGCCCGGTGCCGGCGGCCGAAGAGGCCATCGAGCTGATGGCCGCGACTCTGCGCTCCGCGCTCGGCGACCGTCCCTGACGCTGCCACTCCGGCGCATCGGGCGGGCCGCTACCTGCCCGCTCGGTGAAGGGTGGTCCGTCGGAGTGCGTACGATCCGTACCCCCAACCGTGGCAGGCCGGCGGCCGGGGCCCTGCGGAGCGGGTCGGGGGCGGACGGGCGGCCGCGGCCGGCCGGGATGCCGAACGAGGGGCCTATCGCAGGAGAAGCGGCTCGCGCGGACACCCACGGGGAGGGCGACGGCAACGCGCCACGTGGCGGCAGTGGTGCGCAGGCTACAGGCGACAACAAAACCCCGGGACACCGACTATGCACCCAGAGGTCTGCTGGCATGCGGATGGGAGCGGAGCGATCAAGCAACGGGAGCTGATCAGACGTCCCGGTCAGCGCAAGGAGCTGCCGGATGAGCGAGTGGAGCGCAGTTGATCGTGTTGCCCGGTCATGGCATTTCCAACCCGGTCGAGGCCCGGGCCGGGAGGGTAGCCCTTTGCACGGAGCCAGGTGTCCAGGGCGAGGGCGACGATGTCGCCGTGGGGGAGGTCGGTGTCGGCGTTGTAGCGCCGGATCCGGCGCTGGAGTTGAAGGACTTCGGGGACCGCGTGGTTGAGTTGTCCGCGCTTGGTGCGCCGGTTTCTGATGATGTCCAGGGTGTCCGGATGCGGCGCAAGGGCGTCGTCGGTTGGCTGAGAAGCCGTTGTCTTTCCGGATGTGGTCGTTGAGTTTCCGCTGATCAGGCATGGTGTCGGCATTGTTGCGGGAGAGTTCGGGCGTCTGGTTCGGT
>NZ_JBIWOE010000026.1:0-124219 GCF_044767585.1 Streptomyces sp. NPDC101225
CGACAGAACCAGCTACAAAGCCACCATCAGCATCGACATCCAGACCACCCGCACAACTTGACACCGGACACCCAGCGCTAACTACACGGCGTTGGACCTAGTACCGCGCCCCACCCCCCGGCCGACCCGCACCCCGGACTCCTGAACCGCCTCTTCCGGTACGGCGCCTCGGGGCGTCCTGTGCTTCCGTACGGTCCGGTATCCGGCGCCGATCGTGAGGGTCGCCGCGAGGAACAGCACGGTGAACCACTGGAAGTACCAGTGCCCGCCCGCCGGGTCGTACACCTGTGCCCGGGGCCAGGCCAGGTCAAGGGCCATGAGGAGGCCGTAGAGGAGGGCGAAGGCGTTGACCGGGACGCCCCAGCGGCCGAGGGAGAAGAGTGTGCCGCCCCTCTCGTCGGTGCCCTCGACCGCGAGCGTGCCGCGCAGCCGCCGGATCAGGAGCGGGCCGGTGACCATCGCGTACGCCAGGTACAGCAGCACGATGCAGGTGGTGCCGATGGCCAGGAAGGCGTCCGGGGAGGCGAAGTCGAGCAGCAGCAGGGCCGCCGCGAGGACGCCGACGACCAGGGCCGGTGCGGCAGGCATCCCGGTGCGCGGGTTGACGTGCGCGAGCCGTGCGGAGAAGGGCAGTTGGCCGTCGCGGGCCATGGAGAACAGCATCCGGCAGGCCGCCGTCTGGATCGCCAGCGTCGCCACCGCGATCGCCACCACCACGTCCGCGAGCAGGAGCTTGCCGACGCCGTCGCCGAGGCTGCTGGTCAGCACGTAGCTGAGGCCGTCGACGCCCAGGTGCCCGTCGGTCAGGCTGGGCGCGGCGAGCAGACCGCCGAGGACGACCAGGCCGCCGAGCAGGCCCGCCGCACCCAGCGCGGTGAGGATCGTGCGGGGCGCGGTGCGGCGCGGATGGTGCGTCTCCTCGCTCATCTCGCCCGCGCTGTCGAAGCCGATCATCACGTACGCCGCCGTGAACGACCCCACCAGCAGCGCCCCCAGCAGGCCCGGACCCGCGGCGCCCTGGGTGTGGAAGGTGATGCCGGGGGAGCGCCGTGAGTGGGTCAGCAGCAGGACGACGATCAGGATCGCGCCGATGATCTCGGCGGTGACACCGACGCGGTTGACCACGGACATCACCCGGTTGTCCAGCATGTTCACCAAGGTGGTCAGCACCAGCAGGATCACGCCCAGCACCGCCGCGTTCGCCGCGCCGTCGGGCGAGGTGGGAGCCGGGTCGCCGCCGACCAGCTGGAAACCCGGCCAGATCGCCGGCAGCACGGTCTGCAGCGCCAGCGCCGCCGCCGCGACCACCACGATCTGCCCGATCACCATGATCCAGCCCGCGAACCAGCCGAAGGTGAGGCCCGCGAGGCGCGAGGACCACTGGTAGATGGCGCCCGAGAGCGGATAGCGGGCGGCCAGCTCCGCGAAGCAGGCCGCCACCGCCAGCTGCCCGACCAGCACCACCGGCCAGGTCCAGAAGAAGACGGGGCCGCCGAAGGCGTACCCGAAGGCGAAGAACTGGAAGACCGTGGTCAGCACGGAGATGAAGGAGAACCCGGCCGCGAAGGAGGCGTAGCGGCCCAGGCTGCGATGCAGTTCCTGGCGGTAGCCGAACTCGGCGAGTGAGCCGTCGCCCGGCGGCCGGGCCGGATCGGGGCGTAGGTCGGAGGGAGCGGTTGTCGTCACGGCGGCACCTGCCTTCGGCGCGGATTCCAGTGGGCACGGCAGGAGGTCCCGTGGGCACGGAATTCCTGTCGGGCGACAGAAATTAGGGACGCGCTGTTTCCTGTGCGTCACGCCGCCATGTCCGCGGCGGGCCCAAGTCCTCACGCGCTTGCTCTGCACTCGAAAACGCGATACATCGTGTGTATTGACGAGCCGTTCCGGGTCGCGATATGTTCGGCCACGGATATTCGGGATGGGGTGATGGTCATGGCGATGAAGCGCCGCAAGCTCAGCAATCCGCTGGCGCTGGCCGTGATGGTCACGCTCTGGCAGAAGCCGATGCATCCGTACGAGATCGCGCAGACGCTGCGCCGCCAGGGCAAGGACGTCAGCACGAAGATCAACTACGGCTCGCTCTACACGGTCGTGCAGAACCTCCAGAAGCACGGCTTCGTCGAGGTCGCCGACGTCGAGCGGCAGGGCAACCGCCCCGAGCGCACGGTCTACGGACTCACCGAGGAGGGGCGGGAGGAGATGGCCGACTGGCTGTCCGATCTGCTGGCCGTCCCCGCCAAGGAGTTCCCGATCTTCGAGACCGCGCTGTCCCTGGTCGGCGCCCTGCCTCCCGACGAGGTGGTGCGGCTGCTGGAGGAGCGCCTGCAGAATCTGGAGGTGGAGGTGGCGAGCGGTCGCGCGGCGCTGGAGAAGCTGTGCGAGACGCTGCCGCGGCTCTTCCTCGTGGAGGTCGAGTACCAGTTGCACATGGTCGAGGCGCAGGCGCGGTGGGTCCGCGGTTTCCTCGAGGAGATCGAGAAGGGCACCCTGCCCGGCGTCGACGGGTGGCGCCACTTCCATGAAACGGGGGAGCTGCCACCGGAGTTCAGATAACGAGAAGGACCCCGGCCGGGCTGTTGCAGCAGCATGGCCGGGGTCGCGAACCCCGAGCTGGATCCGCCGTGCGGCGGCTCCGGGCGACCGAGGTGCGGCACACCCAGGATAGCCCGGCGCTCCCGGCGCGGACGGATCAGCTGCCATCCGCTCATCAGGAGAGCTGTCGTCATGAGTACCACCCGTGCGCCCGCTGTGGAGGCGCGCCAGCTGATCAAGACCTACGCCGGTGACGTCACCGCCCTGCGCGGCATGGACGTCACCGTCGAACCGGGCACCGTCTTCGGGCTCCTCGGGCCTAACGGCGCCGGCAAGTCGACCACCGTCAAGATCCTCACCACGCTCGCCGAGCCCGACTCGGGCACCGCGACCGTTGCGGGGCACGATGTGCTGCGCCACCCCGACCGGGTGCGCCGCGCGATCGGCGTGGTCGCCCAGAGCTCCGGCGCCGACCCGGTCGCCACGGGCCGCGAGAACCTCCAACTCCAGGGCAGGCTCTACGGATTGAAGGGCGCGGCGCTGAGCGGGCGGGTGGCCGAGCTGCTCGACCGCTTCGGCCTCGCCGACGCCGCGAAGCGTCCGGTCAAGGGCTACTCCGGCGGCATGCGACGCCGCCTGGACGTCGCCCTGGGCCTGGTGCACCGGCCCGAGGTGCTCTTCCTCGACGAGCCCACCACCGGTCTGGACCCCGAGGCCCGTACCGCGATGTGGGACGAGATCGACCGGCTGGCGGGCGAGGAGGGACTGACCATCCTGCTCACCACGCACTATCTCGACGAAGCCGACCGGCTCGCCGAACGCATCGCCATCGTCGACCGCGGGCGCGTCGTCGTCGAGGGCACGCCGGACGCCCTGAAGGGCGAACTGCGGGGCGACGCCGTCCATCTGGAGCTGCGGGAAGTGGTCGGCGAGGCCGGCCGCACGCTCCTCAAGGGCGCCATCGGCCGGCTGTCCGGCCTGCACGAGGTGCTGGTCGACGGGCGCCGGGTGAGCGTCCGCGCCGACGACGGGGCGGCGGCCGTGCCCGCGCTGCTCGGCGCCCTGGAGCGGGCCGGTGTCGGGGTCGCCGCCGCGACCGTCGCCCGGCCCTCCCTGGACGACGTCTACCTCCGCTACGCCGGCCGCCGCTACTCCGAGGCGGATGCCGAGGCCACCGGCCACCTCGTCCTCGCCGGAGGTGCGCAGTGAGCGCGGCCGTCTCCCAGACCTGGTACATGACCCAGCGTCAGCTCATGGTGTTCACCCGGCAGCCGGCGTACGCGATCATCACCCTGATCCAGCCGGTGATCTGGCTGTTCCTGTTCGGCAACCTCTTCAAGAAGGTGGTCGAGCTGGGCGGCTTCGGGACCACCACGTATCTCGACTACCTGGTCCCGGGCGTGGTCGTGATGAGCGCGCTCAGCTCCAACATGTGGGCCGGCATGGGCACGTTGGAGGAGATCCAGCGCGGCACGCTCAACCGCTTCCTGACCACGCCGGTCAGCCGGGCCGCGCTGATGAACGGCAACGTCGTCAACAACGGCCTGATCACCGCCTTCCAGTCGGTCGTCATCGTGCTGCTCGCCCTGGCGGGCGGCGCGGACTACCCGGGCGGCGCCGCCGGGGTCGCGGTGCTGGTCGTCGCCTCCGTGCTGCTCGGCACGATCTTCGGGGCGCTGTCCAACGCGCTCGGCATGCTGGTGCAGGAGCGGGAGTCGATCATCGGCATCAACACCTTCCTGCTGCTGCCGCTGACGTTCCTGTCGAGTGCCTTCATGGCGCCGTCCCAGATGCCGGGCTGGATGCGGCACATCGCCGACTTCAACCCGCTCAACTGGGCGATGGTGGCGGGCCGTTCGGCGCTGTCGGAGGACCCGGACTGGGGCGACGTGTGCAGCCGGGGCGGGGCGCTGCTGGCGCTCGCGGTGGCCGCGGTGTGGCTGTCGATCCGTACGTTCCGGTCGTACCAGCGGAAGGTGTGAGCACGGCGAAGGGGCGGCACCTCCACGGGTGCCGCCCCTTCGGGACGTCTCGCACGGCGGGCGACCGCCCGGGGCGGCGGGCGACCGGCTCGTACGGCCGGCGCGGGATCACGCGGCCGGTGCGGAGGTCTCCTGCTCCCGCTCGATACGCGCGTTCCACTCCCGCTTGGAGGCCTGCCAGCCGTCCTCGTTGTGGCCGAGGCGCCAGTAGCCGGAGATCGACAGGTCCTCGCGCGGGATCTGCAGTTCGAGGCGCAGCAGCCGGCGCAGCTCCTTCACGAAGTGCGCCTCACCGTGCACGAACGCGTGCATGCGGCCCTCGGGGAACTCCAGCGCCCGTACCGTCTCACTGAGCAGCTCGCCCACCGGACGCTCGCCGCGGTGCAGCCAGACGACCTCCACGCCGGAGTCGATCTTCTGCTCCTCCTCGGGGCCGGAGACCTCCACGAAGGCGTGGACCGTCACGCCGTCGGGCAGCGACTCCAGGGAGCGGGCGATGGCGGGCAGCGCGCTCTCGTCACCGGCCAGCAGATGCCAGTCCGCGCTCAGGTCCGGGGCGTAGGCGCCGCCGGGGCCCATGAAGTGCACGGTCTCGCCGGGCCGGACCCGCGCCGCCCAGGGGCCGGCCAGGCCCTCGTCGCCGTGGATGACGAAGTCCAGCGTCAGCTCGCGGGACTCCGGGTCCCAGGCGCGCACGGTGTACGTCCGTGTCACCGGCCACTGCTCGCGCGGCAGGTCCGCACGGATGCGCTCCAGGTCGAAGGGCTCCGGGTAGGTCACCCCCGCGGCCGGCGGGAACAGCAGCTTCACGTAGTGGTCGGTGCAGGTGTCGGCCGTGAAACCGGCCAGCCCCTCGCCGCCGAGGACCACGCGCTGCATGTGCGGGGTCAGCCGCTCGGTGCGGACGACCTGCGCATACTGCGCCCTCCGTGGCGCTCGAGCCGGACGTTCTGCCATGGCGACCTCCCACATTCCCATGCTTAGGCTTACCTAAGCTAGCATCTCTCCCGCCGTCGGCACGTCATGCGTCCCGACCATTCGGGGAACAGGGACATCGTTCACGCGCCGAGCGTGGTCAGCAGGCGCTGCAGCGACCCGCCGAGCCCCCACCGCGCGGCCAGCGCGTCCAGTGCCGCCCGGTCGCGCGGGACGTGCGGCAGTGCCGTGTCGACGTCCGGCAGCGGGACGTCGCCGGCGACCTCGACGACCTTCGGCGCGACCGCGACGTAGGGCCGCGACGCGTCGAGCCGCTTGCGCTGCGACGGTGTGAGCTTCGACTTCGGGTCCTCGACCGCGGCCATGATCCCGGCCAGGTCCCCGAACTCGGCGAGCAGCTTCGCCGCCGTCTTCTCGCCGATGCCGGGCACGCCCGGCAGCCCGTCGCTCGGATCGCCGCGCAGCAGCGCCAGATCCGCGTACCCCCTGCCGTCGACCCCGTACTTCTCGCGCAGCCACGCCTCGTCGGTGAGCTGGAGCGTGCCGACGCCCTTGAGCGGATAGAGCACGCGCACCCCGCGCGCGTCGTCCACCAGCTGGTACAGATCGCGGTCGCCGGTGACGATGTCGACCGGGCCCTTCGCCCGCGCGGTGAACGTGCCGATCACGTCGTCCGCCTCGTACGGCTCCACGCCCACGCGCGCGATGCCGAGCGCGTCCAGGACGTCCTCGATGACGGGGACCTGCGGGGAGAGCGTGTCGGGCACCTCCTCCTCGTCCGGTCCCGCCGCGCGCTCCTCGGCGACGCGGTGCGCCTTGTACGAGGGGATCAGGTCGACCCGCCACTGGGGGCGCCAGTCGGCGTCCATGCAGGCCACGAGGTGGTCGGGCCGGTGGTCCTTGACCAGGCGGTCGATGAATTCCAGCAGCCCGCGCACCGCGTTCACCGGTGTGCCGTCCGGGGCCTTCACGGACTCCGGGACGCCGAAGTAGGCGCGGAAGTACAGCGAGGCGGTGTCGAGGAGCATCAGTCGTCCGGTCACGTCTCGCATCATGCCGTACGGCACCGACAGCGGCCCGCCGCCGAGGCCGCACGACGCCCGCGCACTCCCTGTGAAGCGGGCCACTGCCGGTTTGGGCTGGACCACTCTGGGCAGGCGCCGCCCCGGAGTGATGGCGGTTGCGCCTTCAACCGGTTCGCCGTGTCGTCTCCCCTGTTCCCGTCGTCGAGTCAAGAGGTACGCGTGTCATCCAGGCTTGAGGCCGAACATCTCTACAAGGTGTTCGGCAGACAACCAGTCAAGGCGGTCGAGCGGCTCCGGCAGGGTGCCGACCGCGAGGAATTGCGTGCCGACGGCACGACTGCCGCCGTGATCGACGCCTCCTTCACGGTGGAACCGGGCCAGATATTCGTGGTCATGGGCCTGTCCGGGTCCGGCAAGTCCACGCTGCTGCGCATGCTCAACGGCCTGCTGGAACCGACCGACGGACGCGTCCGCTTCGACGGCCAGGACCTGACCGCGCTCGGCGACCGCGAGCTGCGCGAGGTGCGTGCGCACAAGATCAGCATGGTCTTCCAGCACTTCGCGCTGTTCCCGCACCGCAGCGTGCTCGAGAACGCGGCGTACGGCCTTGCCGTGCAGGGCGTGCCCCGCGCCGAGCGCGAGAAGCGCGCCGGCGAGGCGCTGGCCCTGTGCGGTCTGGCCGGCTGGGAGAAGTCCTGGCCCGACGAGCTCTCCGGCGGAATGCAGCAGCGTGTCGGTCTCGCCCGGGCCCTCGCCACGGACGCCGACCTGCTGCTGATGGACGAGTCGTTCAGCGCGCTCGACCCGCTGATCCGGCGCGACATGCAGGACCAGCTGCTCCAGCTCCAGCAGAGCCTGAAGAAGACGATCGTCTTCATCACCCACGACCTCAACGAGGCCATGCGCCTGGGCGACCGCATCGCCGTCATGCGCGACGGCGAGATCGTCCAGATCGGCTCGGCCGAGGACATCCTCATCCGGCCCGCCGACGACTACGTGGCCTCCTTCACCAAGGACGTCGACCGCTCCCGTGTGCTGACCGCCTCCGCGGTGATGGACACCGAGGTGCGCGGCGACGAGGCCGACTGCGGCTGCGAGAGCGGCAGCGGCTGCCGGACCGTGAGCCCGGACACGCCGTTCACCGAGCTCTGCGCGATCAGCGCCCGGCTGACGCACCCGGTGGCCGTCGTGGACGAGAAGCGGAAGCTCCTCGGAGTGGTCCCACAGCAGCGCCTGGTCGGCTTCATCGGCGACGCGGAGGTGACCCATGCCTAGGATCCCGCTCGGCAGCTGGGTCAACGACACGGTCGACTGGCTGCTCGGCCACATGTCGTGGCTCTTCGACTTCCTCAAGACCGTCTTCACCGGCTTCTACGACGGCATCAACTCCGTCCTCCAGGCCCCCGAGCCACTGCTGCTCGCGGGCATCTTCGCCGTGGTCGCCTTCTGGCTGCGCGGCACGCTCGCCGGTGTCCTCACCTTCGCGGGATTCGCCTTCATCGACTCCCTCGAACTGTGGGAGCACGCGATGATGACCCTGTCGCTGGTGCTCGTCGCCACCGTCATCGCGCTGGTGATCTCGGTGCCCGTGGGCATCTGGGCCGCGCGCTCCGACCGGGTCAGCGGTGTGGTCCGGCCGGTCCTCGACTTCATGCAGACGATGCCCGCGATGATCTACCTCATCCCGGCGATCCTGTTCTTCGGCACCGGCGCCCCCGCGGGCATCGTGGCCACCCTGATCTTCGCGCTCGCTCCCGGCGTGCGCATGACGGAGCTGGGCATCCGCCAGGTCGACGGGGAACTGGTCGAGGCCGCCGAGGCGTTCGGCACCTCGCCCCGCGACACGCTGCTGCGCGTCCAGCTGCCGCTCGCGCTGCCCACCGTCATGGCCGGCGTCAACCAGGTGATCATGCTCGGCCTGTCCATGGCCGCGATCGCCGGCATGGTCGGCACCGGCGGTCTCGGTGGCGACGTCAACGCGGCCATCGGCCAGCTCGACGTCGGCCTCGGCTCCGAGGCCGGTGTCGCCATCGTGATCCTCGCCATCTACCTCGACCGCATGACCGGCGCCCTCGGCACCCATGTCTCCCCGCTGGGCCGCCGCGCCGCCGCCAAGGCGCGCGCCGCGCACGGCCTGCGGCTGTGGTCGTACCGGCCGAGCCCGCAGATCGCCGTGGTCGGCGTCGTCGTCCTCGCGCTCGTCGCGGGCGGCATGGGCGTCTTCGGCGGCAACGGCAACGGCAGTGCCGTGGCCGACGGCGGGAACGTGGGCCAGGGCAAGAAGATCAGCATCGGCTACATCCCCTGGGACGAGGGCGTCGCCTCCACCTTCCTCTGGAAGGAGATCCTCGAGGAGCGGGGCTACCAGGTGGACGCCAAGCAGTTCGAGGCCGGACCGCTCTACACCGCCGTCGCCCAGGGCACCGTCGACTTCCAGACCGACGCCTGGCTCCCGACGACGCACGAGCAGTACTGGAAGAAGTACGGCAAGGACCTCGACGACCTCGGGGCCTGGTACGGCCAGACCTCGCTGGAGCTGACCGTCCCGTCGTACATGAAGGACGTCGACTCGCTGGCGGACCTGAAGGGCAAGGCCGCCGAGTTCGGCGGGAAGATCACCGGCATCGAGCCCAGCGCCGGAATGATGTCCCTGCTCAAGAGCAAGGTGCTCAAGGACTACGGCCTCGACAAGGAGTACAAGGTCGTCGACAGCTCCACGCCGGCGATGCTGGCCGAGCTCAAGCGCGCCTACAGCAAGAAGGAACCGATCGTCGTCACGCTCTGGTCGCCGCACTGGGCGTACAGCGACTACGACCTGAAGAAGCTGAAGGACCCCAAGGGCGCCTGGGGCCAGGGCGACGGCGTGCACACGGTCGCGCGCAAGGGCTTCGCGGACGACGACCCCGTCGTCGGCAAGTGGCTGAAGAACTTCAAGATGAGCGAGAAGGAGCTCACCGGGCTCGAGGCCGAGATCAACAAGGCGGGCAAGGGCAAGCAGCAGGACGCGGTCCGCGCCTGGCTGAAGAAGAACCCCGGCGTGGTCGACAAGCTCGCACCCGTGCAGAAGACCGCCGAGTCGCCCGCCGAGGCCAAGCGCCCGCTGAACGTGGCCTGGTTCGCCTGGGACGAGGACATCGCCGTCACCTACCTCTGGAAGAACGTCCTGGAGCGGCGCGGCTACAAGCTGAACCTCAAGCAGATGGACGTCGGCCCGGTCTACACCGGCCTCGCCTCCGGGGACCTGGACGTCAACTTCGACGCCTGGCTGCCGTATGCCCAGAAGAACTACTGGGACAAGACCAAGGACAGTCTCAAGGACCTGGGTACCTGGTATCAGCCGACCTCGCTGGAAGTCGCCGTGCCCTCCTACGTCAAGGGCGTGAAGTCCTACGAGGACCTCAAGGGCAAGGCGAGCACCTTCGGCGGGAAGATCATCGGTATCGAGCCGGGCACCGGCGAGATGAACATCCTGAAGACGAAGGTCCTGCCCGGCTACGGCCTCGACAAGGAGTACAAGGTCGTCGACGGCTCCACGCCGGCGATGCTGGCCGAGCTCAAGCGCGACTACGCGCGGAAGAAGCCCGTGGCCGTCGTGCTGTGGTCCCCGCACTGGGCCTACAGCCGCTACGACCTCACCAAGCTGAAGGACGACAAGAAGCTCTTCGGCGAGGGCAACACGATCCGCACCATCACCAACAAGAAGTTCACCGAGCAGTACCCGCAGCTCACCAAGTGGATCAAGGGCTTCCATATGAGCGAGGACGAGCTCGGCAGTCTGGAGAGCGCGATCAACCAGCAGGGTCAGGGCCACGAGGAGCAGGCGGTGGCCGCGTGGGCCGACAAGCACCCCGAGGTGGTCGGCCGGATGACAGCGCAGTGACCCCGGGTACGAAAAGGATCCGGCCAACCACATAGCGCCACCTCTTCACCCGAGCCTCACCGCCCACCTGTCCGGGGCGCCGACGGCTCCGCGCCCTCGCGGCGCGGTGCCGAAGGCGCCCCGGACGCGTTCCCGCCGCCCGCCCGCGCCGTCCAACCGGACGGCCGCCGACCGGCCGGCCGTGCGGGCCGGCGCCAACTTCCCTCCGCGGCGCGGGACTTCACCCTGTTCCGCGCAAATCCCTGATCACGGGCCTGATCGCGGGCCCGCGAGACGGGACGGTCGCCGGGAACACATACGAGCCCCGGCGCATTGAAACGGAAAAGGGAATTTCCGCCCGGCGCCGTTCGGCGGAGCCGGGGGGAGTCGCGGAGGAGGTCGCCGCGCGCCCCTCGATTTCATCGTGCGGCGGATCGGCCGGCCGCGGATCCGGTGTCCGGACCGCGGGTGTGCCGCCACCGCCTCGGCCGACGTCCGAAACGGCGGGTCGGCCCTCCTGAACAGCGGCGTCGTCCCGAAGGAGGAATCCGCGCGGGGCCGGTCGGGAGTGCTCATCGGCCTTCGGCAATTGGCGAATTGACCGCATGCTGTGTTTACGAGTATGTGACGGGCACGTGAAACGGTTTGCCGAACCTGCGTAAGGTGCAGAGAACCCAGCAGAGGCGCAGGGACCGACGAGCGAAGGAGGGAGCCGGAGCGATGGGCGACCACAAAGAACAGCCCTTGCGCGTGGGCGCGGCCGTACGGCGACGGCGCCGGGCGCTGCAGCTCACTCTCGCCGTCGTGGCCGAGCGCAGCGGCCTGTCGATCCCGTTCCTGAGCCAGGTCGAGAACGACCGCGCCCGCCCCAGCAGAGCCTCCCTGGAGAAGGTCGCCGACGCCCTGCGCACCACCGCCGTCGAACTCCTGGCCGCCGCCGACCCGGCGTGCAGCGTCGACGTGGTGCGCGGCGAGGCGTGCGAGCCGGCCGCGGAGCCGCGGCAGCGCTCCCTGGTGCGGGGTCATCACCAGATGCACGCCTCGGAGTTCACCGGCGACCATGACGCGGGCCGCGAATTTCAGTACCGCAACGACCAGTTGCTGTACGTCGCCGACGGCGCCGTGGAGATCGAGGCGGAGGGGCGTGCCTACCGGCTCGGCCGCGGCGACACGCTCTATCTGACGGGCGGCGTGCGCCACCGGTGGCGGGCGACGGTGTCGGACACCCGCGTGATCGTCGTCGCGGTGGCCGAGCACGTCGAGGCGGTCCAGAACCGGTCGCGGTAGTGCCGGTGCGTGTCGTCTCCCTCGTCCCCTCGCTGACGGAGGCGGTGGCGGTCTCGGTGCCCGGCGCCCTCGTCGGCGCGACGGACTGGTGCACCCACCCCGTGGACCTCGACGTGGCACGCGTCGGCGGCACCAAGAACCCGAAGCTCGACCGCGTCCTCGCCCTCGCCCCCGACCTGGTGGTCGCGAACGAGGAGGAGAACCGCGAGCCCGACCTGGCGGCCCTGCGCGCGGCGGGCACCGAGGTGCTGGTGACCGAGGTGCGCGCCGTACCGCAGGCGTTCGCGGAGCTGGAGCGGGTGCTGCGGGCGTGCGGGGCGGCCTCCCGGCCGCGCTGGCTGGACGAGGCGGAGAGCGCCTGGTCCGAACTGCCCCGCCCGCGGCGGCGTACGACGGCCGTGGTGCCGATCTGGCGCCGCCCCTGGATGGTGCTGGGCCGGGACACGTTCGCCGGCGACGTCCTCTCCCGCCTCGGCGTCGACCACCTCCACGCCCGCCACCCCGACCGCTATCCCCGCGTCCCCGCCGAGGAGTTGCGGGCGGCGGCGCCGGACGTCGTCGTACTGCCGGACGAGCCCTACCGCTTCACCGCCGGGGACGGCCCGGAGGCGTTCCCGGGGCTGCGGTGCGCCCTGGTCAGCGGACGTCATCTCACGTGGTACGGGCCGTCGTTGGCCGAGGCTCCACGGGTGCTCGGCCAGGCGCTGCGAGCAGCTCGCCGCTGACCAGGCCGCGGGCCGTGTACAGGGCGGCGGTGCCCCACGCGGCGACGAGCAGCACGTACAGCCCGACCGCGAGCCAGTCGTAGCCGAGGAGGCCGGTGCGGCCGGCGAGGGACTCGGCGCCGGTGACGCACGTCCCCACGGGGAAGGTGAACGCCCACCACGTCATCGAGAAGCCCATGCCGTGGCGGCGCGCCCGCACCACGTACGCGGCGGCGAACGCGAGCCACAGCAGCGCGAAGCCCATGACGGGCACGCCGTAGAGGACGGCGAGGACGCCGAATCCTTCGCGGTAGGGCGCCGGCACGGCACCGGGGGCGGCGTCCGCGAACTTGCCCACCGCGGTCGTGGACTGGCCGAGCGGGCCCAGCACCAGGAACAGGGCCGGGGTCAGCGCGAGCGGCAGCGGACCGCCGGTGATCAGCCGGGCGAAGATCACCGGCAGCATCACCAGGGTCGCGAGCAGACTCAGCCCGAACATCGCGAAGCAGGCGAGGAGCAGCGTCGCCCGGGGCTGCCCCGGCGGCAGATGCGGCACGAGCAGCGGCCCGACCGCGGCGGACACCATGGGTGCGACCACCGGCAGCAGCCACACCGGAGACGCCTGCCCGGGCTCGATCCGGTGCCGTACGGCCATCAGGTACGGCACCGCGACGGCGGCCGCCAGCCCGATCACCGTCCCGGCGGTGAACAGCACGCCGTCGAGGGCGACGGCGCCCCGCAGGCCGATCCAGTCCCGGCCGACGACCATGGCGCCGGCGCCGACGGCCAGCAGCCCCATGGACAGGCAGCCGTAGAACGGCGCCGCCGCCGGGTCGAGGAGATGGGCGCGGGCCTGGTCGCGGTGGTACCTCCAGTGCAGCGCGCGGGCGGCGAGCACGGTGAGCAGAAGTGCGAGCGAGAGCGCCCACATGGCGGCGCAGGCGGTGCGCAGGCCGGGGACGTGCAGGGGGAGGGCCGCTCCCGCGGTGCCGACGATGGCGGTGCCCATGACGGCGGCGTACCAGTTGGGTCCGAGATGGCGGACGGCCGTGGCGCGGGGGACACGAGGGGCACGGGGGGTGGCGTGCGGAAGGTGCTGGGCTGCGGTGACCATGACTCCACGGTCCCGTCGTCCGGGACGGCCGACCAGGGAGTGCTGTTCTATCAGGGCATAAGCTGGGTTTATGAGCGAAGGGGAGACGCGGGGCTCGCTGGCGCACCGGGTGCCGGACCTGGGCGCGCTGGAGCTGCTGCTGGCGGTGGCGCGGGTCGGCAGCCTCGGCGGGGCGGCGCGCGAGCTGGGCATCACGCAGCCCGCGGCCAGCAGCCGGATCCGGTCGATGGAGCGGCAGCTCGGCGTGGCCCTCGTCGACCGGTCGCCGCGGGGCTCCCGGCTCACCGGCGCCGGCGCGCTGGTCACGGACTGGGCGCGGCGGATCGTGGAGGCGGCGGAGGCGTTCGACGCGGGGGCGCAGGCGCTGCGGGACCGGCGCGACTCGCGGCTGCGGGTGGCGGCGAGCATGACGATCGCCGAGTATCTGCTGCCCGGCTGGCTGCTGGCGCTGCGCGCCCAGCGCCCCGACACGGCGGTCTCCCTGCTCGCCGGCAACTCGGCCGCGGTCGCCGAGCAGTTGCTGTCGGGCGAGGCGGATCTCGGCTTCGTGGAGGGCGTCGACGTGCCGCACGGCCTCGACTCCGCGGTCATCGCCCGCGACCGCCTCATCGTGGTGACGGGGCCCGCCCATGCGTGGGCCCGGCGGCGAAAGCCGCTGGCCGCCGCCGAACTGGCCGCGACCCCGCTGATCCTCCGGGAGAAGGGCTCCGGGACCCGGCAGGTCCTGGACGCGGCCCTGGGCGGACTGGCGCGCCCCCTGATCGAGCTCTCCTCGACGACCGCGGTGAAGGCGGCCGCCGTGAGCGGGGCGGGCCCCGCGGTGCTGAGCGAACTGGCCGTACGGGAGGAGCTGGCGATGCGGCGGCTGGTGCCGGTGCCGGTGGAGGGCATCGCGCTCGCCCGCGACCTGCGGGCGGTGTGGCCCACGGGGCACCGGCCGGCGGGCCCGGCGAGGGACCTGCTCTCCCTGACGCGCGGCTAGGGCGTGTTTCGAAAGCAGCGTCGTCCGCCCGCCGGGCAGGCGGGACTTTCGCAACCCGCCCCAGCGCTGTGGCCGGCCACCCGTCAGCCGCGTGAACAACCCTGCGGGTCGACACACCTAGCCCCTGTCGCCGAAGGGCCGCGTGACCGGTGCCTGGCGTGTGGTCCGCGCCGCCTCCACCAACCCGCGCACGACCCGCAGGTCCTCGCCCATCTCGGGATGCCACTGGACCCCCAGCACCCAGCCGTCGGCCGCCGGCAGCTCGACCGCCTCCACCGTGCCGTCCGCCGCGTGGGCCGACGGCACGAGCCCGGTGCCGAGGCGGTCGACCGCCTGATGGTGGTAGGTCGGGACGGACGTCTCCTCCGGCACGGCGGCGGCGTAGCGCGTGCCCGGCACCGGCTTGACCGGGTGATGGCCGAAGACGCCCACGACCTCCGCGTGACCGTCGAGGTGCTGCACGAGGGTGCCGCCGAGGGCCACGTTCAGCAGCTGCATGCCCCGGCAGATGCCCAGCAGCGGCACGCGTGCGGCCAGCGCGGCATCGATCAGCGCCAGTTCCCAGGCGTCCCGGGCACGGGCCGGCGGCCCGGTGCGGGGGTCGCGCCCGGCGCCGTAGCGGGCCGGCTCGACGTCCGGCCCGCCCGCGATCACCAGACCGTCCAGCCGGCCCACCACGTCCGCGGCCCGCGCGCCCTCGTCCGGCGGCAGCATCACCGCCACCCCGCCCGCCCGTTGCACGAGCCGCGGGTAGCCGGCCGGCAGCAGCGCGGCCTCCAGCTCCCACACGCCCCAGCGCACCCCGGCCTCCAGATACGTGCTGATGCCGATCAGCGGCCCGCCTGCCATACGTCCTCCCGCCGCAGCAATGGATCCGATCCATACCTTTGATCGCGCGGCCGTGGCTCAGGCCAGGAAACCCCTGAGCAGGGCCGCCGTCCCCGCGCAGTGCTCCCGCATGATCTCCCGCGCCCCCTCCGCGTCCCGGTCCAGCACCGCCTCCACCAGCGCGACGTGCTGGCGCTGCGAGTGCTCCAGGTTGCGGACGAGGAGCGGGATGCAGTCGAGCAGGTCGTTCACCGTGGCCCGCACGGCCGCGTACTGCGCGGTCAGCGTCGGCGACCCGCACAGCTCCGCGAGGGTGAGGTGGAGCAGGGTGTCCAGCCTGCGGTAGTCGGCGAGCGGCGCGTCGCCGGTGCGGTCCAGTGCCTCCCGCAGGCGGTCCGCCTGCTCCTTGCCCAGGCCGTGCGTCGCGCACAGCCCCGCCGCGCCGACCTCCAGGACCTCCCGGAAGCGCAGCACGTCCTCGATGTCGACCTCGGCGACCCGGCGCCGCAGCTCGTCCTCGCCGCCCGCGTCCGGGCGCGGGAGCACGAACGTTCCGCCGTAGCGCCCGCGCCGCGCCTCCACCAGACCCTGGTCCTGCAGCACCCTGAGCACCTCGCGCAGCGTGACGCGGCTGATGCCGAGCCGCTCCGCGAGCTCCCGCTCGGCCGGCAGCCGCTCGCCCCCCGGCACCAGGCCCAGCCGTACGACCTGGAGGATCTGCTCCAGCGCCTCCTCGAAGCCGTTGCCCGCCCGCACCGGCCGCAGCACCGGCGTCAACCGGTCCTCCGGGTCCCCGTCCGGATCCGCCGACATCCCGCCGCACCCCCTTCCCAAGCAATGGTTCTCCGGCATACCTTATGGCTTCCGGCCCGGTGGAAAAAGGGCAGCAGCCGAAGGAGATCTCCCGTGGCAGACCGCACACCTCCGCTCGGCGTCGAGGAGTTGCACGCCCTCGTCGCCGGCGGAGAGATCGACACTGTCGTCCTGGCCTTCCCCGACATGCAAGGGCGCCTCCAGGGCAAGCGGTTCGCCGCCCGCTTCTTCCTCGACGAGGTCCTGCACCACGGCACCGAGGGCTGCAACTACCTCCTCGCCGTCGACACCGAGATGAACACCGTCGACGGCTACGCCATGTCCTCCTGGGACCGCGGCTACGGCGACTTCGCCATGCATCCGGACCTCAGCACCCTGCGGCGCGTGCCCTGGAACGCCGGCACGGCCATGCTGATCGCCGACCTCGCCTGGAACGACGGCTCGCCCGTCGTCGCCGCCCCGCGCCAGATCCTGCGCCGCCAGCTCGACCGCCTCGCCGAACACGGCCTCACCGCCCAGGTCGGCACCGAGCTGGAGTTCATCGTCTTCAAGGACACCTACGAACAGGCCTGGGAGGCGGGCTACCGAGGGCTGACGCCGGCCAACCAGTACAACATCGACTACTCGGTCCTCGGCACCGGCCGGATCGAGCCCCTGCTGCGCCGCATCCGGAACGAGATGGCGGGCGCCGGCCTCACCGTCGAGTCCGCCAAGGGCGAGTGCAACCCCGGCCAGCACGAGATCGCCTTCCGCTACGACGAAGCCCTGCGCACCTGCGACCAGCACGCGATCTACAAGACCGGCGCCAAGGAGATCGCCGCCCAGGAGGGCGTGTCGATCACCTTCATGGCCAAGTACAACGAGCGCGAGGGCAACTCCTGCCACATCCACCTCTCGCTCGCGGACGCGGCCGGCAACAACGTCATGCCCGGTGAGGGGGAGGACGGCATGTCGGACGTCATGCGGCACTTCCTCGCCGGACAGCTCGCCGCCCTGCGGGACTTCTCCCTGCTCTACGCCCCCAACATCAACTCCTACAAGCGGTTCCAGCCGGGCTCCTTCGCCCCGACCGCCGTCGCCTGGGGCCACGACAACCGCACCTGCGCCCTCCGCGTCGTCGGCCACGGCCGGTCCCTGCGCTTCGAGAACCGGCTGCCGGGCGGCGACGTCAACCCGCACCTGGCCGTCGCCGGGCTGGTCGCGGCCGGGCTGCACGGCATCGAGCAGAAGCTGCGGCTGCCCGAGGCCTGCCCGGGCAACGCGTACACCGCCGAGTACGAGCACGTCCCGACCACCCTGCGGGAGGCCGCGGACCTCTGGGAGAACAGCCCGATCGCCCGGGCCGCCTTCGGCGACGAGGTCGTCGCGCACTACCGCAACATGGCGCGGGTCGAGCTCGAGGCCTACGACGCCGCCGTGACCGACTGGGAGCTGCGCCGCTCCTTCGAACGCATGTGAGAGGTTCCCCGTTGTCCCACGAGCACGAGCGCGAACACGAGCTCCGCGTCCTCAACCCCGCCACCGAGGAGGTCGTCGCCACCGTCCCCGCCGCCACCCCGGCCGACGTGGACACGGCCGTCGTCCGCGCCGGCCGCGCACAGCGGCGGTGGGCCGCCCTGCCGCCCGCCGACCGGGCGCGCCTGCTGCGCCGCTTCGCCGACGTCGTCGACGCCCAGGTGGAGGACCTCGCGCGGCTGGAGGTCCGCGAGGCGGGCCACCTCCTCGGCAACGCACGCTGGGAGGCCGGCAACGCCCGCGACCTGCTGCTGTACTCCGCGGGCGGCGCCGAACGCCTCCTCGGCCGGCAGATCCCCGCGCCCGGCGGCTGGAACGTCACCTTCCAGGAACCGCTCGGCGTGGTCGGCGTCATCGCCCCCTGGAACTTCCCGATGCCCATCGCCGCCTGGGGCTCCTTCCCTGCCCTCGCCGCGGGCAACGCGGTCGTCCTCAAACCCGCCGAGACCACCCCGCTGACCGCCCTGCGCCTGGCCGAACTCGCCCTGGAGGCGGGCCTGCCGGAGCATCTGTTCCAGGTGCTGCCCGGCCACGGCGGCGTCGCCGGACGCGCTCTCGTCGACCACCCCGACGTGGCGAAGATCGTGTTCACCGGCTCCACCCGCACCGGCCGCGAGGTCATGGAGCGGTGCGCCCGCCTGGTCAAGCCGGTCACCCTCGAACTCGGCGGCAAGAGCCCCAACATCGTCTTCGCCGACGCCGACCTCGGCCCGGCCGTCGACCCCTTCTCCTTCCTGGACAACTCCGGCCAGGACTGCTGCGCACGCACCCGGATCCTGGTGCAGGAGTCCGTGTACGACGAGGTCCGCGAGCTGCTCGCCGACGCGCTGGCCGGCATCGTGGTGGGCGACCCCGCCGAGGAGAAGACGCAGATGGGGCCGCTGATCAGCCGTCAGCAGCTGGACCGCGTACGGTCGTTCGTGCCGGACGGCGCCCCGGCCCTGCGCGGCGGCGCCCCCGACGGGCCCGGCTTCTGGTTCCCGCCGACCGTCCTCACCGGCGAGCGGCCCGACTCCGGCGCGGCCCGCGAGGAGATCTTCGGCCCGGTCGCCGTCCTCCTCCCCTTCACCGACGAGGCCGACGCGATCCGGCTCGCCAACGACACCCCCTACGGCCTGGCCGGCTCGCTGTGGACCCGCGACCTGGGCCGTGCGCTGCGCGTCTCCCATGCGGTCCGGGCCGGCAACCTCTCCGTCAACTCCCACTCCAGCGTCCGCTACTGGACCCCCTTCGGCGGCCTCAAGCAGTCCGGCCTCGGGCGCGAGCTCGGCCCGGACGCGCTGACCGCCTTCACCGAGACCAAGAACGTCTTCATCAGCACGGAAGGCCCCGCACAGTGACCGACACCCCTGTCTGCCGACGCCTGGTCGGCCGTACCGCCGTCATCACCGGAGCCGGCAGCGGCATCGGGCTCGCCACCGCCCGCCGGCTCGCCTCCGAGGGCGCCCACGTCGTCTGCGGCGACGTCGACGAGGTCCGCGGCAAGGCGGCGGCCGAGGAGGTGGGCGGGATCTTCGTGAAGGTCGACGTCACCGACGCCGACCAGGTCGAGGCCCTGTTCCGGACCGCCTTCGACACGTACGGCAGCGTCGACGTCGCCTTCAACAACGCGGGCATCTCGCCGCCCGACGACGACTCCATCCTGGAGACCGGCCTGGAGGCCTGGAAGCGGGTCCAGGAGGTCAACCTCACCTCCGTCTACCTGTGCTGCAAGGCCGCCATCCCCTACATGCGCCGGCAGGGCAGGGGTTCCATCATCAACACGGCGTCCTTCGTGGCGAGGATGGGGGCGGCCACGTCCCAGATCTCGTACACCGCGTCCAAGGGCGGCGTCCTCGCCATGTCCCGCGAACTGGGCGTGCAGTTCGCCCGCGAGGGCATCCGGGTGAACGCGCTCTGCCCGGGACCGGTCAACACCCCCCTGCTGCAGGAGCTGTTCGCCAAGGACCCGGAGCGGGCCGCCCGCCGCCTGGTGCACATCCCGGTCGGCCGGTTCGCGGAGGCCACGGAGATCGCCGCGGCGGTCGCCTTCCTGGCCAGCGACGACTCGTCCTTCGTGAACGCCACCGACTTCCTGGTGGACGGCGGCATCTCGGGCGCCTACGTCACACCGCTGTAGAAGCTGCCGCCGGGGCGCACCGCCCCGGACGGGCGCCGTGTACGGAGCGTCAGGCCGCGTCCTAGAGTGCCGGGATGAGCATGTCGCCCCCGCCCGGCTGGTACCCCGACCCGTCGGCCCCCCACCAGCAGCGCTGGTGGGACGGCACCGCCTGGACCGAGCACCGCAGCCCGGACACCGTGCCCGTGCGGCAGCCTGCCCCGGGCGGTTCCGGCCGGGCGAAGGCCGTGGCACTGGTCGCGGCCGGCGCCGTGCTCGTCGCGGCGATCGTCACGGGCGCGGTCTTCCTCGGCGGGAGCGGGGACGGGGACGGCCCGGACGTGCGGACCGCGCCGAACCCCGTCGGCTCCGGCGCCGGGCCGACCCGCGGCGGCGCCTCACCGTCGCCGTCCGCCTCCGGGCCCTCCGCCGACGACCCGTCCGTCGTCACCGACCAGCTCAACGGCATCACCCTGCCACTGCTCGACGGGTGGG
Source organism: Streptomyces sp. NPDC101225 (assembly GCF_044767585.1). Taxonomy (NCBI): domain Bacteria; kingdom Bacillati; phylum Actinomycetota; class Actinomycetes; order Kitasatosporales; family Streptomycetaceae; genus Streptomyces; species Streptomyces sp. NPDC101225. The sequence continues at coordinate 20,171 of NZ_JBIWOE010000026.1, forward strand.
TCAGGCCGCGATACGTCGCCGAGGACGACGTCGTCATGACCACCGACGGGACCTACGACTGCCCCGGCGACTCCGGCGTGTGCCGGCACGGCCTCGTCATCTCGCGCACGGTGAGCCAGAGCGACCAGACCTCCCCGCGGGCGCTCGCCCGGCAGGACATCGCGGACGCCGCCGACGCCGCCTACGACCGCGACCTGGTCGGCCGCCGGCCCTTCGGCGGCATCGAGTCCCACCGCCAGGTCAAGTCCGGCCAGATCGCGGTGGCGGGCCGGGCCGGATACTTCGTGCGCTGGCGCGTCACGACGGCCAAGGGGCCCGGCGGCTTCGTCGAGTCCCTCGCCTTCCCCTCCACCGTCGGCACCGAGGCGCCGGTGATCGTGCGGTTCGTCTTCGACGCGGGCGAGGCCGGTCCGCCGGTCGCCGACATGGACCGGATCGCCAGGGGCATCCGCCCGATCGGTGACGCGGCGACCGGCGGCGGGGTAGGCAGCAGCATCGGCCCGACGACGTGACCGGCCGGGCCGCGCCGCACCCTCACAGGAAGGTGTGACCCTCGCCGCGATACGTCGGGACGGTCGCCGTCACGGTCTCGCCCGCGACGAGATGCAGCACGTCGAACCGTTCGCACAGCTCGCCGGCCTTGGCGTGCCGGAACCACACCTTGTCACCGATCAGCAGGTCGTCCGCGGGGGAGCCGAGCAGCGGCGTCTGCACCTCGCCGGGCCCCTCCTGGGGGTCGTAGCGCAGCCCCTCGGGCAGGTGCGGGACCGGCAGACGGTCGGGTCCGGCCGCACCGGAGGCGGGATAGCCGCCGCCCAGCACCGTCACCACGCCGACGCCCGGCCGGCGCACGACGGGCAGGGCGAACAGGGCGGCCGGACGCCCGGTGAAGGAGGTGTAGTTGTCGAACAGCCGCGGCACGTACAGCCCGGAGCCGGCGCCGATCTCGGTGACCGCGTCCTCCGCGGCGGTGTGCTGCACGCTGCCGGTGCCGCCGCCGTTGACGAACTCCAGGTCGGGCACGACGGCCCGCACCGCGCGCACCACCGCGCCGCGCCGCTCGGCCAGCTCCCGGCGGGCGGTGGCCTGCATCAGCCGGACGGCGCGCGAGCGCAGCGGCTGCCCGGCGACGGAGTCGCCGACGCCCGCGACATGGCCCTCGTAGGCCATGATCCCCACGACCTTGAAGCCGGGGCGCCGGGCCACGGCGCGGGCCATGTCGGCGACCTGGGCGGGGGAGTGCAGCGGGGAACGGCGCGCGCCGACGCGCACGCGGCCCCCGAACAGCCTGAGCGAGGTGTCCAGCTCCAGGCAGACGCGGATGACCTCACGGCCGCCGTCGCGTGCCTCGTCGATGAGGCGCAGCTGCTCGGGGTCGTCGACCATCACGGTCACGGCGGCGGCGAGCTTGGGGTCGGCGGCGAGCTCCGCGTAGGAGGCGCGGTCCGCGGAGGGGTAGGCGAGCAGGATGTCGTCGAACCCGCTGCGCGCCAGCCACAGGGACTCGGCGAGGGTGAAGGCCATGACGCCGGCGAACCCGTCCCTGTCCAGGACCCGCTCCAGCAGGGCCCGGCAGCGTACGGACTTGCTCGCGACGCGGATCGGCTTGCCGGCGGCGCGGCGGACGAGATCGTCCGCGTTGGCGTCGAAGGCGTCCAGGTCCACGATGGCGAGCGGGGCGTCCAGATGGGCGGTGGCCCGGTCGTAACGGGCCCGGTCGGCGGCGCGCGCAGTCATGAACGCAGCCTGCCAGACAGGATTACCGCAGGGTAGGGGGACGTTCCGGGCAGATGCCCCGGGCTCGTGGACCGGTTCCCGTTCCGGCAGGGGCAGCCCGTAGAGTGACGCGCACGTACGGCGGGGCGACGTCGGCCGCACACCGCGCTCGGGGATGCCACAGCGTTCGTACGGGTATGCGTGCCCCGGGACGGACCGAAACCCGGCGTCGGCCGGTTGAGCGCACGGACGGCGGCCCGCGTACAGGTAGTCGGTCCGGGCGCGAGGAAACGGGGGGTGCATGAGCACGGAAGCGCAGCACGCCTCCATCCCCCCACGTCCGTCCAGGCCCCCGGCGGCCGGCCCGGACCCGGCGGCCCCCGAACCCGCGCCCACCGAGGACGGCACCACCGGGTCCGGCACCACCGGGTCCGACGGCGTCTGGTCCCCGTGGCGCACCTCCGAACCGTTCGACGCGTTCGCCCGCCGCGGCTCCGCCGGCCCTGCCGAGGAGGAGGTCCCGGCGGAGCGGCCGGGCACCGGACCCGCCCCGGACCGTGACACGGAGCGCTCCCAGAACCCCACCCGCCCCCCGGCCACCAGCACCCCGGCCACCGGCGCTCGGGACACCAACGCTAGGGACGCCCGCACGCCGGACATCGGCGCCCGGGACGCCCGCACTCCGGACATCGGCGCCCGGGACACCCGCACTCCGGATACCGGTGCTCGAGACGCCAACGCTCGGGCCACCGGCGCTTGGGACGCCCGCACTCGGGACGCCCGCACGCCGGACATCGGCGCCCGGGACACCCGCACTCCGGATACTGGTGCTCGGGACGCCCGCGCTCGGGCCACCGGCGCTCGGGACGCCCGCACTCCGGCCACCGGCGCTCGGGACGCCCGCGCTCGGGCTACCGGCGCTCGGGACCCCCGCACCCCGGACCCCAACGCCCGGGACACCCGCGTTCGCGACGCCCGCCCCCCGGACACCGGCGCCCGGGACACCAACGCCCGCGACGCCCGCACCCAGGACGCCCCCGCCCGGGACACCCGCACCCCGGACGCCAGCGGTTCCGACATCCGTACGCCGGGAACCCGCGCACCTGAGCGCGGGCCGCGCTTCCCGAGTCTGCGGGCGCCCGTCGGCCCGCCCCCGCCCCCGCCCCCGCCGCAGGCGTCGGCACGCTTCCCGGACGCCCCGCCGGCGGCCGGGCGCGAGGAGCCCGGTGCGGAGCGGCGTGCACGGCGGCGCGAGGGCACCGGCCCGGACGCGCCCGCCGCGACCGTGCCGCCCCGCCCGGCCCACCGCCCCACGGTCGCGCCGCAGCGCACGAGCGCCCCCGTGGAGAGCACCCAGGAGTCCACCGGGCGCCTGCGCCCACCTCCCGCGGAGGCCCCGCCCGTACCGTCCCCGCCGGCCCCCGCACCGGACACCGTGGGACCCGACCCCGCACTGTCCTGGAGCGCACCCGGCACGCCCGGCCGGACGCCGGGCCCGGCCCGGCCCGTCGTGTCGTTCGGGCAGCCCGAGGGGTACGACGAGCAGGCCCGGCCGCGTCCGCTCGGGGTGCGGGTGCGGCCGCGCACGGCCGCCGCCGGCGTCTGCCTCGTGCTCGGACTCGGCCTCATCGGCGGTGCCGTGACCGGCAGTTGGCTGGTCGGCGGGGGCGGCGAAGGCGGCACGCAGGACACCTACGCCACGGCCGGGACCCTCTGGCACAGCGTGCCCGTGGACCGGCTGTTCCCGCCGACCGTGCAGGGCACGGGCGCCGGCCCCGGCGGCGCCGACCGCACCTGGACACGCGTCGCCGTCGCACCGGACAGCGGCTGCAAGAACGCCTTCGACCCACTCCTGAGCAAGGCCCTCGCCCCCCTGGGCTGCCGGCGGCTGCTGCGCGCCACCTACACCGACGCCACCCAGAGCTTCGTCACCACCGTCGGCCTGGTGTTCACCAAGGCCGACGCCGCCTCCATGGACGCCTTCGCCAGGCGCTTCCGGAACGAGGGGCTCGGCACCCGCACCGACCTCATGCCCCGCCCCTACGCCGAGAAGGGCACCGCCGCCGCCCGCTTCGGCCCCGAGCAGCGCGCCTCCTGGACCGTCTCCGTGCTCACCGACGCCCCCGTCGTCGTCTACGCGGTCTCGGGCTGGGCCGACGGCCGCAGCGTCGACACGCCGGTCCCGGCCGAGCAGGCCACGCAGTCCGGAGCCACCTCGGCCCCCGCCCAGGCCGGCCTCGGCAACGAGGCCCAGGGGCTCGCCGACCGCATCGAGCGCTCCCTGCGCAAAGACGTCACCTCGCCCACGGAGAAGCCCTCGTGAAGCGCCGTACCGCACCGAGGGACGGGGCGGGGGCGAAGCGCCGTCTCGGCACGCTGAGCCTCCTCCTCGCCGCCTCCCTCGCGCTCGTCCCGCCCGCGGTCGCGCACGCCGACGGCATACGCGCCCAGCAGTGGGCCCTCGACGCCCTGCACACCCGGCAGGCGTGGCGGACCACCGAGGGCAAGGGCATCACGGTCGCCGTCCTCGACACCGGCGTCGAGGCGGACCACCCCGACCTCGCGGGCAACGTCCTGGCCGCGAAGGACATGATCGGCTTCGGGGCGAAGCGGGGCGACCGGGCCTGGGCCCGGCACGGGACGGCCATGGCCGGGATCATCGCCGGGCACGGCCACGGTCCCGGCGACGGCGACGGCGTCATGGGCGTCGCCCCCGAGGCGAAGATCCTCCCCGTCCGCGTGATCCTCGAGGACGGCGACCCGGCCCGCACCAAGGCGCGCGGCACCCGCGGCAACGCCCTCGCCGAAGGCATCCGCTGGGCCGCCGACCACGGCGCCGACGTCATCAACCTCTCCCTCGGCGACGACTCCGCCTCCGCCCACCCCGAACCCGCCGAGGACGAGGCCGTCCAGTACGCCCTCGAGAAGGGCGTCGCCGTGGTCGCCTCGGCCGGCAACGGCGGCGAGAAGGGCGACCACGTCTCCTACCCGGCGGCCTATCCGGGCGTCATCGCCGCGACCGCCGTGGACCGCTTCGGCACCCGCGCCTCCTTCTCCACCCGCCGCTGGTACGCTACGGTCAGCGCCCCCGGCGTCGACATCGTCATCGCCGACCCGGACCACAAGTACTACGAGGGGTGGGGCACCAGCGCGGCCTCGGCCTTCGTCTCCGGCGCCGTCGCCCTCATCAAGGCCGCGCACCCCGGGCTCACCCCCGCCCAGATCAAGCAGCTCCTGGAGGACACCGCCCGCAACGCCCCCTCGGGCGGCCGTGACGACTCCCGCGGCTTCGGCATGATCGACCCGGCCGCCGCCATCAAGGCCGCCGGCCGCCTCGAGCCGGAGGGCCTCCGGGCCGCGTCGTACGGCGAGAAGTACTTCGGCCCGGGCCCGGACATCGCCGAGCCGGGCGACGACACCAGCGGTTGGGCCGCCCCGCTCGCCGGCAGCCTCGGCGGGGTCCTGCTCGTGATGGCCGTGGTCATGTGGCGCGGCCGCCGCAGCCGCTACGAGGGCAGGTAGTCAGCCGCCGGCGGCCAGCGCCCCGACCGCCGCCTCGGCCGCCGCCTCGACCAGCGAGATCCCCTTCGCCTTCGTCGAGTTGCCGTTCGACAGCACGGCCACCAGGCAGTCGCTCCCGTCGGCCGTCACGCGCCCGATGCTGTTGATGTCCCACAGGCCCGTCGTGCTGCGGGCCAGCCAGCCGTTCTTCAGCGCCCACCGCGAGCCGTCGGCCGCGGCCGAGACACCCCAGTGCTGGTCGGCGGCGATCTGCCCCATCAGCCCCTGCAGATACGCCCGCGAGGTCTCGCTCAGCTCCGAGTCGTCCCCGAACACCTGGCGCAGCAGCGTGAGTTGATCGGCGGCCGTGGTCTGGGTCAGCCCCCACAGCATGCCGTCGCCCCCCTCGGTGCCCGTGAGCCCGAGCCGCTCGTTGGCGGCGTCGAGCCCGTCCGCCCCGCCGATGGTCCGCCACAGCGCCGACGCCGAGTCGTTGTCGCTGTTCTCGATCATCGCGGTGGCGTACGCCTTCTCGGCCGCCGTGAGATGCCGGTCCGCGTCCTGCGCCTGCAGCAGCAGCGTCGCCAGGATGTCGACCTTGACGATGCTCGCCGTGTCGAAGGCGCCGTCCCCGTAGGAGGCGCTCGCGCCGGACCCGAGGTCCAGCACCGCCACCGCCACGTCCGCGCCGTCCTCGACGGGCACCGACGCCATGGCGGTGCTCAGCAGCGCGTCGTGGTCGACCGCCGCCTGTGTCACGGATTCCACGGATTCCTCCCCGTCCGCCGTGGCCGAGGGGGAGGCCGACGCCGTCGCCGACGACGATACGGGGCCCGCGCCCGAGTGCGCCTGGGCCTTCACGTACACCGTCCCGGCGGCCGTACCGCCCACCACGGTCAGGGCGGCGAGGGCGACGTGGAGCAGGGACCGGGTCCTGGGCGGGCGCGAGCGGCGGCCTCTGCGGGCTCTGGAGGACTCCATGCCCGCGATGCTCGGGGCGCCGACTGTGCGTGCCGTTAGACGGACGTTAGATGTGTGTCAGCGGATTCTGAGAAAGCGGTGAAGGCCGTGAACGACCGGTTTCCGGGGCCGCACAAGCCCAGCAGCATCTCCCCTATAGGGTCGGTGACCGTGGCGAACAAGAACATTCCCGACCCCGGCTTCTCGGACGACGACGGCTCCGCCGACCCCGCGCTGAGCGCGGCGCTCGCCGCCTGGGCCGAGGACCGCACCGCCGTGGCCCCCGTCCTCCGGGCGCTGAAGGGCGCCCGGCTCCTCGTCCCCGTGGTGGCCGTCCTGGGCGAGGCCGAGGAGGACGAGAACGGGCTGCGCCGCGAGAAGACCAGCGACATGGCCGTGCCGACCCTGAAGGCCGGGTCCCGGACCGCGCTGCCGGCCTTCACCTCCACCGACGCGCTGGCCCGCTGGGACCCGGCGGCCCGGCCCGTCGCCGTACCGCTGCACCAGGCCCTGCGGGCCGCGGCGCACGAGAAGGCGGACACGGTGGTCCTGGACCTGGCCGGGCCGGTGCCGTTCGAGCTGACCGGACCCGCGCTGCTCGCCCTCGCCGAGGGCCGTACGACCACCGACCCGCTCGCCGACCCCGCGGTCCGGGAGGCGGTCCGCGCCGCCGTCCGGGCCGAGCCGTCGGTCCTGCGCGCCCACCTCGGGCCCGGCCGGGCCGACGGCACCCTCGCCCTCGTCCTCGACGCCTCCGCCGCACCCGACGAGGCCGCCCGCGCGGTCGCCGGGCGGCTGGCCGCCGACGCGACGCTGAGGGCCCGCCTGGTGCGCGGCCTCGACCTGGCACTGCTGCCGGCCGGGGCGACGCCGCCGGGCGAGCCCTTGTACGTACGGTGATCACCGAGGACGGCCGGCGGAAGTCCCCCCTGCCCGGCGACGCCCGGCGCGGCGCCGCGGGCCCTCCGGCGGACCTTCCCGGGCCGCGGCACTACCCGTAGATCGGCCCGGTGTACTTCTCGCCCGGCCCCTGGCCCGGCTCGTCCGCCACGAGCGAAGCCTCGCGGAAGGCCAGCTGGAGCGACTTCAGGCCGTCGCGCAGCGGGGCCGCGTGGAAGGAGCTGATCTCGGTCGCGGACGCCTCCAGCAGCCCGGCGAGGGCGGTGACCAGCTTGCGCGCCTCGTCCAGGTCCTTGTACTTGTCGCCCTCCTCGGTCAGGCCGAGCTTCACCGCGGCGGCGCTCATCAGGTTGACGGCGACCGTCACGATCACCTCGACCGCGGGGACCTCGGCGATGTCACGGGCCATGGCGTCGAAGTCGGCGGGGGACTCAGGAGGGGTGTCACTCATGTCCCACACGATAGGGCCCGGTGCACGCCGGTTCGCACCACCCCCGGGTTGCTGCTAACCTTGTGTGACGACCGGCCGGACGGGCGCGACAGCGCGCGGCCCGGCCCACAAGTGGAGGCTCCGATCTCCCACCTGACCGTCCCCCGGGACGGCGGGTCACCCCGGTCAGGCGACCACCATCGTTCCGTACGGACGATGGAGTCGTCCGAAAGTGCGCCCCGCGGCATCGCGGCGGTGCTCCGGTAGTGCTCGGAGTCCCGCCTGTGATCGTCCGGGGCATTTTTTCTGCTTCGGTGCGGTTAGGTCTGTCGAAACAAGACATACGCGGCTGTCCGCCAGACCGCCGTGTGGTGCTAACCGAGGAGGATCCATCAGCGCCGAGCCCCGCATCAACGACCGGATTCGCGTTCCCGAGGTGCGACTCGTCGGTCCCAGTGGCGAGCAGGTGGGCATCGTCCCGCTCGCGAAGGCACTGGAGCTTGCCCAGGAGTACGACCTCGACCTCGTCGAGGTGGCGGCGAACGCCCGTCCGCCCGTGTGCAAGCTCATGGACTACGGGAAGTTCAAGTACGAGTCGGCCATGAAGGCCCGTGAGGCGCGCAAGAACCAGGCGCACACGGTCATCAAGGAGATGAAGCTCCGGCCGAAGATCGACCCGCACGACTATGACACCAAGAAGGGTCACGTCGTCCGGTTCCTCAAGCAGGGCGACAAGGTCAAGATCACGATCATGTTCCGTGGTCGCGAGCAGTCCCGGCCCGAGCTGGGCTACCGACTGCTGCAGCGGCTGGCGGAGGACGTCCAGGACCTCGGCTTCGTGGAGTCGAACCCGAAGCAGGACGGCCGCAACATGATCATGGTTCTCGGTCCGCACAAGAAGAAGACCGAGGCGATGGCCGAGGCCCGCCAGGCGCAGGAGGCCCGCAAGGCCGAAGCGAAGGCCAACCCCGGCAAGTCGCAGAACGCCGCGGACGCCGAGACCGCGACGGACACTGCCGAGGCTCCTGCCGAAGCGTGACCCCCGGGGACGCGAGTCCCCAGGACGTAACCGATACAAGAGCGACGTTCCACCGTGCCCGGTTTCTGTGACCGGGCACCGGAACGCCACCGACGAGGAGATAACGGCGCCATGCCGAAGAACAAGTCGCACAGCGGTGCCAGCAAGCGCTTCAAGGTCACCGGCTCCGGCAAGGTGCTCCGTGAGCGCGCCGGCAAGCGCCACCTGCTCGAGCACAAGTCGTCGCGCCTGACGCGCCGCCTCACCGGCAACGCCGAGATGGCCCCGGGCGACGCCAAGAAGATCAAGAAGCTTCTCGGCAAGTGACGTCGGCGGCGCCCGCAGTGAGCGCCGTACGTCTGGACCGGGACCCAATCGTTTCCGGGCCGTGTGAGTCCCCCCGCGGCCCCGCTACAAGGAGTTAACAAGTGGCACGCGTCAAGCGGGCAGTCAACGCCCACAAGAAGCGCCGGGCGATCCTCGAGCAGGCATCCGGCTACCGCGGTCAGCGTTCGCGCCTGTACCGCAAGGCCAAGGAGCAGGTCACCCACTCGCTGGTCTACAACTACAACGACCGCAAGAAGCGCAAGGGTGACTTCCGCCAGCTGTGGATCCAGCGCATCAACGCCGCTGCCCGCGCCAACGGCATCACGTACAACCGCTTCATCCAGGGCCTGAAGGCCGCCAACGTCGAGGTCGACCGCAAGATCCTCGCCGAGCTGGCCGTCAACGACGCCACCGCGTTCGCCGCGCTGGTCGAGGTCGCCCAGAAGGCGCTGCCCGCCGACGTCAACGCCCCGAAGGCGGCCTGACGCCGATCCCGGCCCAGAGCCGACGTGACATGAGGGACCCGCAGGCTGAGGAAGCCTGCGGGTCCGCTGTTTCCTGAGCTGCCGAAGGTGAACCGCATGCCCTCCGCCACCCCCGAGCTGATCTCCCCCCGTTCCCCCCGCGTCTCCGCCGCCCGTCGGCTGGCCAGGAGGAACTTCCGGAGCAAGGAGCGGCTGTTCCTCGCGGAGGGGCCGCAGGCGGTGCGGGAGGCGGCCGGGCACCGGGACACGCTCGTGGAGCTGTTCACCACCGTCGAGGCCGCGGAGCGCCACGCCGACATCGTCGGCGAGGCCCGTGCCGCCGGGGCCCGCGTCCACCTCGCCTCCGAGCAGGTCGTCGCCGACATCTCGACGACCGTCACCCCGCAGGGGCTCGTCGGGATCTGCCGGTTCCTGGACGCGCCGTTCGCACGGATCCTCGCCGCCCGGCCCCGGCTGGTCGCCGTACTGGCGCACGTGCGCGACCCCGGGAACGCCGGGACCGTGCTCCGGTGCGCCGACGCCGCCGGGGCCGAGGCCGTCGTCCTGACCGACGCCTCCGTCGATCTCTACAACCCCAAGGCCGTACGGGCCTCGGTGGGCTCCCTGTTCCATCTGCCGGTCGCCGTCGGCGTCCCCGTGCAGGAGGCGGTCGCCGGGCTCAAGGGCGTCGGCGTCCGGATCCTCGCCGCGGACGGCGCCGGGACCGACGACCTCGACGACGAGCTCGACCAGGGCACCATGGGCGGGCCGACCGCCTGGGTGTTCGGCAACGAGGCGTGGGGGCTCCCGGAGGAGACCCGCGCACTCGCGGACGCCGTGGTGCGCGTCCCGATCCACGGGAAGGCCGAGAGTCTGAACCTCGCCACCGCGGCCGCCGTATGTCTCTATGCGTCGGCCCGTGCACAGCGCGCCTCCGGAGGGTGCCGCTCCGTCACCACGAGCTAGTAGGGTGACCAGCCCGAGGGGCCACCTGCGCCGTCTGAGAGGTGGGGTACGGGGATGAGTGTCGGCACGAGCAGGGCACGCGACGCGCGTCGCACGCCCGCGCCCCGGCACGGCGACCTCGCCGGGCTCGGCATCGATCCCGACGAGCTGCCCGACGGCCTCGTCGTCGCCGACGAGCACGGCCGCGTCATCTGCTTCAACGCCGCGGCCGAGCGCATCACCGCCGCCCCCGCCGCGCACGTCCTCGGGCAGCGGCTGGAGAAGGCGCTGCCGCTGGAGGACATCGAGGGGCGCCGCTGGTGGCAGCTGACCGACCCCTACGGCGGCCTCGCCATCCGGGTCCGCCAGCCCGAGCGGAACCTGCTGCTCCCCGGGGGCCGGGAGGTCCTCGTCTCGGCCCGGTACGTCCGCGGCGAGCCCACCGGCCCGGTCCGCCGCGTCGTGGTCTCCCTGCGCGACACCGAGGCCCGCCGCCGCACCGAGCGCAGCCATGCCGAGCTGATAGCGACGGTGGCCCACGAGCTGCGCTCGCCCCTCACCTCCGTCAAGGGGTTCACCGCCACGCTCCTCGCCAAGTGGGAACGCTTCACCGACGACCAGAAGCGGCTGATGCTGGAGACCGTCGACGCCGACGCCGACCGGGTCACCCGGCTGATCGCGGAGCTGCTCGACATCTCGCGGATCGACTCGGGGCGGCTGGAGGTCAGGCGCCAGCCGGTCGACATCGGCGCGGCCGTCGGACGCCACATCCAGGCCTACGTCGCCGCCGGCCAGCCCGCCGACCGCTTCCTGCTGCGCCTGGAGCAGCCGCTGCCCGCGCTGTGGGCCGACCCCGACAAGGTCGACCAGGTGCTCAGCAACCTGCTGGAAAATGCCGTGCGGCACGGCGAGGGAACCGTCACGATCGACATCACGGCCACGGCGTCCCCGCGCGAGGGGGAGGACGCCGGCACGTCGGTCACGGTGAGCGACGAGGGGCCCGGCATCCCGGAGGAATCCATGAACCGCGTCTTCACCCGCTTCTGGCGGGGCAGCAAACGCGGCGGCACGGGCCTCGGGCTCTACATCGTCAAGGGCATCGTCGAGGCCCACGGCGGCACCATCACGGTCGGCCGCGCCCCCGGGGGCGGAGCCGAGTTCCGATTTACGTTGCCCGTGGCGGCGCCGGCGTATCTCGCCTAGCGGCCCACGGGCGCATTCGCATACTCCGACCCCGTTAGACTCGGCCCTTGGCACCTTTGCGTCCGCCACCGGAGACGAGGCGTCTCCAGGTCGGGACGGGGCACGTCAGCCAGCCAATCGGAAGCACGGGAAGAGATGTCGGCACCGAATAAGTCGTACGACCCGGTCGAGGTCGAGGCGTTGAAACCGGAAGAGATCGAGCGCATGCGGGACGAGGCGCTCGCCGCCTTCGCCGCCGCGGACTCCCTCGACGCGCTCCAGGAGGCCAAGGTCGCCCACACCGGCGGCACCTCGCCGCTGGCCCTCGCCAACCGCGAGATCGGCGCGCTGCCCCCGCACGCCAAGGCCGCCGCCGGCAAGCTGGTCGGCCAGGCCCGCGGCGCGGTGAACAAGGCGCTCGGGGCCCGCCAGGCCGAGCTGGAGGCCGAGCGCGACGCGCGCGTGCTGGTCGAGGAGGCGGTGGACGTCACGCTGCCCTACGACCGCGTGCCGGCCGGCGCCCGCCACCCCCTGACCACGCTCTCTGAGCGCATCGAGGACGTCTTCGTGGCCATGGGCTACGAGGTCGCCGAAGGCCCCGAGATCGAGGCCGAGTGGTTCAACTTCGACGCCCTGAACATCGGCCCGGACCACCCGGCCCGCGGCGAGCACGACACGTTCTTCGTGCAGGGCCCCGAGGACGGCACCGAGTCCGGTGTCGTGCTGCGCACCCACACCTCGCCGGTCCAGATCCGCTCGCTGCTGAGCCGTGAGCTGCCGGTCTACGTGATCTGCCCCGGCCGGGTGTACCGCACCGACGAGCTCGACGCCACGCACACGCCCGTCTTCCACCAGGTCGAGCTGCTCGCCGTGGACGAGGGCCTGACCATGGCCGACCTCAAGGGCACCCTCGACCACATGGTCCAGTCGCTGTTCGGCGAGGGCATGAAGACCCGGCTGCGGCCGAACTTCTTCCCCTTCACCGAGCCGTCCGCCGAGATGGACATGGTCTGCTACGTCTGCCGGGGCGAGTCCGTCGGCAACCCCGACCGGCCCTGCCGCACCTGCTCCAGCGAGGGCTGGATCGAGCTCGGCGGCTGCGGCATGGTCAACCCGCGGGTGCTCACGGCCTGCGGCGTCGACCCGGAGAAGTACAGCGGCTTCGCCTTCGGGTTCGGCATCGAGCGGATGCTGATGTTCCGCCACAACGTCGAAGACATGCGAGACATGGTCGAGGGTGACGTCCGGTTCACCCGGCCGTTCGGGATGGAGATCTGATGCGGGTCCCGCTTTCTTGGCTGCGGGAGTACGTCGACCTGCCGGCGACGGAAACCGGCCGTGACGTCCAGGACAAGCTCGTGGCGGCCGGGCTCGAGGTGGAGACCGTCGAGCACCTCGGCGCCGACCTCAAGGGCCCGCTGGTCGTCGGCCAGGTGCTGACCATCGAGGAGCTGGAGGGCTTCAAGAAGCCGATCCGCTTCTGCACCGTCGACGTCGGCCAGGCTGGGGGCACCTCCCAGGCGTTCGGCTCTGGGGGAGGCACCGGTGAGCCCCAGGAGATCGTCTGCGGCGCCCGCAACTTCGCCGTCGGCGACAAGGTCGTCGTGGTCCTGCCCGGCGCCACCCTGCCGGGCGGCTTCTCGATCTCCGCGCGCAAGACGTACGGCAAGACGTCGCACGGCATGATCTGCTCCAGCGACGAGCTGGGCATGGGCGACGACGGCAGCAAGGGCATCATCGTGCTGCCGCCGGAGACCGAGGTCGGCAAGGACGCCGTCGAGCTGCTGGAGCTGGTCGACGAGGTCCTGGACATCGCCGTCACCGCCAACCGCGGCGACTGCCTGTCCATCCGCGGCGTCGCCCGCGAGACCGCCATCGCCTACGGCCTGCCGCTGCGCGACCCGGCGCTGATCGACGTGCCCGGCCCGAACGCCTTCGGCTACCCGGTGCGGGTCTCCGACCCCGCGGGCTGCGACCGCTTCACCGCCCGCACGGTGACCGGCCTCAGCCCCGAGGCGCGCTCCCCGATCTGGCTCCGGCGCCGGCTGCAGAAGGTCGGCATGCGCCCGATCTCGCTCGCCGTCGACGTCACCAACTACGTGATGATGGAGCTCGGCCAGCCGCTGCACGCCTACGACCGCTCCCTGGTCGAGGGCACCATCGGCGTCCGCCGTGCCGAGCCCGGCGAGAAGCTCGTCACCCTCGACGGCACCGAGCGCGAGCTCGACGCCGAGGACCTGGTGATCACCGACGAGCGCGGTCCCATCGGCCTCGCCGGTGTCATGGGCGGCGCCGACACGGAGATCGCCGATCACGACGACACCGAGAACGCCACCAGCGACGTGGTGATCGAGGCCGCGCACTTCGACGCGGTGTCGATCGCGCGCACGGCCCGCCGTCACAAGCTGTCCTCCGAGGCGTCCCGCCGCTTCGAGCGCGGGGTCGACCCGCAGGCCGCGGCCGCCGCCGCGCAGCGCACGGTCGACCTGCTGGTGCTGCTCGCCGGCGGCAGCGCCGAGGCCGGTGTCACCGAGGTCGTCGCGCCGTCCGCGCCGCACACCATCACCGTCGCGGCCGACCACCCGGACCAGGTGGCGGGCGTCGACTACGGCCGCGAGACCGTCGTACGGCGGCTTCAGGAGATCGGCTGTGACGTCTACGGGCAGGACGAGCTGATCGTCACCGTGCCGTCCTGGCGGCCCGACCTGCTGGAGATCAACGACCTCGCCGAGGAGGTCATCCGCCTGGAGGGCTACGAGAACCTGCCCTCCACCCTGCCCAAGCCGCCGTCCGGCCGCGGTCTGACGCACCGTCAGCGTCTGCACCGCCGCATCGGCCGCGCGCTGGCCGGGGCGGGCTACGTCGAGGCGCCGAACTACCCGTTCATCGGCGAGCAGGTCTTCGACCAGCTGCTGCTGGAGGCCGACGACCCGGCGCGCCGCGCGGTGAAGCTGACCAACCCGCTCAACGACGAGGAGCCCGCGCTCCGTACGTCGCTGCTGCCGGGCCTGTTCGGCGCGCTGCGCCGCAACGACGGCCGCGGCTCGCACGACCTGGCCCTCTTCGAGACCGGCCTGGTCTTCCGGCCGCGCGAGGAGCAGCAGGTCGCCGCGGCCCTGCCGGTCGACCGGCGGCCCACCGACGAGGAGATCGCCGAACTCGACGCCGCGCTGCCCGAGCAGCCGCGCCACGCCGCCGTCGTCCTGGCCGGCGCCCGCGAGCAGGCCGGCTGGTGGGGCAAGGGCCGTCCGGCGGACTGGGCGGACGCCGTCGAGGCCGCGCGGGCCGTGGCCCGTGAGGCCGGCGCCGAACTGACCGTGCGCAGCGGGCAGTACGGCCCCTGGCACCCGGGCCGCACGGCCGAGCTGGTGGTCGTCGCGGACGGTGCGGACAAGGTCGTCGGCCACGCCGGCGAGCTGCACCCGCGCGTGATCAAGGCGCTCGGCCTGCCGGCGCGCACCTGCGCGATGGAGATCGACCTGGACGTGCTGGAGGCGGTCGGCAACGACACCCCGCAGGCGCCCGGCATCTCCACGTTCCCCGTGGCCACGCAGGACGTCGCCCTGGTCGTCGACAAGGCCGTGCCGCACCACGGCGTGGAGGCCGCGCTGCGCGAGGGCGCGGGCGAACTCCTCGAAGGCATCCGGCTGTTCGACGTCTACGAGAACGACGAGCAGCTCGGCGCGGGCCGCAAGTCGCTGGCGTACGCGCTGCGTTTTCGCGCGGGGGACCGGACGCTGACCGTGGAGGAGGCCTCCGCCGCTCGGGACGCGGCGGTCGCCCTCGCGGGCGAACGGACGGGAGCTGTGCTCCGGGGCTAGCCCCTCAAGACGCCGCAGTTACCCGGTGAATATGCCCCTCACCTGCATAAATGCGAGTGGCCTGTGGGTGCTCACTCATTCGGGTGACAATCTCGGATGATCTGGCCCTGTCAGGCCATGCGGTGGACAGAATCGGACCGGTCTCTAGGGGCCGGTCCGTCTGTGCTGTCGGGGCCTATTTGGGGGGCCAATCGGCATGATCCGCATCAAGCCCGGGGTTCGCCGCGGCGCGGGGAGGCGGCCGCTGCGCCGGGTGCTCGCGCTGGGGCTGCCCACCGTATGGGGCGCCATGGCGATCTCGTACAAACTGGCCTGTCCGCTGGCCCAGCAGAACGGTCTGGGCGCACGGGTCGTCACCAGCGCCGTCTTCTTCGCCGTCGGAACGGGACTGATCCTGCACGTCCGGCACGCGCTGCTGCGGGAACTGAAGGAGGCCCGCCGGGTCGCGGGCGTCGCGCAGAGCGCGCTGCTGAGACCGCTGCCGCCGCGGATCGCGGGGCTCAGCGTCGCCGCCGCCCAGGTCTCCGCCGACCGCGGTGCGGCCATCGGCGGAGACCTGTACGAGGCCATCGCGACCGAGCACGGTGTGCGGGTCGTGATGGGCGACGTGCGCGGACACGGCCTCGCCGCCGTCAGCACGGTCGCCGCCGTCCTGGGCAGCTTCCGCGAGGCGGTGCACGACGAGCCCGAACTCGGCTCCGTGCTGAGGCGGCTGGAGCGCGCCCTGGCCCGGCATCTGCGCGAGCGGGCGCGCAGCGAGCACCCCTCGGCCGGAGCGGAGCCGGACCACCCGGTCGCCGAGGAGTTCGTCACCGTACTGCTGCTGGAGATCGGGCCCGACGGAGAGATGCGCCTTCTCAACTGCGGGCACCCCTGGCCCCATCTGCTCGGCGAGGGACGGGCGGAGCCCATGGTCCGAGCGGATCCCCTCCCTCCGCTCGGACCATTCCCGCTCCCGCCCGAACTGGACGTGCGGCACTGCGGCCGTCTGCTGCCCGGCGAGACCCTGCTCCTCCACACGGACGGCGTGGAGGACGCCAGGGACGGCCGTGGCCGGTTCTTTCCGCTGGGCGAGGTCCTGGCCCGACATGTGCGCGACACCCCCGTGACCGTCCCCCAGGCGGTCCTCGGATCGGTCTTCACCGCACTGCTCCGCCACACGGCGGGAGCTCCGGCGGACGACGTCGCCCTGCTCGCGCTGGCGAACGACCGCCGACCGCAGCTGGCGGTGGGGGCGCGGGGAACTGCGCGAACAGCCTCGACGCACCCGCAGCCGACCACGCGCCCCTGACGCCATGGCGCTCGGCCACGTGGCCCGGCCGCCGGCAGGCCGTCCGCCCCGCCACGGAGTGTCGGGCAGGCAGCTGGGCGGACGGCGCGAGAACGGGCCACCGCACTGTACGAGGGGGAGCCGGCGGCCCGGCCGGCCTCTTTGCGAGGCATTTCAGTCAACCGGCTGGAAACTCTCCGCGACAGCGCGCGCACACTGCGGATTCGAGCACTCCGTTCACACCCCGTGTGAAGCCGCTCGCACTAGTCTGACGGGCACCGAGCCACCCGGGGGGCACCCATGCAGCCCAACACTCTGCTCGACGCGATCCTGGACGAGGCCGGGATCTCGCATGCGGGGCTGGCAGCACACGTCAATCAGGCGGGGCGGGCGCGGGGTCTCGCGCTGCGTTACGAACACACCGCCGTGGCACGGTGGCTGAAGGGGCAGCGGCCGCGCGGTCAGGTGCCCGACCTGATCTGCGAGGTCCTCGCGGGCCGGCTGCACCGCCCCGTCACCCTCGACGACATCGGCCTCGGCGTCCCCGGTGAACCGTCGGCGCCGCACGGCACCTCCCTCTCCGGCTTCGTCGAACGGGCGACCGCGCTGTGGCGCTCCGACGAGCAGCAGCGCCCGCATCTGCTGGGCGCGCCCGCGGTGACCGGCACGCCCGCGGTCATGCCCGTGTGGGAGTGGGAGAACCCGCCCGAGGACGTCGACGTCTCGCGCGGCGGCCGGCACCGGGTCACCCCCGCCGACCTGGAGATGCTGCGCGCCGCCCGCACCCACTACGAGCAGATGTACCGCAAGGCCGGCGGCATCGCGACCCGCACCAGGATCGTCGGCTTCCTCAACGCCGAGGCCGCCCCGCTGCTGCGCGGCAGCTACACCGACGCCACGGGGCGTCAACTGCACCGGGCGACGGGCGGGTTGGTGGCGATCGCGGGGATCTGCGCCTACGACTCCGACGCGCACGGTCTCGCCCAGCGCTACTTCCACCAGGCGCTGCGGCTGGCCAAGGCCAGCGGCGACCGGGGACTGGGGGCGTATGTGATCGCGCTGCTGGTCAACCAGTCCCTGTTCATGCGGGAGTACCGGCAGGCCGTCGCCTTCGCGGAGGCCGCGCTGCGGGCCGCGGGCAAGCACATCACCCCGGCCCTCGCCTGCGACCTCTACGCGATGCAGGCCAAGGCGTACGCGCACCTGGGCGACGGCACGACCGCGCTGTCCTGCATCCGGCGGGCCGAACAGGCCGCAGAACGTATCCGGCGCGGGTACGAGCCCGACGAGACCGGCTATGTGCAACCGGGGTTGGTCAACGTCCAGGTGGCGGAGGCGCTGCTCAGCCTCGGCGAACTCGTGGCCGCGGGGGAGCACGCGGCGGCCGCCGTCGACAATCCGGCGCACGACCGGGGCCGGGTGCACCGGCTCGCCATGCTCAGCACGATCGAACTGCGCCGGGGCAACGCCGACAAAGCCGTGGCCACCGCGGTGCAGATGGCCGAACAGGCGCGCGGAATGGAGTCCCAGCGACTGCGCGACAGACTCCGGGCGGTACGTGAACACCTGGTGCGCAGCGGCTGCGCGGGTACCTCGGAGGCGGCCGAACTCATCGACGGCGCACTGCGCGTACCGCTGTAGACCGGTTTCCCGGCACCGCCGAACCACAGTCCCTGCTGCGATATTGCCACTTACTCGACGGAAGGTGGCAGAACCGTGCAGTGGACGAAACAGAACGAACAAACCGTGTACGCGAACCGCTGGTTCGACGTGAATCTCGCGGACGTCGAGCTGCCGGACGGCCGGCATCTCGATCACTTTCTGATACGGCTGCGGCCCGTGGCCGTGGCGACGGTGGTGAACGAGGCCAACGAAGTCCTCCTCCTGTGGCGCCACCGCTTCATCACCGACAGCTGGGGGTGGGAACTCGCGGCCGGTGTGGTCGAGGACGGCGAGGACATCGCCGCCGCGGCCGCCAGGGAACTCGAGGAGGAGACCGGCTGGCGGCCGGGACCTCTGCAGCACCTCATGAGCGTGGAGCCGTCCAACGGCCTCACCGACGCCCGGCACCACATCTACTGGGCCGACGAGGGCGCATACGTCGGGCATCCCGTGGACGACTTCGAGTCGGACCGCCGGGAATGGGTCCCCCTCAAGCTCGTCCCCGACATGATCGCCCGCGGAGAGGTCCCGGCCGCCAACATGGCGGCCGCGTTACTGTACCTGCACCACCTCAGGCTCGGGCAGGACGCCTAGGTGTTCCGCCCCGGCAGGTTGTGGACGGGTGAGGCAGGTCCGTCCGGGCCGGCCCCGATCCTCCCGCGTCCTGGTCCGGTGTCAGTGGCCCAGGGCCTGCCATATCGTCGCCACGAGCGCGCCCACGGCGGTCAGGGCCGCAATCGCGGGCAGCGGCCAGCGGGCGTGCTCCAGCACGATGATCCGTGCGCTCAGGTCGTCCATCTCCTTGTCGGTCTCCTCGGTCCGGTGGTTGAGCAGAGCGAGTCCTCCCTCGACGCGTGCGTAGGCGACGTCGAGGCGGCGGCGTAACTCTGCGAGTTCTCCTTGGACCACGGGATGCTCGGGGTCGGCGGTCACGGGTCCGCTCCTTTCCGTAGTCGGCACATCCCTTGCATGCGCATGAGGAGTCAACTCGCCTGGTGGACGGGAGGGGAGCGTGTGCGAACGGCATATGCGGGCCCGCGGCGCACACGGTGTGTGAATGGCGCGGGCCCGGCACCTCGAAAGGTGCCGGGCCCGCGTTCGTCGCACTGTGTAGCCGCCACCCTGGAACGCGCAGGGTGCGGCGGGCCGGGGCGCGGGCGTCAGCGGTAGCTGTAGAACCCCGAGCCGGACTTCCGGCCGAGCCGGCCCGCGTCGACCATGCGCTGGAGCAGCGGGGGAGCGGCGTACAGCGGCTCCTTGTACTCCTCGTACATCGAGTACGCGACGGACGCGACCGTGTCCAGCCCGATCAGGTCGGACAGCTTCAGCGGGCCCATCGGGTGGGCGCAGCCGAGCTCCATGCCGTTGTCGATGTCCTCGCGGCTGGCGATGCCCGACTCGAACATCCGGATCGCGGACAGGAGGTAGGGGATCAGCAGGGCGTTGACCACGAAGCCGGAGCGGTCCTGGGCCCGGATGGCGTGCTTGCCGAGCACCTTCTCGGTGAACAGCTGGGCGCGGCCGAGGGTGTCCTCGGAGGTGGTGAGCGCCGGGATCAGCTCCACCAGCTTCTGCACGGGCGCCGGGTTGAAGAAGTGGATGCCGACGACCTGGTCGGGGCGCGAGGTGGCGACCGCGAGCTTGGCCAGGGGGATCGAGGAGGTGTTGGAGGCCAGGATCGCGTCGGGCCGGGTCACGACCTGATCGAGGACCTGGAAGATCTCCGTCTTGACCTGCTCGTTCTCGACCACGGCCTCGATCACCAGGTCCCGGTCGGCGAACTCGCCGAGGTCGGTGGTGAAGCTGAGCAGCGCCTGCGTGGCGTCCAGCTCCTCCTCGGTGATCTTGCCGCGCTCGGCCGCCTTGCCCAGGGAGTTGTACAGCCGGGTGCGGCCGATCTCCAGGGCTTCGCCGGTGGTCTCGGCGACCTTGACCTCCAGTCCGGAACGGGCGCACACCTCGGCGATGCCGGCTCCCATCTGGCCGCAGCCCACAACTCCGACGCGCGCAATGTCTCCCGCCGGGATGTCAGTCACATCGTTCCCTTCGCTGATCTACGGGTGGGCGGCAGGTCTCCGCTGGTTCGGCCCCTGCTCCGATCGTGCACGTTACTCCCAAGTATCGATGATCGATCGTCCGGGTACGGGCATCCTGGGCCGCGGAAACCATCCGTGACCGTGCGGATCCTTACTGTATGGGGGTGCCCCGACGATGGGCCGAGTCTCGCGCAGGGCGTTCACGCTGGCCGCGCTCGCCACCCTGGCGGGGGCGCCGGACGGGACCGCGGCGCCGCGGCGCCGCGACGCGGCAGCCGAGATGCGGGGGATGTGGGTGGCCACCGTGGCCAACCGGGACTGGCCCTCCCGCCCGGGACTGACCCCGGCCGAGCAGCGTGCGGAGCTGGCCGGGCTGCTCGACCTGGCGGTGCGCAACCGCCTCAACGCCGTGATGTTCCAGGTGCGTCCGGCGGCGGACGCGCTGTGGCCCTCGCCCTACGAGCCCTGGTCGGCGTTCCTCACCGGGACCCAGGGCCGGGACCCCGGCTGGAACCCGCTGGAGACGGCCGTCCGGGAGGCGCACGACCGCGGTCTGGAACTGCACGCCTGGTTCAACCCCTACCGCGTCGCCACCCACACGGACCTGACGAGGCTCGCCCCCACCCACCCGGCGCGCCTGCGCCCCGACTGGGTGGTGCCCTACGGCGGGAAGCTCTACTACAACCCGGGGCTGCCGGAGGTGCGCGCCTTCGTCCAGGACGCGATGCTCGACGCCGTCCGCAAGTACCCCGTCGACGCCGTGCACTTCGACGACTACTTCTATCCGTACCCGGTGGCCGGCCAGGTCTTCGACGACGACGCGGCCTACGACAGCCACGGCGGCGGCTTCTCCGGCAAGGCGGCCTGGCGCCGCGACAACGTCGACCGGCTGGTGCTGGAGATGGCCGCACGCATCAGGCGGACCCGGCCCGGCACGCGGTTCGGCGTCAGCCCCTTCGCGGTGTGGCGCAACGCCGCGACCGACCCGCTCGGCTCGGACACCCGGGCGGGCGTGCAGACCTACGACGACCTGCACGCGGACACCCGCAGATGGGTGCGCGAGCACTGGATCGACTACATCTGCCCGCAGGTCTACTGGAACATCGGGTTCGCCGCCGCCGACTACGCCACGCTCGTGCCCTGGTGGGCGGAGGTCGCGCGCGGCACCGGCACCCGGCTCTACGTGGGGGAGGCGCTGTACCGGGCCGGCGACCCGGCGCAGGGTGCGGCCTGGCAGGACCCCGCGGAGCTCTCCCGGCATCTCGCCCTGGCGCGGCGCCACCCGCAGGTGCGCGGACACGTCTACTTCGCCGCCCGGGACGTGGCGGCGGACCGTGCCGGGGCGATGGCACGGGTGGTCGCCGACCACTACCGCCGGCCGGCGAGGCCCCCGCGCTGATCTACTGCTGCGTCTCCTTGTGCCGGATCTCGGTGTCGGGGCCGGGGGAGCACACGCCCACGTGCCCGTCCTCGAAGCGGACGCGGAACGGCGGAGTGCCCTCCGGTCCCAGGACTTCGACGATCTCGCCGACCTTGTCGTGCTGTCCGACCACCCTGCCGTGCTGGACAAGCTGGTCGCCCACGGTTGCCTGCATGTGAAGGGCCTCCTCACCGATGTGCGGGAGCAGCGGTCCGTGGCCGAGTCTACGGCGCGGGCCCCGGGTTGGGACCGGCGCGTGCGCGCCGCTCAGCCCCGCGCCCGCTGGGTGACGGCGATGCACACGAGGACCGCCGCGGCCGTCAGCGGTGCGGCGGCCGTCAGATGCTCGCCCAGCAGCACGGACCACACCAGTGTGAGCAGCGGCTGCGCCAACTGCAACTGGCTGGCCCGGGGGATGCCGATCGCCGCCATGCCCCGGTACCAGACGACCAGGCCGAGGAACTGCGAGCCCGCCGCGACCCAGAGCACTCCGGTCACGCTGTGCGCGGTCAGCCGCACGGGCTCGTACGACAGGGCGAGCGCCGCGGCCGGCACGCTCAGCGGCAGGCACAGGACCAGGGCCCAGCCGATGACCTGCCAGCCCGGCATGGCCCGGGCCAGCCGGCCGCCCTCGGTGTAGCCGGCCGCGCACACCAGCAGCGCGGCGAACAGGAAGAGGTCGGCGGTGGTCAGCGCGCCGCCGCTCTGCTGCACCGTGAAGGCGACGACCGCGGCCGCGCCCGCGAGGGCCGCCGTCCAGAAGGTGCGCGAGGGCCGGTGGCCCGTGCGCAGGGCGGAGAACAGGGCGGTCGTGAGCGGGAGCAGTCCCACCACGACGGCCGCGTGCGCGGTGGAGGAGGTCTCGAGCGCGAGCGTGGTGAGCAACGGGAAGCCGGCCACGACCCCGGCGGCGACGACCGCGAGCGGGGCCCAGTGGCGCCGGCCCGGCAACCGCACCCGTGCGGCGAGCAGACAGGCGCCCGCGATGAGCGCGGCCAGCACACTGCGGACGGCCACCAGCGACCAGGGCCCGAAGCCTTCGAGCCCCCAGGCGGTGGCGGGGAAGGTGAGGGAGAAGGCGGTCACACCGAGGACGGCCTGGAGCGTGCCGCCGACGGCCGGCGCCTCCGGCGGGGCCGTCACCGCTATCCGCTCCGAGGCGGTAGCGCTATTCTGTGCTCTCATGCAACAGCGTAGCAGCGTCGGTGAGCTGGCGGATGAGCTGCGAGGGGAGCTTGACCGCTACTCTCCCGGTGGAAAGCTCCCGTCGAGTCGTTCCCTCGTCGAGCGGTTCCGGGTCAGCCCGGTGACCGTCTCGCGGGCCCTGGCCCGGCTGGCCGCCGAGGGACTGGTGGTGACCCGGCCGGGCGCGGGCGCGTTCCGTGCCGAGCCGCGGGACAGGGGCGCCGCGGCCGGTGACACCTCCTGGCAGGAGGTGGCCCTGAGCGCGGACGGGGCCGCCGACCTCGTACCGCGCACGGTCGACGCGTCCGGCGTGGTCGTGTCGCTCGCCGCGCCGCCGCCCGGGGTCGTCGAGTTCAACGGCGGCTACCTGCACCCGTCCCTGCAGCCGGAGCGGGCGCTGGCGGCGGCGCTGGCCCGGGCGGGCCGCCGTCCCGGTGCCTGGGGACGGCCGCCGCTGGAGGGGCTGCCGGAGCTGCGGGAGTGGTTCGCGCGCGGCATCGGCGGCGGTGTCACCGCGGCCGAGGTGCTGATCGCCGCGGGCGGTCAGTCGGCCCTGACCACGGCCCTGCGCGCCCTGGCCCCGCCGGGCGCCCCGGTGCTCGTCGAGTCCCCGACCTATCCGGGCATGCTGGCGATCGCGCGCTCGGCCGGTCTGCGCCCGGTCCCCGTCCCGGTGGACCAGGACGGCGTCAGACCGTCCCTGCTCGCCGACGCGTTCCGTGCCACCGGCGCCCGGGTCTTCGTCTGCCAGCCCCTGTTCCAGAACCCGACGGGCGCGGTCCTCGCCGCGGACCGCCGCGCCGAGGTGCTGCGCATCGCCCGCGCGGCCGGGGCGTTCGTCGTCGAGGACGACTTCGTACGGCGGCTCGTGCACGAGGACGCCGGCCCGCTGCCGAGCCCGCTGGCGGCCGACGACCCCGACGGCGTCGTGGTCCACGTCGGCTCCCTGACCAAGGCGACCTCGCCCAGCTTCCGGGTGAGCGCGCTCGCCGCCCGCGGGCCGGTGCTGGAACGGCTGCGCGCCATCCAGATCGTCGACACCTTCTTCGTGCCCCGGCCGCTGCAGGAAGCGGCCGTGGAACTCGTCGGCTCCCCGGCCTGGCCCCGTCATCTCCGCTTCATCTCGGCCGAGTTGAAGACCCGCCGGGACACGATGACGGCGGCTCTGCGCCTGCGGCTGCCCGAACTGGCCCTCCCGCACATCCCGTCGGGCGGCTACCACCTGTGGCTGCGCCTCCCCGACGGCACCGACGAACTCGCCCTCACCTCCGCCGCCCTGCGCGCGGGCGTCGCCCTCACCCCAGGCCGCCCCTACTTCAGTGCCGAACCCCCGGCCGCACACGTGCGGTTGAGCTTCGCGGCGGTCGCGGGGGCCGGAGAGATCACGGAGGGGGTTCGCCGGCTGCGGACGGCGTTCGAGGAGGTGCGCGCGCCGCGCCGCGCGTGACCCCGGCGGGCCGCGGAACGGGAAAACCGCTCGACGGCCCGTCCCCGCACCTGCGAGCCTCCCGCCATGAGCGACGCGGTGAAGCTTCCTGAGGGGTACGAGATCTCGGCCGACACCGGGCGGATCGACGTCGACCGGGTGCACCGGTGGCTGTCGACCGACGCCTACTGGGCACGGGGGCGGCCGCGGGAGAAGCAGGAGCGGGCGGTGGCCGGATCGCTGAACTTCGGCGTGTACGACATGATTTCGGGCGATCAGGTGGCGTATGCCCGGGTCGTCACCGACCGTGCGACCTTCGCCTGGCTGTGCGACGTCTACGTCGGCCGTTGCGTGCGGGGCAAGAACATCGGGACGGCCCTGGTGGGCGCCGTACGCGATCATCTGGAGCCGTACGGCCTGCGGCGCGTCCTGCTCGCCACGCACGACGCCCACGGCGTGTACGAGAAGCTCGGGTTCCGCGGACTGGCGCGGCCCGACCATTGGATGGCGCTGGTGTTCTGAGCGGCCGGATTGCG
The DNA here is from genome assembly GCF_044767585.1 of Streptomyces sp. NPDC101225. NCBI lineage: Bacteria > Bacillati > Actinomycetota > Actinomycetes > Kitasatosporales > Streptomycetaceae > Streptomyces > Streptomyces sp. NPDC101225. The sequence continues at coordinate 44,970 of NZ_JBIWOE010000026.1, forward strand.
TCACTTGTCCGCCAGGTCCTGACCCTGAAGTAAGGCTTCGGCCACCGTGGGTGACTCGTGACCGCGCGCCCTTGACCTGCGCACCTCTGCGACACACCATCGGCCCATGCACCTCAGGGCCACGTTCGTCGCCGCCGCGCGCAGCTCCCCGCTGCTCGCCGAGCACTTCCAGGACGACCGCCCCCTCGACCAGGCCGGCTGGGGCGAGGTGCAGCGCGCCGCCCCCGACCTGATCCCGCTGGCGGCGGCCGATCTGCGCTACTGCTCACCGACGCCGCGCAGCCGCGCGACCGGCGACGCCCTCGGCTACGCCCCCCTGGTGCAGCTCGCGCTGCGCGACTGCGACATGGGCCGCTGGTGCGGTCTCACGCTCGGCGAGGCGATGGCCCGCGAGCCCGAGGCCGTCGACGCCTGGCTCGCCGACCCGAGGGCCGTCCCGCACGGCGGCGAGTCGCTGCTGACCTTCATCTCCCGCGTCGGCAACTGGCTCGACACCCGCCCGTTCGAGGACGGCGGCCGTATCGTCGCCGTGGCCGAGCCCTCCGTGATCCGCGCGGCCCTCGTCTACGCCCTGAAGGCCCCGCCCTCCACCTACTGGAACCTCGACGTCCGCCCCCTGTCGACCACCACGGTCACCGGTCACGCCGGCCGCTGGAACCTGCGCTTCGACGCCCACTCGACCCAGTCGTCCCGCGCCTAGGGGTGTCTGAACATTCCCGCACGTACTCGGTGGCCAGGACGAGATCCTTCGCCGGCCCGCCCACCCGCCACACCGTCCGCCAGTGATCCGCGTCCCGGACCGTGAACTCGCCGCGGTAGAAGTCCGCCGCGCACGGATGGTCCGCGACATACCGGCCGGAGGTCAGGTCCAGGTCGTGGAACGGCCGGCCGTCGGCGAAGCGCACGACCGCCGTCCCCGGTGAACCGCCCGGCAGGAAGCGCAGGGTGCGCTCGGCGGGGCGGGCGACGCCCTGCCAGGTGAACGTGCCGGACTCCTCGTGCAGCAGTCCGCCGTCCGCGAGCGGGCCGAAGACCGTCGTCCCCTCGAAGTGCCCCTCGGCGCCGCTCGACAGATCCCGTACCGTCCGCTCGACATGCCACGGCCCGGCCAGGTGGGCGAGGACGTCCGGCACGGGCCACCACTTGTCCGGCGTATGCATGCCGCCGACCCTACTCCGGGCGCCGACCCGGGCGGGCCCGAAATTCACGCTAAAACTACACACCGGGAAAGTCCTGTTTCCCTTCCGTTCACTCCACCGAAAATCCCCGCCCGTATTCGGAATTGTCGCCACCACTTTTCATGGTCGGCACAACCAATCCGAATGCCGCGCCGTCTGAACGGTCGAATCGATAAACCGCGGGGAGTGACGAGCAATGAAACGCCCGAGCCTGTCCGCGGCCGTTTCGAGTGACCATTTCGCACCGAGGAAGGCCGCCGCACTGCTCGCGGCCGTCATCACCGTCACCGCGCTCTGCGTCGCCGACACGGCCGCCCGCAGCTATCCGTTCGGCCCCGGCACACGCAGCGTCAACGACCTCGGCAACCAGTACGTGCCGTTCCACGCCCACCTCTGGGACCTGCTGCACGGACGGGCCGACGGCGGCCTCTTCCTCAACTGGCAGTCCGGCTACGGCGCCGGCTTCCTGCCGGACCTCGGCACGTATCTGAGCAGCCCGTTCGCGCTGCTCGTCGGGGTCTTCCCGCGGGACGGGATCGACCTCGCGGTGTACGTGGTCACCGTGCTGAAGACGGCGTGCGCGGGCGCCGCGGCGGCCTGGCTGCTGCTGAGCCTGCGCCGCGGGCCCTGGTGGGGAGCGGGGCTGCTCGGCGCCTCGTACGCCCTGTGCGGCTGGAGCGTCGCGGTCGGCTCGTACAACCCGATGTGGCTCGACGGCCTGATCGCGCTGCCGCTGCTGTGCCTGGTCGCGGAGTGGACGCGGCAGGGCCGGCGCCCCCTGCTCGGCGTCGGGGTGGTCGCCCTCGTCTGGATCGCCAACTTCTACACCGCCTACATGGCCACGCTCGCCGCCGGTGCGGTGCTGCTGCTCAGGCTGTGGCTCGCCGAACCCGTGCTTCGGCGGCGGGCGGCGGCCGCGGGCCGCGCCGCCGGCACCGTCCTGCTCGGCGTCGGCCTCGCCGCCCCGCTGCCGGCCGTCGTGTACTTCGGCACCGCACACGCCTACCCCGGCCGGCAGGTGCGCTTCCGGCCGGTGCCGGCCGAGGACCTGCTGGCCCGGCTGCTGCCGACGACGTACAGCTTCAGCAGCCCGGCCGTCTACGCCGGGACCGCGGCGCTCGTCCTGGCCCTCGCGCTGCCCTTCCACCGCAGGGTGCCGCGCCGGGTGCGCGCCGGGTGGACGCTGCTGACCGTCGCGGTCGCGCTGTCGCTCCAGTGGGCACCGACCCAGCTGGTCTGGCACGCCTTCGCCACCCCGCAGGGCAGCGCCTACCGCGAGGCCTTCGTGCTCTGCGCGCTGCTGGTGGTCGCCGCCTGGCACACGCTGTCGTACGGACCGCCCGACGCGCGGGCCCTGGGCGCGGCGGGCGGGCTGCTGGCGCTGATCACCGCCGTCGCGAGCCGCAGCGCCCTCGTGCACCCCGTGACCTGGGCGGTGTTCCTGCTCGCGATCGCCGGGGCGTTCGGCGGGCTGGCCCTGCTGCGGTACACGGACGCCGGCCGGCGCACCGGCACAGGCCCCCGCGCGGACGGCGGACGCCGCGTCGTGGCGGCCGGATCCGCCCTGGCGCTGCTCTTCGGCGGGCAGTTCGGCGAGGCGACGGCCACCTCCGCCGTCGCCACCCGGCTGCGGCTCGGCCACATGGACGACTACGCCCCCTGGGGCGCACGTCAGCAGGCCCAGGCGGAGGCGATCGCGCGGGCCGACGGCTGGCCCCGCTACCGCACCGACCCGGGCCGCGAACAGACCGTCGCCAACGACCCGCTGAGCGTCGGCGGCCAGGGCGCCCAGTACTACAGCAGCCTCACCTCGGACGTCCTCAGCCGTACGCTCACCGCCCTCGGCGGCGGCTGGAGTTCCCGCGGCCGCAGTGTGCAGAGCCTCGACAACGCCGTCACCGACGCGATCTTCTCCGTCGGTGCACGGGTGCACTCCCCGCCGGACCCGCACCAGACCTGGTCCGAGCGGGACGGCGGCGGGCTCACGGTGTCGCGGCAGGACGTGCCGCCGCTGGTCACGGTGCACCCCTCGGGCGCGTCCGCCACCGGCTGGGGCCCCTCGCCGTACCGCAACCAGGAACTCCTGCTCGGCGCCCGCGTCTACACCGTCCCCCGCATCACCGTGCGGACCGGCAAGGGCCTGCCGCCGAGCCGCGACCCCCGCCACCCCGGGCTGCTCGTGGGGGTGCCGGACCCCGGCAGCGCGCGGCTGCCGGCCGTCACCGCCGGCTGCCCGGCCGGCAGCGAGGTGTACCTGTGGGCGCCGCACTTCTGGGGCACCGCGCGGCTCGCCGGCGGCGGCCCCACCGGGCGGTTCCGGTCGGACGCCCGTGTCACCAAGATCGCCGGCATGCAGCGGCTCGGCACGGTCCCGGCCTCGGGGCGGGTGCACATCGACCTGACTCCGAAGGCCACCGGCACCGTCCCGGACGGCGCGGTCGGCTGCCTGGACACCGCCCGGCTGCACAGCGCCGTCGTCCGCCTCATGGCCACCGGAGCCACCCGGGTCACCGTCTCGGGCGACTCCGTCAGAGCCGAACTGCCCCGTGGCAGCAGGGGCGTCGCCGTCGTCGCGGCCCCGCGCATCGCCGGCTGGCGCTGCGCCGCGGGCGAGGCGGACGCCCGGCCGGCGGGGGAGTACCACGGCCTGATCGCCGTGCCCGTCGACGGCCCGGCCACCACTGTCATCTGCACCTTCCACCCGCCCGGGCTGCGGCTCGGCACGGCCGTCGCGGCCGCCGCGCTGCTGACCCTGGCGCTGCTCGGCGTCCTCGCCGCCGTCCGCCGGCGGCGCCCCGCCGCATCGCCGCCCACCACGACCACCCGACCGCGCGAGCCCGTGACCGGCGCTCGGTGACCGCGTCCCTGGGGGAGAAATCCATGCTCATATCGATCGTCGCACCCTGCTACGACGAGGAAGACGTCATCGAGCTCTTCCACGGCCAGGTCCAGCAGATCGCGGACCGACTGCTGCCGCTGGGGCACGACATGGAGTTCGTGTACGTCGACGACGGCAGCCGCGACCGTACGCTCGCGGCCCTCGAGCGGCTCGCCGGGCGGGACGCGCGCGTGCGGTACGTCTCCTTCAGCCGCAACTTCGGCAAGGAGGCGGCCCTGCTGGCCGGGCTGCGCCACGCCTCCGGCGACTCCGTGGTCGTCATGGACTGCGACCTGCAGCATCCGCCCGAACTCATCGTGCGCATGGTGGAGTTGCGCGAGGAGGGCCACGACCAGGTCATCGCGCGCCGCACCAGGACCGGCGACCGGATGACCCGCACCCTCACCGCCCGCCTCTACTACCGGCTCGTCAACCGCCTGGTCGACGTCGAACTGGTCGACGGCGTGGGCGACTTCAGGATGCTCTCGCGCCGCGTGGTGGACGCGGTCGTGGACCTCAGCGAGTACAACCGCTTCTCCAAGGGGCTGTTCGCCTGGGTCGGCTTCCCGAGCACCACCTTCGAGTACGAGAACGCCGCCCGCGGGGCCGGCCGCAGCTCCTGGAGCCTGAGGAGCCTGCTCAACTACGGGATCGACGGACTGCTCTCCTTCAACAACCGGCCGTTGCGCGCCGCCCTGCACCTCGGCACGGTCCTGCTGACGATCGCCGGCCTCTACACGGCGTGGATCGTCGGCGCCGCGCTCGTCAACGGGGTGCAGACCCCCGGCTACGTCACGATCATCACCGCCGTCACCGGAGTCGCCGGAGTGCAGATGATCATGCTCGGCGTCATCGGGGAGTACACCGGCCGCATCTACTACGAGGTCAAACGCCGCCCGCACTTCCTGGTGAAGGCGACCAACGTGGACCGGGCGAAGGACCTCATCCGGTGAGGGCCGGGCAGACGAACAGGCAGATGTTCACCTTCGCCGTGATCGGTGTCGTCAACACCGCCACGTATTACTGCGCCTACCTTCCGCTGCTCACCCGAATCCCTTATCTCCTCGCCCATATTCTGGCGACCGCGATCAGCCTGACCGGTTCGTTTTTCCTCAATGCGCGATTCACCTACCGCACCCGCCCGACACTGCGGAAATTCCTGCTTTTCCCGCTGACCAACGCGGTGAATTTCCTCGTCACGACGGCGGGCGTCTACGTCCTGGTCGACCTGCTGCACCTCGGCAGCCGCTGGGCCCCTCTGCCCGCCTCCCTGGGGGCGATCCCGGTGACGTTCGTCGTGTCCCGCCGGATCATGCTCCCGAAGGCCGACCGGACTCGGATTGCATAAACGTGCAGCGAAACGTATAGTCATGCCGTCCAGAGGAGGGTGACATGACGGTACGTGTGGCAGTGGCCGGAGCGAGCGGTTACGCGGGCGGAGAGCTCCTGCGTCTGCTCCTGGCGCACCCGGAGACCGAGATCGGGGCCCTGACCGGCAACTCCAACGCGGGTCAGCGGCTCGGCGCGCTGCAGCCGCACCTGCTGCCACTGGCCGACCGGGTCCTCGGGGAGACCACCGACGAGGTGCTCGCCGGGCACGACGTCGTCTTCCTCGCCCTGCCCCACGGCCAGTCCGCCGCCGTGGCCGAGCGGCTCGGCCCGGACGTGCTCGTGGTCGACATGGGCGCCGACTTCCGGCTCGAGGACGCGGCCGACTGGGAGCGGTTCTACGGCTCCGCGCACGCCGGGACCTGGCCGTACGGCCTCCCCGAACTGCCGGGTGCCCGCGCCCGGCTCACCGGGTCCAGGCGCATCGCGGTACCCGGCTGCTACCCGACCGCCGCCACCCTCGCGCTCTTCCCGGCCTACGCCGCCGGGCTCGCGCGCAGCGAGGCCGTGATCGTCGCCGCCTCCGGCACCTCAGGCGCGGGCAAGGCGCCCAAGCCGCACCTGCTCGGCAGCGAGGTCATCGGCTCGATGACGCCGTACGGCGTCGGCGGCGGCCACCGGCACACGCCCGAGATGATCCAGAACCTCAGTGCGGTGGCCGGCGAGCGCGTCACCGTCTCCTTCACGCCCACCCTCGCGCCGATGTCCCGCGGCATCCTCGCCACCTGCAGCGCCCCGGCCGTCGCGGGCGTGAGCGCCGAGTCCGTCCGCGCCGCCTACGAGAAGGCCTACGCCGACGAGCCCTTCGTCCACCTGCTGCCCGAGGGCCGGTGGCCCGCCACGGCGTCCGTCCACGGTTCCAACGCCGTTCAGGTGCAGGTCGCCCACGACGAGGCGGCGGACCGCATCATCGCGATCAGCGCCCTCGACAACCTCACCAAGGGCACCGCGGGCGGTGCCGTCCAGAGCATGAACCTCGCCCTCGGGCTCGACGAGTCCACCGGGCTGACCACGATCGGAGTTGCGCCGTGAGCGTGACGGCAGCTAAGGGATTCACGGCCGCGGGCATCGCCGCCGGGATCAAGGAGAACGGCAACCCGGACCTGGCCCTCGTGGTCAACACCGGGCCCCGCCGCGCCGCCGCCGGCGTCTTCACCTCCAACCGTGTGAAGGCCGCTCCGGTGCTCTGGTCCGAGCAGGTCCTCCGGAGCGGTCAGGTCTCCGCGGTCGTCCTCAACTCCGGTGGCGCCAACGCCTGTACGGGCCCCAAGGGCTTCCAGGACACGCACGCCACCGCGGAGAAGGCGGCCGAGGTGCTCGGACGCGGCGCCGTCGAGGTCGCCGTCTGCTCCACCGGCCTCATCGGCGTACTGCTCCCGATGGACAAGCTGCTCCCGGGTGTCGAGACGGCCGCGGCCCAGCTCTCCGAGCACGGCGGCGAGAAGGCCGCCATCGCCATCAAGACCACCGACACCGTCCACAAGACGTCCGTCGTCACGAGGGACGGCTGGACCGTCGGCGGCATGGCCAAGGGCGCGGGCATGCTCGCCCCCGGCCTCGCCACCATGCTGGTCGTCCTCACCACCGACGCCGCGCTCGACGGCGACGTACTCGACGGGGCGCTGCGGGCCGCGACGCGCACGACCTTCGACCGCGTCGACTCCGACGGCTGCATGTCCACCAACGACACCGTGCTGCTGCTCGCCTCCGGCGCCTCCGAAGTCACCCCGGACCAGGCGGAGTTCGCGGAGGCGGTGCGCCAGGTCTGCGACGACCTCGGACAGCAGCTGATCCGGGACGCCGAGGGCGCCAGCAAGGACATCAAGGTCGAGGTCGTGGGCGCCGCGAGCGAGGACGACGCCGTCGAGGTGGGCCGCTCCATCGCCCGCAACAACCTCCTCAAGTGCGCGATCCACGGCGAGGACCCCAACTGGGGGCGTGTCCTCTCGGCGATCGGCACGACGCGAGCCGCCTTCGAGCCGGACCGGCTGAACGTCGCCATCAACGGCGTCTGGGTCTGCAAGAACGGCGGCGTCGGCGAGGACCGCGAGAAGGTCGACATGCGCTACCGCGAGGTGCACATCGTCGCCGACCTCGCCGCCGGGTCCGAGACCGCCACGATCTGGACCAACGACCTCACCGCCGACTACGTCCACGAGAACAGCGCCTACTCCTCATGACCGCCACGCGAAAGCACACCGCGCTCCCCAAGGCCCAGATCCTCATCGAGGCGCTGCCCTGGCTGGTCAAGCACAACGGCAGGACGGTCGTCATCAAGTTCGGCGGCAACGCCATGGTCGACGAGGACCTGAAGGCCGCGTTCGCCCAGGACGTCGTCTTCCTGCACCACGCCGGCCTCAGGCCGGTCGTCGTGCACGGCGGCGGCCCGCAGATCAGCGCCGCCCTCGACAGGCACGGCATCGTCAGCGAGTTCAAGGCCGGTCTCCGGGTCACCACCGAGGACGCCATGGACGTCGTACGGATGGTGCTGGCCGGGCAGGTGCAGCGCGAGCTGGTCAACCTGCTCAACGAACACGGTCCGCTGGCCGTGGGGCTGACGGGCGAGGACGCGCACACCATCACCGCCACCAAGCACCAGCCCGAGATCGACGGGGAGTTGGTCGACATCGGGCGGGTGGGCGAGATCACCGAGATCGACACGGGCGCGATCGAGGCCCTGCTCGCCGACGGCCGGATCCCGGTCGTCTCCTCCATCGCCCGCAGTCAGGACGACGGACATGTCTACAACGTCAATGCTGATACGGCGGCTGCGGCACTCGCTGCTGCTCTTGGCGCCGAGACGCTCATGGTCCTCACGGACGTCGAGGGCCTTTACGAGGACTGGCCGAACAGCGACGAGGTGATCAGCCGCCTCACCGCCTCCCAGCTGGAGAAGCTGCTGCCGGACCTCAGCTCCGGCATGGTGCCGAAGATGGAGGGCTGCCTGCACGCCGTGCGCGGCGGCGTCCACACCGCCCGCGTCATCGACGGCCGGGTCCCGCACTCGATCCTGCTGGAGATCTTCACCGACGAGGGCATCGGCACGATGGTCGTGCCCGACGAGCAGGAGGGGGACGCCGTATGACGAGCACGGCGACGAACACGGAGTTCACCGAGCGGTGGCAGGGCGCGCTCATGCACAACTACGGCACGCCCCTGCTGCCCCTCGTACGCGGCGCGGGCACCACGGTGTGGGACGCCGACGGCAAGGAGTACCTCGACTTCGTCGGCGGCATCGCCGTCAACGCGCTCGGCCACGCCCACCCGGCGATCGTGGCGGCCGTCAGCACGCAGATCGCCTCCCTCGGCCACATCTCCAACTTCTTCATGGCCGACCCGACGATCACGCTCGCCGAGCGGCTGCTCCAGCTCTTCGGCCGCGAGGGCCGGGTCTTCTTCTGCAACTCCGGCGCCGAGGCGAACGAGGCCGCCTTCAAGATCGGCCGGCTCACCGGGCGGACGCACGTCGTGGCCACCCAGGACGCCTTCCACGGCCGCACGATGGGCGCACTCGCGATGACCGGCCAGCAGGGCAAGCGGGAGCCGTTCCTGCCGCTGCCGGGCGAGGTCACGCATGTGCCGTTCGGCGACGCGCAGGCCCTGGCGGCCGCCGTCACCGAGCAGACCGCGCTGGTCGTCCTGGAGCCGGTGCAGGGCGAGATCGGCGTCGTCACCCCACCGCCCGGCTACCTCAAGGCCGCCCGCGCGATCACCGCCGCGACCGGCGCGCTGCTCGTCCTCGACGAGGTGCAGACCGGCGTCGGCCGTACCGGGCACTGGTTCGAGTACCAGGCGCACGAGGGCGTCCTGCCGGACGTCGTCACCCTCGCCAAGGGCCTCGGCGGCGGCCTGCCGCTCGGCGCCACCGTCGCCTTCGGCCGCGCGGCCGAACTGCTGCGGCCCGGGCACCACGGCACGACCTTCGGCGGCAACCCGGTCGCCTGCGCCGCCGGACTCGCCGTGCTCGACACCATCGAGAACGAGGGGCTGCTGGAGAACGTCAAGCGGCAGAGCGAGACGTTGCGGAACGGGATCGAGTCCCTGGGCCACGCGTTGATCTCCCATGTCCGGGGAGCGGGCCTCCTCCTGGGTATCGTGCTCACCGAGCCCCTCGCGCCCCAGGTGCGCCAGGCGGCTCAGGAGGCCGGAATCCTGGTGAACGCGCCCGCGCCCGACGTCGTACGGCTGATGCCGCCGCTCAACCTCGGCGACGACGAGGTGGACGCGTTCCTCCGGGTGCTCCCCGGCGTCCTGGACCACGCACACGGGGACGGATCCGGAGAATGAGACGACGATGAGCCAGGCGCAGGACGACGCACAGCACGCCGGGCCTGCCGTGCCGCAGACCCGCACCGCACGCCACCGCCGGATCGTGGACATCCTCAACCGGCAACCGGTGCGCTCCCAGAGCCAGTTGGCGAAGCTGCTCGCCGACGACGGGCTGACCGTCACCCAGGCGACGCTCTCCCGGGACCTGGACGAGCTCAACGCGGTGAAGATCCGCAACAACGACGGCGACCTCATCTACGCGGTCCCCAGCGAGGGCGGCTTCCGCACCCCGCGGGCCCCGCTCGGCGAGTCGGCGAAGGAGGAGCGGATGCGGCGCCTCTCCCAGGAGCTGCTGATCTCCGCGGAGGCCTCGGCGAACCTGGTGGTGCTGCGCACGCCCCCCGGCGCCGCGCAGTTCCTGGCGTCGGCCATCGACCAGGCGGAGCTGCACGACATCCTGGGCACCATCGCGGGCGACGACACCCTGCTGCTCATCAGCCGGGAGCCGACCGGCGGCCAGGCGCTCGCGGAGCACCTGCTGCGGCTCGCGCAGAACGGCCACTGACGCCGACGAGTCCGGGGCGCGCGGTCGCACCGCGCGCCCCGGACTCGCATGGGGGTTTCCTCCCGGCCGGGCCGTCCGCCCGGCAGGTCTCAGCCCAGGCGGGCCGCCAGCCCTCCCGTGCAGCGCACCTCGTCGCCCGCCGTGATGAGCAGCGCCTCCACGTCCGGCAGGGACTCCAGCCAGCGCAGCCCGTCCCGGGAACCCATGGCGAACGCGGCCGTCGCCCAGCAGTCCGCCCAGGTCAGCGCCGGGGCCACCACGGTCACCGCCACCAGGTCGGTCACCGCGGAGCGGCCCGTGCGCGGGTCCACGATGTGCGCGCCCCGCTCGGCGGTGCCGGACGTGGCCACCGCGAGTTCGCCGACGCCGGCCGCGGACACGACCGCCGCGAGACCGCCCGGGCGCAGCGGGTCGGCCACCCCGACCCGCCAGGGCCGGTGCGGTTCGGGCGAGCCGAGCAGCTGGACGTCCCCGCCGCCGTTCATGCTCACCCCGCACACCCCAGGCGTCGCCGCGAGGAGCCGCGCCGCGTGTTCGGCGGCCCAGCCCTTGACGATGCCGGTCGGATCCAGCCGCCCCTCGTAGCGCATGCTGAACCAGCCGTCGCTCACCCGCTCCGCCTCCGCGCCCAGTTCCAGCACCTCGGCGACCTCGGGATCGCAGTCCTCGACGGTCAGTTCACCCCGTGACAGGCGGGAGAGCTGGCTGTCGTCGCGGTACATGCTGAACACCTCGTTGACCCGGTGCAGTCCGGCGACCGCCTCGTCGAGCGCCGCCTGCACCGCACCGGGTTCCCCGCCGCGGACGTCGAAGGAGAAGACGGTCCCCATGACCTCCTCCGCGTGACGCACCGCGGCGGGAGCTTCTGCCGATTCGGCCACCGTCTCAGCCACCGGCCTGGTCCAGTGCCGACTGGAGCGACTGCTTGTAGCCGGTGCTGGTGTACGTGGCACCCGACACCGCGTCGATCCGCGCGCTGCCGGCCGCCACCGCCTCCTGGTTGAGCTTGGGCACGGCCGCCGCCGTCTTCTGGTCGCTGAGGCCGCCACTGGGCGCCTGCACCGCGTCGGCCTTGGTGATCTTGCCGTCGCTGACGGTGATCCGGACCTGGACCGGCCCGTAGTCGGTCTGGACGACCTTGCCCGTGACGGTCCTGGCCCGGGCGGAGCCGCCGGAGGCCTGTGAGGAGCCGCTGCCCGAACTGCCGGACGAGCCCCCGCTCTTCGACGCCCCGGCGCTCGCCTTCATCTTGTCGATCGCGGACTGCAGCGACTTCTTGTACCCGGTGCTCGTGTACGTCGCCCCGGACACCGAGTCGATCTGCGCGCTCTGCGCGGCGACCGCCTCCTGGTTGAGCTTGGGCACGGACAGGGCGGTCTTCTGGTCGCTGGTGCCGCCCTTGGGCGCCTGGACGGCGTCGGCCTTGGTGATCCTGCCGCCGCTGACGGTCAGCCGGACCTGGACGTCGCCGTACTGCGTCGTGACCACGTTGCCGTCGACGGTGCCGGACCCGGCCGCCGCGGAACCGCCCTGCGGCGACTCCTGCGCCGCCGCGGTCTGCTGCGGGGCCGCACCGGCCGCCTGAGCGCCGGGGCCGGACGCCGGTTTCAGCGACAGCAGCAGTACGACGCCCGACACGGTGGCCGCGGTGGCGAGCACGACACGTCGGATGGGGTGACTCTTCCTCATCGCTTCTCAGGCTCCTGAAGTCCCGTCGCTCACATCTCGAACGACTCGTGATGGATGCGGCGGGCGGGCACTCCCGCGCCGCGCAGTGCTTCGTAGACGGACTGGGCGAACCCGGCCGGGCCGCACATGAAGACGTCATGGTCGTCGATGTCCGGCAGCTTCAGCTTCAGGCGCTCCGCCGAGATGTCGGGGCGCTCGCCGTCCGGGCTGTTGACCGCGTACATCAGGCGGGCGCCGCGGTCGTCGGCGATGGCGGCGAGCTCGTCCCAAAGGGCCAGGTCCTGCGTGGTGTTGGCCCGGTAGAGCAGCGTGATGTCGCCGGCCGCGCCGGGCAGCGTCTCGAACAGCGCCCGCATCGGCGTGATGCCCACCCCGCCCGCGACCAGCAGCACCTTGCCGCGACTGCGCCGCTGGGCGGTCATCGCGCCGTACGGGCCCTCGGCCCACACCTTGGTGCCGGGCCGCAGCTCGCGCAACCGCGCGCTGTGGTCGCCGATCGCCTTCACGGTGATGCGCAGCACGTCGGGGCGGGGCGCCGCGGACAGCGAGTACGGGTGGGAGCTGAACCGCATGCCCGGCGTCATGAACCGCCAGCGGAAGAACTGCCCCGCCTCGGCGCCCATCCGGTGCAGCTTGCGCCCGCCGATCAGCACCGACACGATGCCCGGCGTCTCCTCGATGACCGCCTCGACCCGCATGCGGTGGCGCAGGTTGAGCCGGATCGGGGTGAGGACGCGGTACCAGACCACCAGCGCGGTGACGACGCCGTAGAGGGCGTACCAGAAGGTCTTCGCCATCGGCTCGACCGCGAAGTCGTTGCCGGTGGTGATCTGGTGCCAGAACGTCAGGAACACCGCCGCGTACGTCAGCAGGTGGACGTGGTACCAGGTGTCGTAGGGCAGCCGGCGGCGGACGGGGGCGACGGAGGTGAGCCCGATGACCACGAACAGGCCCATGCCGATGGCCGCCTTGCCCATGTCCGGCAGCTGTTCGACGGAGTCGATCGTCTGCTGGACGATGTCGCCGAGCGACTTGCCGGCCTGGAGCGCGTAGCCCCACATGGTGAGGAAGACGTGCGCGAGGATGAGGCAGAGCGTGTAGCGGCCGCTCATCGCGTGCCAGCGCGCCACCCGGTCGGAGCCGACGCGCCGCTCCAGCGCGGGCACGCGCGCCATCTGGAGCACCACGAGCGCCATCAGATAGCCCGCGAGCAGGCCGGTGATCCGGCCCGCGTTGAGGATCTTGCCGTTCTGGTCGGCGATGGACGGCGTGTTGTGCCACCACAGCCACAGCACAGCGGCCGCGCCGGCTCCTACGGCCAGCAGCAGGACGGTCGCCGGGGAGCGGCGCGGGCGGATGCGGCGCATCGTCTGGCGGCGGGCGGCGCGGCCGCCTGCGAGCGTGGTGGTCACTGTTCCTCCGGGGCGGGGGCAAGGGGGGTGGGCGTGGTCCCTTGGCCCTGAGATACGTGCCACGGCGCTCGTGCGTTCAGCTGCGTGCCGAGTCCAGTGCGGACTGGAGTGACTGGCGGTAACCGTCACTCGTGTAGGTGGCGCCCGACACGGTGTCGATGTCCGCGCTCTGGGCCTGGAGGGCCTCGCTGCGCAGCCGCGGCAGGGCGAAGCTGTTGATCTCCTGGTCCCGGGGGTTGTCCGTCGGATAGCTGACGGCGGTGACGTCGGTGAGCTTCCCGTTCTTGATCGTGATGCGGACCTGGACGGGACCCCAGCGGGTCTGGACCGTGTCGCCGGTGACCTTCTTCGTGCCCGTGACGGCGCCCCCGGAGGTGCCCCCGGACGTGCTCCCGGAGGAGCTGCTGGACGGCGCGGGCACCGCCAGGCCCACGTTCGGCGTCGAGTGCGGCTTCAGCGACAGCAGCAGCACCATCCCGGAGACGGTGGCGGCACTCGCCAGCACGATCCGGCGCAGCGGGCGGTTCTTCTTCAACGCGTGCACTTCTGCGGCCTCACAGCTCTCAGAGTTCGAAGGACTCGTGGTGGATACGGCGGTCCGGGACCCCGGCGGCGCGCAGCGCCTCGTACAGCTCGCGGGCGAAGCCGTGCGGCCCGCAGATGTACACGTCGTGCCCGGCCAGGTCCGGGAAGGTCGCGCGCAGCGACCGGGGCGTGAGGCTGGGGCGCCGGCCGTCCGCTCCGTTGAGGGCGTAGAGCACCTTGGCGCCGCGCCAGCGCGCGATGGCCTCCAGCTCCCCGCCCAGGGCCAGGTCCTCGGCCGTGCGCGCCCGGTAGAGGAGGGTGACCTCGCCGGGCAGCGTCTCGAACAGGGCCCGCAGCGGGGTGATGCCGACGCCGCCCGCGATCAGCAGCGACTTCGGCGCGGTCTGCCGGTCCGCGGTCAGCGAGCCGTACGGGCCCTCCGCCCACACGCGCGTGCCGGGCCGCAGCAGGGAGACGGCCGCGCTGTGGTCGCCGAGCGCCTTGACCGTGATCCGCAGCAGGTCCTGCCGGGGCGGCGCCGACAGCGAGTAGGGCGTCGACGTCCAGCCCAGGCCCTCGCCGAAGAACCGCCAGCGGAAGAACTGCCCGGCCTGCACGTCGAGTTCGTCGAGCCTGTGGCCCCGCACGACGACCGAGAACACGCCCGGCGCCTCCCGGTGCACCGAGTCGACCCGCAGCCGGTGCCGCAGGTTCAGCCGCACCGGCTCCAGCACCCGGAACCACAGCACCAGGGCCGCGACACCGAGGTACAGCGCGTACCAGGCGGCCGTGGCGACCGTGTGGCCGTTGAACTCGTTGCCCAGGGTCAGCTGGTGGAAGAAGGCCAGGAAGACGGCGAGGTAGGTGAGCAGGTGGACGTAGTACCAGAACTCGTGGCTGATGCGGCGGCGCGCGGCGCGGGCCGAGGTGATGCCGACCGCGAACAGGATCAGCGTGCCGGACGTCGCCTTCAGCATGTCCGGGTAGTCCAGGACCACGGTGGTCGTCTCGTGCCAGAGCGAGGAGCCGTCCTGGGCGGCGTACCCGAGGAGGATCAGCACGATGTGCGCCACCAGCAGGCAGACCGTGTAGCGGCCGGCCATCGCGTGCCAGCGGGCCACCCGGTCGGAGCCGACGCGCCGCTCCAGCAGCGGCACCCGCGCCATCAGGCCGACCAGCACCGCGCAGGCGTACCCGCACAGCAGCCCGGCGATCCGCCCGGCCCCGGTCAGCCAGCCGGCCGCGCCGACCACCGACGCGGTGTCCGCCCACCACAGCGCGACCACGGCGGCCGCGCCGGCCCACAGCAGTGCCAGTACGGCGGCCGCGGGGGAGCGCCGCGCGGGCGGCGCCACGGCCGGAGCCGCCCGCCGCTCGTACACCGTGGTCATATGTGCGTCCTTTCGCCTGTTCCGGACGCAACTGTGCCGGGCCAACCTCTCAGCCGCCTCTGAACAGGACCCGGGCGAGCGCACTCAGAGGAAACTCAGAGCGTCGCCCGTCGACCGCCGCCGCCGCGAGGAGGGATGCTGGAAGGGCGATGAACACCACCCGCTCCGGCCGACCCGCCCTGACCCGCCCCGACGGCACACCGCTGCGCGTCCTCGTCGTCGACGACGACCCGGACCTCGCCGAGGTGCTCTCCGGCGCCCTGCGCTACGAGGGCTGGCGGGTGCACTCGGCCGGTGACGGCGCCTCCGCCGTCACCGAGGCGAGGGAGCTGATGCCGGACGCGGTCGTCCTCGACGTGATGCTCCCGGACACCGACGGCTTCTCCGTGCTGCGCTCCCTGCACGCCGTGAAACCGGACGTCTGCGTGCTGTTCCTGACCGCACGGGACGCGG
The DNA here is from genome assembly GCF_044767585.1 of Streptomyces sp. NPDC101225. NCBI lineage: Bacteria > Bacillati > Actinomycetota > Actinomycetes > Kitasatosporales > Streptomycetaceae > Streptomyces > Streptomyces sp. NPDC101225. Next base: position 60,719 of record NZ_JBIWOE010000026.1, read on the forward strand.
TGGAGGACCGGATCGCGGGCATCACCGCGGGCGGGGACGACTACGTCACCAAGCCCTTCAGCCTGGAGGAGGTCGTCGCCCGGGTCCGCGGACTGCTGCGCCGCGCCGGCATGGCCCGGCAGCAGGAGGAGGGGCCCCGGCTGATCGTGGGCGACCTCGTCATGGACGAGGAGGCCCGCGAGGTGACCCGGGCGGGCGACCTGATCGAGCTGTCCCCGACCGAGTTCGAGCTGCTCCGCTTCCTGATGCGCAACCCCCGCCGGGTCATGAGCAAGACGCAGATCCTCGACCGGGTGTGGTCCTACGACTTCGGCGGCCGGGCCCACGTGGTCGAGCTGTACATCTCGTATCTGCGCAAGAAGGTGGACGCGGGCCGGGAGCCGATGATCCACACGGTGCGCGGGGCCGGGTACGTCCTCAAGCCGGTGAGCCCGTGACGCTGCTGGGGCGCCTGCCGCGCCCGCGCACGCTGCGGGCCCGGCTCACCTTCGGTCTGGTGGTGCTGCTGGCGATCAGCTGCGCCGCCGTCGGTCTCGCCGCCGTGTTCGAGCTGAACGGCTTCCTCACCAGCCGCCTCGACCAGCAGGTGGCCCAGACCGGGCCCCGGTTCGCGGCGAGCCTGGAGCACCCCGACAGGCTGCCCGACGACCACGACGGCGACGAGCACGGCGACGACCGCAGACAGGCCACCGGGACCTTCGGCGCCCGCGTGGCCGACGGCGCCGTCACCCACGCGGCGGTCGTGCGCCGCTCCGGCGTCGCGAACGTCACCCTCTCCGCCCGCGACCAGGAGCGGCTGGTCGCCGTCCCGGCCGACGGCGAGGGCCACAGCGTCGAGCTCTCCGGCCTGGAGGACTACCGGGTCATCGCCTCCGGGGGCAAGGACGGCGACGTCCTGCTCACCGGGCTGCCCCTGGAGCCCGTGCAGGCCGCCGTCCACCGCCTCGAACTGGTCGCCGGGATCGTCTTCGGCGCCGCCCTCACGCTCACCGGCGTCGCGGGCGCGCTGTGGGTGCGCTGGTCGCTCAGGCCGCTGAGCCGGGTCGCGGCGACCGCCACCCGGGTCAGCGAGCTCCCGCTGGCCAGCGGCGAGGTGGCGCTGCCGCCGCGCGCGCCGGAGTCCGACCCGCGCGGCGAGGTGGGCCGGGTCGCCGGCGCCTTCAACCGGATGCTGGGCCATGTCGAGGACGCGCTGACCAAACGGCACGCGAGCGAGGAGCGGCTGCGCAGCTTCGCCGCCGACGCCAGCCACGAGTTGCGCACACCCGTCGCCACGGTGCGCGGGCACGCGGAACTCGCCCTGCTGCACCCGGGCCCCGTGCCGCCGCAGATCACCCGCGCGCTGGAACGCATCGCCGCCGAGTCCGGCCGCATGGGATCCATGGTCGACGACCTGCTGCTCCTGGCCCGCCTGGACGCCGGCCGTCCCCTCGAACGCCGTCCCGTCGACCTGACCCGCCTGGTTCTCGACGCGGTCACGGACGCCCGGGCCACCGGCCCCGGCCACCGCTTCACCCTGGAACTCCCGGAGGAGCCGGTCACCGTCACCGGCGACGAGCACCGCCTGCACCAGGTGCTGGCCAACCTGCTGGCCAACGTGCGGGTGCACACACCGGCCGGCACCAAGGTCACGGTGTCCCTGGAGACCGAGGGCCTCACGGCCGTGCTCGCGGTGCACGACGACGGCCCGGGCGTCCCCGAGGACATCCGGCCCGGCGTCTTCGAGCGCTTCACCCGGGCCGACCGCCGCCGCACCGACGCTCCCGGCGCCGGAGCCGGCCTCGGCCTGTCGATCGTGGCGGCCGTGGTGGAGGCGCACGGCGGGAGCGTCGGCCTGGAGAGCCGACCGGGTTCGACCACGTTCACCGTGCGGCTCAGTACCGCGTGATCGCCGTACGCCCGCCCGTCGTCCCGATCGCGATGTGCGGGCCGCGGCCCGGCCGCGCCCAGGTGAGGATGTGCCGCATCGCGCCGGCCGGCACGGACACACAGCCGGCCGTCGCCCCGCGCCCGTCGACGTGCAGGAAGATCCCGGCCCCGCGGCCGCGCACCCGGGAGTGGTAGTTGAAGCCGACGACCAGCGCGTACGCGTACTGGGTCGGGTACGCGGCCAGATGCTCCGACTCGGACGCCCGGCAGTCGGCCGGGCGCGGCTCGGTCCAGCGGTTGTAGGAGCGCGAGGCGTTGTCCTGGCACCACCACGACGCCTGGTGCACCCGGCGGTACGGGTAGAGCGTCCCGCCGGGTGCGGCCTGGGTGCCGAAGGCGAAGGGCAGGTCGTACAGACCGGTGGGCGTGGTGCCGGTGTTCTGCTTCCGGGACGCGCCCTCGGCCAGGCCCTTCGCCCCGAACCGGGCGGCCGCCGAACCGGCCTTCACCCAGCGGCCGCCCCGCCGGTCCCACCAGGTGACCGTGCCGGTCGTCGCGTTCGTCCCGGCCGCCACGGCGGTGATCAGCTGCGTGCCGCCCCCGGTGTCGGCCATGCGCGCGGGCAGCGGCGGGCTCGTGGCGGGAGCGGCCGGCGCGGCGCCGAGCAGCAGGACGGAGGCGGCCACCAGGGCGCCCGTGGCCGGAGCGGTTCGCATGGCTCAGACCGTAGACGGAGGCAGCGGCAACGGCAGCCCGGGCAGGCCGTCCAGGCTGGTGGCGATGTGCTCCTTACGGGTGAAGTAGGCGTCGAGCGAGGCGTCGTCCTCGCGCGCGAACCGCCTGCCGTGCAGGTCGCGGTCCTCGTCGTACGTCATCAGGGGCACCGCGTAGCCGCAGGTGTCGCGGACGAGTTCGGCCGTCACGACGATGATCGCGCGCAGTCCGTGGCGGAAGCCGTCGATGTCCGGGAAGCGGGTGAGCAGTTCCGCGAACCGCGGGTCGTCACGGAAGACCGGCTCGCCGCGGCCGTGCACGCGCACGATGTTCGGCGGGCCCTGGAAGGCGCACCACATCAGCGTGATGCGGCCGTTCTCCCGCAGGTGCGCGATGGTCTCCGCGTTGGAACCGGCGAAGTCCAGGTAGGCCACGGTGCGCTCGTCGAGCACCGCGAAGGAGCCCTTGAGGCCCTTGGGGGAGAGGTTGAGCGTGCCGTCGCCGGACAGCGGCGCGGTCGCGGTGAAGAAGAGGGGCTGCTCCTCGATGAAGGTCCGCAGCCTGCCGTCGATGCTCTCGTAAGTTTTTCCCACGTTTCATGATGACGCGTGCGGGGTCCTTCGCCGGTCCGGGGAAGGACGTCGTCCCGCCCGCGCCCGCCGTCCGTGGCCGCCCCGGCCGGCGCTGCATCGGGGCGGCCACAGCACCTGTCACGTCACTTCGTGAGCGTGCAGGCGGCCAGTGCGTCGAGGCCGGTGGGTGTGTCGGCGGTGCGGCCGATGGCGATGGCGATGCGGTCGACGGTGGATTTCCGCTTGTCGGCGAGGGGGCCGAGGATGGCGTTCTGGACGAAGTCGGGTCCGCCCTGGCCGACGGTGGCGGCGAGGCGTTTGTCGGCTTCGTCGATCTGGGTGTCGAGCAGGGCGAGGTTGCGGTCGACCTCGGCCTGCGCGGAGGCGGGGATCGCCGGGAGCCGCGAGGCGACGTCCGGGCAGCTGATGGTGCCGGCGCCGGTGGTCCCGGTCCCGCCCGCCGCGCCGCCGGCGCCGTCCGTGGCCGTCGCGCCCGGTGCGGCGGTCGCCTGCCCGCCCGTACCGGCGGCGGATCCCGCGGTGTCGAGCGTGCAGGCGGCCAGTGCGTCGAGGCCGGTGGGTGTGTCGGCGGTGCGGCCGATGGCGATGGCGATGCGGTCGACGGTGGATTTCCGCTTGTCGGCGAGGGGGCCGAGGATGGCGTTCTGGACGAAGTCGGGTCCGCCCTGGCCGACGGTGGCGGCGAGGCGTTTGTCGGCTTCGTCGATCTGGGTGTCGAGCAGGGCGAGGTTGCGGTCGACCTCGGCCTGCGCGGAGGCGGGGATCGCCGGCAGCCGCGAGGCGACGTCCGGGCAGGTGATGGTGCCGGGGGACGCGGCCAGGGTCCGGGCGTCGGGCCCGTCGCCCTTGGACGGGGTACCGGCGAGAGCGGTACCGGCGATCACCGCGCCGGACAGCGCCACCGCGGCGGCGCCGCCGATGACCGCCACGCGACGCTTCTTGTACTTCGGAAGTGCCCTGGACATGCGGAGCCTCACTCGGGTCTGGAGTGACGGGGGTGTCACTGCTGTGGCCGGTGTGTACGAACGCGGCGCCTGCGTTCTTGCGTGAGGTACGAGAAAGCGGTTGCTCGCGTTCAAGCCGCGCCGCATCGGATGGCACCGGACCCCGAATTGACGAATCATGCATCACTCTGCATACTCATGCAGAGCAGTGAATGCGGTATGACGTGGTGTGGCCCGAGGCTCGTGCCTGACATTCCGGTCCGCGACCGGACCGACCTCCCTAGGAGCAACGCAAGTGAGCAGCAACAGCGGTGACGTCCGGCTCTGGGGCGGCCGTTTCGCCGACGGTCCCGCCGAGGCCCTGGCGAAGCTGTCCGCGTCCGTCCACTTCGACTGGCGGCTCGCGCCGTACGACATCGCCGGTTCCCGGGCCCACGCGCGCGTGCTGCACCGGGCCGGCCTGCTCACCGCGGACGAGCTCCAGCGCATGATCGCGGGCCTCGACCGGCTGGAGGCGGACGTCGCCGCCGGCTCCTTCGTGGGCACGATCGCCGACGAGGACGTGCACACCGCGCTGGAGCGGGGTCTGCTGGAGCGCCTCGGCCCCGAGCTCGGCGGCAAGCTGCGGGCGGGCCGGTCCAGGAACGACCAGGTGGCCACCCTCTTCCGGATGTATCTGCGCGACCACGCCCGCACCGTCGGCGGCCTGATCGCCGAGCTCCAGGACGCCCTGATCGGCCTCGCCGAGGCCCACCCGGACGTGGCGATGCCCGGCCGCACCCACCTCCAGCACGCCCAGCCGGTGCTCTTCGCCCACCATGTCCTCGCGCATGTGCAGTCCCTGTCCCGGGACGCCGAGCGCCTGCGCCAGTGGGACGAGCGCACCGCGGTGTCGCCGTACGGTTCCGGCGCCCTCGCGGGCTCCTCGCTCGGCCTGGACCCGGAGGCGGTCGCCGAGGAGCTCGGCTTCGAGCACGGCAGCTCCCCGAACTCCATCGACGGCACGGCCTCCCGCGACTTCGCCGCCGAGTTCGCCTTCGTCACCGCGATGATCGGCGTGAACCTCTCCCGGATCGCCGAGGAGGTCATCATCTGGAACACGAAGGAGTTCTCCTTCGTGACGCTGCACGACGCCTTCTCCACCGGCTCGTCGATCATGCCGCAGAAGAAGAACCCGGACATCGCGGAGCTGGCACGGGGCAAGTCGGGCCGCCTCATCGGCAACCTGACCGGCCTGATGGCCACGCTCAAGGCGCTCCCGCTCGCCTACAACCGCGACCTCCAGGAGGACAAGGAGCCGGTCTTCGACTCCATCGACCAGCTGGAGGTGCTGCTCCCGGCCTTCACCGGCATGATGGCGACGCTCACCGTGCACCGCGAGCGCATGGAGGAACTGGCCCCGGCCGGCTTCTCCCTCGCCACCGACATCGCCGAGTGGCTGGTCAAGCAGGGCGTGCCCTTCCGGGTCGCGCACGAGGTCGCGGGGGAGTGCGTCAAGGCCGCCGAGGCCGAGGGCAAGGAGCTGGCCGACCTCACGGACGGCCAGTTCGCCAAGATCTCCGCCCACCTCACCCCCGAGGTGCGTACGGTCCTCGACGTCCCGGGCGCCCTGGCGTCCCGCGACGGCCGCGGCGGCACGGCCCCGAGCGCGGTCGCGATCCAGCTGGCAGAGGTGAAGACGGACGTGGCGGCGCAGCACGCCTGGGCGGCGGCCAGGCGGGCCTGAGCCGCACGCTCGTCCCCGGGCCGCCCGCTCCTGGGCGCCCGGCCCATTACGGATGGTCATCGCGGGTACGTTGGTCGCAAGCCGTACCGGACCCGACCCGACGGAGCCCGCGATGCCCTTCGCCCGACTGGCCACAGCGACCACCCCCACCTGCCACATCGGCCTCGGTCTCGCCGCGATCGGCCGCCCCGGCTACATCAACCTGGGCCGCACCGAAGACCTCGGAGAGGACCGCAGCGTCGAGGCGCTGCGCGCCCGCACCCACGAACTCCTCGACGCCGCCTACGTGCAGGGCGTCCGCTACTTCGACGCGGCCCGCTCCTACGGCCGCTCGGAGGAGTTCCTCGCCGACTGGCTGAACGCCCGCCCGAGCTTCGACGACATCGTCGTCGGCAGCAAGTGGGGCTACACCTACACCGCGGGCTGGACCACGGACGCCGAGCGGCACGAGGTCAAGGACCACACCCTTGCGACGTACGAGCGCCAGCGCGCCGAGACCGCCGCATTGCTCGGCGACCGGCTGGACCTCTACCAGATCCACTCGGTGACCCCGGACAGCCCGGCCCTCACCGACAAGGAACTGCACGCCAGGCTCGCGGAGGCGGCCGCCCAGGGCACCACCGTCGGCTTCTCCACCAGCGGCCCGGCCCAGGCGGACGCCATCCGCGCGGCCCTCGCCGTGACGGTCGACGGCGAGCCCCTCTTCCGTACCGTCCAGTCGACGTACAACGTCCTGGAGACCTCGGCCGCGCCCGCCCTCGCCGAGGCGCACGACGCCGGGCTCACGGTGATCGTCAAGGAGGGCATGGCCAACGGCCGCCTCGCGGACGCCCACGCCCCCGACGCGCTGAAGGCCGTCGCCGCGCAGACGTCCCTCGGCTGCGACGCCGTGGCCCTCGCCCTGATCCTGCGCCAGCCCTGGGCCGGCGTCGTCCTGTCGGGCGCGGCGACGGCGAACCAGCTCTCCTCCAACCTGCACGCGGCGGTCGTGGACCTGGACGAGGAGCAGCTGGCCGTCCTGGCCGCGCTGGTGGAGGAGCCGCAGGAGTACTGGGAGAAGCGCGCCGGTCTTCCGTGGAACTGAGCGCGCGGCGCTCCCCGGGTACCGAAAACGACATAAAACACTCATCAGTGAGACGTGCATGCCTGATGTGAGACATCAATGTCTCATCTGGGTTATGCTTGTCTCATGGCCGTCGACCGTGACCACGTACTGCGCACCGCCGCAGCCCTGCTGACCCGCAAGTCCACCGCGACGATGGACGAGGTCGCGAAGGCCGCGGGGATCAGCCGTGCCACCCTGCACCGCCACTTCGCCGGCCGCGACGCGCTCGTACGGGCGCTGGAGTCGCTCGGCATCGCGGAGTGCGAGGCGGCGCTGGACGCGGCCCGTCCGGACGAAGGCCCGGCGGCCGACGCCGTGCGGCGTCTGGTCCAGGAGATCGAACCCTCCGCCGCGCTCCTCGCCTTCCTCTACACCGAGAACCAGCTGTTCGAGGGCGAGGAGCAGAACGAGGGCTGGACCAGGATCGACGACCGCGTCGCGGCCCTGTTCCGGCGCGGCCAGAGGGCCGGAGAGTTCCGCATCGACCTCAGCCCGGCCTGGCTCACCGAGGCGCTGTACGGCCTGCTGGGCTCCGGCGCCTGGGCGGTGGCGGAAGGCCGGGTGGCCCGCAAGGACTTCACCCACATGATCGTCGAGCTGCTGCTCGGCGGCGCACTGCGACAGCACACAGCACGGAGAGAGGAATCATGACCAGCACCCTGCAGCGGGCGACCACGACCGAGGCGGTGAAGCGCCCGGGCCGCTGGCTCGCGCTGTCCGTCCTCGTGCTCGCCGTGCTGCTGGTGGCCGTCGACGCGACCGTTCTCGGTCTCGCGACCCCCTACATCAGTGAGGACCTGAGGCCCTCCGGCACCCAGCTCCTCTGGATCGGCGACGTCTACTCCTTCGTCATCGCCGGACTGCTCGTCACCATGGGCAGCCTCGGCGACCGCATCGGCCGCAAGCGGATCCTGCTCGGCGGCGCCACCGCGTTCGGCGCGATATCGGTCCTCAACGCCTACGCGTCGACACCGGAGCTGATGATCCTGGCCCGTGCCCTGCTCGGCGTCGCGGGCGCGACCCTCATGCCCGCCACCCTCGCCCTGATCCGCAACCTCTTCCACGACCCGCGCGAGCGCAGCCTCGCGGTCGGCATCTGGGGCGCGACGGCCTCCGCGGGCACGGCCGTCGGCCCGATCACCGGCGGCTTCCTGCTGGAGCACTTCTGGTGGGGCTCGGTCTTCCTGATCAACCTGCCGGTGATGGTGGTGCTGGTCCTGGTCGGCAGCAGGCTGCTGCCGGAGTCGAAGACCCCGAACCCCGGTCCCTGGGACCTGATCAGCGTCGTGCTGTCACTGGTCGGCATGATGGCCGTCGTCTACGCGGTCAAGGAGGCGGCCACGCACGGTCTGTCGTGGGACGCGCTGGGGGCGGGCGCGCTGGGCGGAGCGGCCCTGTACTGGTTCGCCCGCCGCCAGCTCACGCTGTCCGCACCTCTGCTGGACATGCGGCTGTTCCGCAACCGCGGCTTCAGCGGCGCCGTCCTGGCCGACCTGCTGACCATCCTCGGCCTGTCGGGCCTGGTGTTCTTCCTGTCCCAGTATCTGCAGCTCGTCCAGGGCAGGCGCCCGTTCGAGGCGGGCCTGGCCGAACTGCCCGCGGCCGTGGGCGCGGTGGCGGCGGGCCTCGTCGCGGGCCGTGCCGCGCGCCGCTTCTCGGTCCGCGCGGTGGTCTCGGGCGGACTGGCGGCGGTGGGCCTGGCCCTGGCCTCCCTGACGCTGATCGACGCGTCGACGGGCTACCCCCTGCTCGGCGCGGCCCTGCTGGTCGTGGGAGTGGGCGCCGGCTTCTCCTTCACGGTGACGGCCGACGTCATCCTCTCCTGCGTACCGAAGGAGCAGGCGGGCGCGGCCTCGGCCGTGTCGGAGACGGCCTACGAACTGGGCGCCGCCCTGGGCATCGCGCTCCTCGGCACGATCGTCACCGGCATCTACCGAGGCTTCACCGCCCCGGCGGGCACCCCGGCCGGAGCGCGCGAGTCACTGGGCGGCGCGGTGGAGGCGGCGGCCGGAATGCCGGCCGGCACCGCCCAGGCCATGCTGACGTCGGCTCGGGAGGCCTTCGTCGACGGCCTGGCCGTGGCGTCGGGGGCAGGCGCGGCAGTCCTGCTGGCGACGGCAGCGGCGGCCTGGTACCTGCTCCGCGGGCAACGTCTCTAGTGTTCTGATCTAGTGTTCTGAACGGAAGGTTGGCCGGCCACGGCACCAGGGGCGCGGGGAACCGCGCGAGCGGCCCCCGCCGGCCCGCACCCGACGACCCGGCCCGCACCCGACGAAGGACCGCTACGCGGCCTTCGCCTTGGTCGCGTACATGTCCACGTACTCCTGCCCGGACAGCCGCATCACCTCGGTCATCACGGAGTCGGTGACGGCGCGCAGCACGTAGCGGTCACGGTCCATCCCGTCGTACCGGGAGAACTCCATCGGCTCACCGAAGCGCACCGTCACCTTCGCGGGCCGGGGCATCCCGGAACCTCCCGGCTGGATCTTGTCCGTTCCGATCATCGCGAACGGCACCACCGGCGCACCGGTCATCAGCGTCAACCGCGCGATACCGGTGCGCCCCCGGTACAGCCGTCCGTCCGGCGACCGTGTGCCCTCGGGGTAGATCCCGAAGACCTTGCCCTCGTCCAGCACGCGGCGCCCCGTCATGAGCGCGGCGACGCCGCCCTTGCCGCCGTCGCGGTCGACCGGGATCATGCCGACACCGGTGAAGAACCAGGCCATCAGGCGGCCCTTGAGGCCCTTGCCGGTGACGTACTCGTCCTTGCCGATGAAGAAGACCTGACGGTCGCAGACCAGGGGCAGGATCATCGAGTCGATGAACGTCACGTGGTTGCCGGCCAGGATGACCGGACCATCACCAGGGATGCGCTCGGCGCCCTCCACCTGTGGGCGGAACATCAGGCGCATGATCGGTCCGAGCACTGCCTTGATGAGCGCGAAGCGGGACAACGGGCCCTCCGGTGTCAAGGGATTCGGTATGAGTCTGTGCAGGTGAGGACGATACTCGCGGTCCCCGGTGTCTTGCACATCGGGTTCACCCAGGTCTTACGCACTGTTGATGCGCGTTTACCTGGGGTGATCTCCCGGTGTCTGCCGGTAACCGGCCTGTCATGATGTGACGGAGATCGCATACGCCCAGGTCGGGCGCCTCCCCCCGGCGCTCGCGCGGGTTCTCGCGCGGGTTCCCGCGCCGGTCCTTGAGCGACATCCCGGGGCACCCGCGTGTTCCGGCCACGGTCCCCCTGGCGTCATGTCCACGCCCCTACCATCGGCGCGCATCGGCACAACCGACGATTCAGGGGAGGCGGTCATGGGATCGCAGGACGAGCAGACGGGTGGCACCGGGCGGCGCGCGCTCCTCGGCGCGGCGGTACTGGGCGCGGGCGGAGCCGTACTGGGCCTGTCCGACACGGCGAGAGCGGCCGACGCCGCCCGGTCCGGCGGCGGACTGAAGAGCCTGCCCAGACCGACGATCATCGGTCACCGCGGAACCGCCGGCTACCGCCCCGAGCACACCTTCGGCTCCTACGAACTCGCCCTCGACCTCGGCGCGGACATCGTCGAGGCCGGCGACCTGTGCCCCACCAGGGACGGCCATCTGGTCTGCCGGCACGAGCCGGAGATCGGCGGCACCACGGACGTCGCCGACCACCCCGAGTTCGCCGGCCGCAGGACCACCAAGGTGCTGGACGGCGTCTCCACCACCGGCTGGTTCACCGAGGACTTCACGCTGGCCGAGCTGAAGACGCTGCGCGCGATCGAGCGCATTCCGGCCAACCGCCCGCACAACACGCTCTACGACGGCCGCTGGGAGATCCCCACCTTCGAGGAAGTCCTGGAGTGGCAGGACGAGCAGACCCGCAGGCGCGGCAAGCAGGTCTTCATCTACCCGGAGACCAAGCACCCCACCTACTTCCGCAAGCTGGGCCTGGGCCTGGAGGAGCGGGTCGCCAAACTGCTGCGCAAGCACGGCAAGGACAGGCGGAACGCGCCGGTCGTCCTGCAGTCCTTCGAGCCGACCAGCATCCAGCGGCTGAACAGGCTCGTGGACAACCCGCTCGTCGTCCTGCTGTCCTCCGCGGACAGCCGCCCCTGGGACTTCGTCGAGACGGGCGACCCGCGCACCGTCGCGGACCTGATCACCCCCAAGGGCCTGCGGGAGATCGCGGGTTACGCCCAGGGCATCGGCCCGACCCTGGACCTCGTCATCACGAAGAACGCCGACGGCAGCCTCGGCCGGCGGACCACGCTCGTCGCGGACGCGCACAAGGTCGGCCTGATCCTGCACCCGTACACGATGCGCAACGAGAACCCCTTCCTGCCCAGGGAGTTCCGCAAGGGCAGCGACGCCGACGGGTACGGGGACGCCTTCGGCGCCTTCAGGACGTACTTCGCGACCGGCATCGACGGCGTCTTCACCGACAACGCGGACACCGCTGTGCTGGCCCGCGAGGACTTCGTCAACGGCTGAGCCGTGAACCCCGGTTGGGGTGATTCGGCGGCCGCCCGGGCAACCTCCTGCCCGGGCGGCCGCGTCGTGTCGCACATGACGCACGATCTCGTCACCACCCTGCGCCCGCTGCTCTCCGCCGAGGCCTCCGCGGAGGCGCACGCCTCGGGAGCCGAGCCGGGCGACCTGGAACAGGCGGTCTGGCTCCGCCTCCTGGAGCACCTGGAGGCGGACGGCCCACCGCGCGACCCGCACGGCTGGCTGCGCAGCGCCGTCCGCTCCGAGGCCCGCCGAACCCGGCGCACGACCCGCTTCGAGCGGCCGTACGACAGGGAGCCCGCCGACGAACCCGACCGCGATCCCGCGCAACTGGCCCTCGCCGCCGCCCGCCACCGGGCGCTGCGCGAGGCGGTCCGCCGGCTGCCCGGCCGCTGCCCGCGGCTGCTGGAGGCGCTGCTGTCCCCGAAGGACCTGACATACCGGGAAATCGCGGGGGAGTTGGGTATCTCACAGGGCAGTCTCGGCCCGGAACGTTCCAGATGCCTGGGTTGTCTGCGTCGATTGCTCGCACCGGAGGTTGCGACGCGCGAACCGCGGGGATAGGAGTGTTTACGACCGGCGATCAGGTGAGCGGGAGGCGTGCGCACATGGGCATGAGCGTGACCATCTCGGTGGCGACCGAGCAGGATGCGGAGCAGATCTTCAAGCTCCAGTACCTGTGCTTCCAGAGTGAGGCGGCGCTGTACGGCAACTACCGCATCGACCCGCTCGTGCAGAGCCTCGACTCGCTCCGCCAGGAGGTGTCCGCGGACTGCGTCTACGTCGCGCGGCTCGGTGAGGAGGTGGTCGGCTCGGTGCGCGGCCGGGTCACCGAGGACGGCTCCGCCTCCATCGGCAAGCTCTGCGTCCACCCCCGCCTGCAGGGCCACGGCATCGGCGCGCGGCTGCTGCGCGCGGCCGAGTCGGCCCTCGCGCAGGAGCGCGGCGCGAAGCTGTTCCGCCTGCACACCGGTCATCGCAGCGAGGGCAACCTGCGCCTGTACCGCAAGGTCGGCTACGAGGCGGTGGGCACCTCGCAGGGCAACGACGGGGTACCGATGATCGTCCTGGAGAAGACGGCGGGGACGTTCGCGGCTACGGCGTGACCGGCAGGCGCGACCTGCGCAGCCAGTACAGGGCCGACACCGGCAGCAGGACGGGGATGAAGACGTACCCCATGCCGTAGTCGGACCAGACCGTCGCGTCCGGGAAGGCCGACGGTTCGACCAGCGTCCAGGTCCCGACGATCAGCACGCCCGCGAGCTCGGCGGCGCAGCACACCTGAGCCGCCCTGCGCGCCGTATCGCCACCGCGCACCAGCGAGTAGGTGATGAAGCCGTAGACGACGCCGGCGACCGCGGACAGCGAGTAGGCGAGCGGCGCCCGGTCGAACTCGGTCGCGATCTGGTAGACGGAGCGCGACACGGCTCCGACGACCATCACACCGTAGAACCAGACCAGCAGCAGGCCCGGCCCGCTGATCAGGCGGGTCCTGGTCGGCTTGTGCTTCTCCTCCGTCACGGCCACCTCAGCCTCCCCAGATGTCATAGAGCCGCACCTCGAGCACGGCCAGCACCACGCCGCCCGCGGCGACCGTCACCGAGCCCCAACGGGTGCGCTCCGCCAGGGACATGAACCCCGCGGCCGGCACGCACGCGAAGGCCCCCAGCAGATACGCCACGAAGATCGTCGTGCCCTGGTCCGGCTTCTCGCCCCGCGCCAGCTGCACGATCCCGATCACCAGCTGCACCAGGGCCAGCACCGACACCACGGCCATGCCGATGAAGTGCCAGTCCTTCGTCGGCTGGCCGCGGTAGGCGGCCCAGCCGCACCAGACGGCGAGCAGCAGCGCGGCGACGCCGGTCACCAGCGTCAGGACATCAAACATGCCGTGACCTTATTACGGCGCAAAAGGCCCGGCGCCGTCGGCCCCGCCGTGCACCGTAGGGTCGGGAGCATGAAGATCCACGCACAGGCCCTCCTGTTCGACAACGACGGCACCCTCGTCTCCTCCCTCGCCTCCGTCCACCGCTGCTGGACCCGCTGGGCCGGGGAGTACGGCATCACCGCCGAGGAGTTCGCCAGCGTCGAGCTGCACGGACGGCCCGCCGTGGAGATAGCCGCCGACCTGCTGCCCGCCCACGTGGTGCCGGAGGCCGTCGCGCGCATCGAGCGGCTGGAGGTGGAGGACGTGCCGAACGACGGCGTCCACCTGCTGCCCGGCACCCGGGACTTCCTGGACTCGCTGCCCGCGGACCGCTGGGCCGTCGTCACCTCCGCCACCCGGCGCCTGGCCGAGGCCCGGCTCGCCGCCGTCGGCATCCTGCCCAAGATGCTGGTCGCCGCCGACGACATCACCCGCGGCAAGCCCGACCCCGAGCCCTACCTGCTCGCCGCCCGCGCCCTCGGCGTCGACCCGGCCCGCTGCGTCGTCCTCGAGGACGCACCGGCGGGTCTCACGGCCGGCCGGGCCGCCGGGATGACCACCGTGGCCTTGGCCACAACGCACCAGGCCCACGAGCTGGACGCCGATCTGGTGGTCGAGGACCTCTCGGCCCTGTCCGCCCTGGTCACCGACGGGGGAGTGGAGATCTCCGTCCGCCGCTGACGGGTGTCCGCCGCTGTCCACGATGCGGACAGCGGCGGCCGGTAAGGACCGTAGGTCTGGTTTACTGATCGCATGACCACGACGAGCTGCCGCACCCTTGCGACCGAGGCGACCATGACGCCCGGTGCTCGTTGCATGTGTCGAATGTGCGCCTTCTAGAGGGCCCCCGCACCAACCCCCCGAGCCTCGCGCCCCGAAGCGAGCCGCCGTGGCATGTCCGCAGGCCGTGTGCCGTACGCGACCCGGATGCCCCGCGCACATCCTCTCTCCGTACCCGGGCACACCCACGCCCGCGTACTCGACAGTGACGGAAACACCCAGTGATCACCACATCGGGCCTGACGAAAATCTATCGGGCGCACCCCTCGCACGGCCGTGAGGTCACCGCCCTCGACGGCGTCGATCTGCATGTCCGCGAAGGCGAGGTGTACGGCGTCATCGGCCAGTCCGGCGCCGGCAAGTCCTCCCTCATCCGCTGCGTCAACCTGCTGGAGCGGCCCACCGCCGGCACGGTGACCGTCGCGGGGCAGGACCTCACCGCCCTCGCGGGGCGCGGGCCCCGCGCCGGCAAGGAGCTGCGCCGGGCGCGCAGCCGTATCGGCATGGTCTTCCAGCACTTCAACCTGCTGGCCTCGCGCACGGTCCAGGACAACGTCGAGCTGCCGCTGGAGATCCTCGGCACCTCCGGCCGGGAGCGCTCGCGCAAGGCGCTGGAGCTGCTGGACCTGGTCGGCCTCGCCGACAAGGCGAAGGCCTACCCCGCCCAGCTCTCCGGCGGCCAGAAGCAGCGCGTCGGCATCGCCCGCGCACTGGCCGGCGACCCCAGGGTGCTGCTCTCCGACGAGGCCACCAGCGCCCTCGACCCGGAGACCACCCGCTCGATCCTCCGGCTGCTGCGCGACCTGAACCGGCAGCTGGGCCTGACCGTCCTGCTCATCACCCACGAGATGGACGTCGTGAAGTCGATCTGCGACTCGGCGGCGCTGATGGAGAACGGCCGCATCGTCGAGTCCGGCACCGTGAGCGAACTGCTCGCCACCCCCGGCTCCGAACTGGCCGGTGCGCTCTTCCCGGTCGGCGGCGAGGCCACCGGCGCGGACCGCACGGTCGTCGACGTCACCTTCCAGGGCGACGCCGCGACCCGGCCCGTCGTCTCGCAGCTCTCGCGCACCTACAACATCGACATATCGATCCTCGGCGCCGCCATCGACACCGTCGGCGGACTCCAGGTCGGCCGGATGCGCATCGAACTGCCCGGCCGCTACGAGGACAACGTCGTGCCGATCGGCTTCCTGCGCGAACAGGGCCTGCAGATCGACGTCGTGGGTGCTTCGGACGAGAAGCCCCTGCCGGTGCAGGAGGGCGCGAAGTGACCTGGACCGATTGGTCCGCGATGCGGCCGCTGCTCTCCCAGGCATGCTGGGACACCCTCTACATGGTCGGCTGGTCCACACTGATCGCCGTCGTCGGCGGGCTCCCGCTCGGCATCCTGCTCGTCCTGACCGACCGCGGCGGGCTGCTGCAGAACGTCCTCGCCAACAAGGTCATCGGGCAGACCGTCAACATCGCCCGCTCGATGCCCTTCATCATCCTCATGGTCGCGCTCATGGGCTTCACGCGCTCGGTCACCGGGACGACCATCGGCCGTGAGGCCGCCATCGTGCCGCTCGCCATCGGCGCGATCCCCTTCTTCGCGCGCCTGGTCGAGACGGCTGTCCGCGAAGTGGACGCCGGACTGGTCGAGGCCGTGCAGTCGATGGGCGGCAACACCTGGACGATCGTCCGCAAGGTGCTGGTGCCCGAGGCCCTGCCCTCGCTGATCGCCGGCACCACCACCACGATCGTGGCCCTCATCGGCTACTCCGCGATGGCCGGCACGGTCGGCGCGGGCGGCCTCGGCGACATCGCCATCCGCTACGGCTACCAGCGCTTCGAGACCGAGCTGATGTGGATCACCGTGGCGATCCTCGCCGTGGTCATCTCGCTCATCCAGTTCGCCGGCGACTTCGCGGCCCGTTCGCTGCACCGCCGCGGCGGCCGCTCCGGCCCCGCGCCCCGGCTGCGCCTGCTGAAGGCCGAGGCCCCGGCCGACGTCACCGAGGTCGCGTAGGCCCGTCCGGCACCCCCGCAGACTCCCCGCACCACCAACCGCGGGGTCGCTCCACCCTTCAGGAAAGGCACTTTTCGTGCGTAACAGCGCAAAGCTCACCACCGCCGTCCTCGCCGCCGGAGCCCTCACCCTCGGGCTCACGGCCTGCGGCTCGGGCTCCGAATCCACCGCGAGCTCCTCCGACTACAGCGGCCCGCTGGTGGTCGCCGCGAGCCCCACCCCGCACGCCGAGATCCTGGACTTCGTCAGGAAGAACCTGGCGAAGAAGGCGGGTCTCGACCTGGAGGTCAAGGAGTTCCAGGACTACGTCGTCCCGAACACCGCGACCGAGGACGGCTCGGTGGACGCCAACTACTTCCAGAACAAGCCGTACCTCGACGACTTCAACAAGAAGCGCGGCACCCACATCGTGCCCGTCGTCACGGTCCACCTGGAGCCGCTCGGTCTCTACTCCCACAAGGTCGAGAAGGCCGACGAGCTGAAGAGCGGCGCGACGGTCGCCGTCCCGAACGACGCCGTCAACGAGGCGCGCGCCCTGAAACTGCTCGCGGCGAACGGCCTCGTCACGCTCAAGGCCGGCGCGGGCACCGAAGCGACCCCGCAGGACATCGCCGAGAACCCCAGGCACCTGAAGTTCAAGGAGGTCGAGGCGGCCCAGACCGCGCGCTCCCTGGACGACGTGGACGCCGCGGTCGTCAACGGCAACTACGCCATCTCCGCCGGGATCAGGCCCGCCGAGGACGCGCTCGTCCTGGAGTCCGCGAAGAACAGCCCCTACGGCAACTTCCTCGCCGTCAAGCAGGGCAACGAGAAGGACCCGCGGGTGAAGAAGCTCGCCACGCTCCTCACCTCCCCCGAGGTCAGGAAGTTCATCGAGGACAAGTACCAGGGATCGGTCATCCCGTCCTTCTGAGGCGTATCGCCACGCACGGGGTCCACTCGCTCACCAAGGGTGGACCCCGTCGTGCGGTTCGGTGGTTTCATGCTGCATGCTGGGCAGTTCAGCAGGCACTGAAGGTTTCCGAAGGTTACGGAGCGGCGCATGACTAGCACCTTCCCCAACATCTCCATCAGCACGGAGCGGTTGGTGCTGCGTCCCCTTGACGAGGACGACGTGCCCGCACTGGCCGCGATGATGAACGACGAGCAGGTGGGGGCCTGGACGGACGTCCCGCAGCCCTTCACCGAGGACCGGGCCCGGTCCTGGATCACCGACCACGCCCCCGCGGAGCGCGTCGCGGGCCGCGGGCTCGACCTCGCGGTCGCCGAGTTCCTCACCCAGCGCCTGGTCGGTGTCGTCCGGCTCGCCCGTACCGACTGGCACGTGCGGTCCACCGAGATGTCCTACATCGTCGCCCCCTGGGCACGCGGTGAGGGCTACGCCTCGGAGGCCGCGCTCGCCACCGCCCAATGGCTGCTCGGCGACCAGAAGTTCGAGCGCATCGAGCTGCGCACGGCGGCCGACAACACCGCCTCGCAGCAGGTCGCGCAGAAGATCGGCTGCATCAGTGAAGGGGTCCTGCGAGGCGCCTGCATAGCGCACGTGCGCGCCGACGACGGCACCTGGAGCGACGTCCGCACCGACTACATCGTCTGGAGCCTGCTGCCCGAGGACCTCGACGGCGCCGGCGAGCAACTGGCCGACTCCGGTGGTTTCACGGCTTTCCCCGACTGGAACTGAACCAAGACCGATCACGAGGGGACGGGTGCACCGCCGGACGTCCCTGCCCACTGGACCAGGTACCCTCACCAAGCCCGCCCGGGCCGCCTCCGACGACCTGCGCAGAACCCCTGGAGACTGACGACCATGGCCGACCGCGTCACGGTGATCGGCTGGGACGGCTCGCCGCTGACCGCCGCCGCCCGCTCGGCTCTGGGCGCCGCCACGCTGGTGGCCGGCGCCGCCCATCATCTGGCGCTCCCCGAGGTGCCGCCGGGTGCCGAGCGCGTCCGCCTCGGCAGCGTCGCCCTCGCCGCCCGCCGGATCACCGGCCACCGCGGCACCGCGGTGGTGCTGGCCGACGGCGACCCCGCCTTCTTCGGGGTGGTGCGGACGCTGCGCGCACCCGAGTTCGGCCTCGAGGTCGAAGTGGTCCCCGCCGTCTCCTCCGTGGCCGCGGCCTTCGCACGCGCGGGGATGCCCTGGGACGACGCCCTGGTGGTGGTCGCACACCGGCGCACCCTGCGACGCGCGGTGAATGTGTGCCGTGCCCACACCAAGGTCGCCGTCCTCACCTCACCGGGCGCCGGACCCGCCGAACTCGGCCTGCTCATGGAGGGCGTGCACCGCACCTTCGTGATCTGCGAGGAACTCGGCACCGAACGCGAACAGGTCACCGTCGTCACCTCCGACAAGGCCGCCGACCACACCTGGCGCGACCCGAACGTCGTCATCGTCGTCGGCGGCACCGCCCCCGTCGCGGACGGCCCCGGCTGGATCGCGGGCCGCGACCCGGGCGCCGGGCCGCGCGGCTGGACACTGTCCGCCGAGTCCTACGGCGGCCTCATGGGCGAAGGCGAACTGGAACCGCTGCGCGCGGCCCAACTCGCCCGGCTCGGCCCGCGGGTGGGCGACCTCGTGTGGGACATCGGCTGCGGCAGCGGCGCCTTCGCCACGGAGGCCGCCCGGGCGGGCGCCGGCGTCATCGCCGTCGACAGCGACCCGCGGGCCTGCGAGCGCACCGAGTCCAACGCGCGCGCCTTCGGGGTCCAGCTCCACGTCGTCCAGGGCGCCGCCCCGCACGTCCTGGAGAACCTCCCCGAGCCCGACGTCGTCCGCGTCGGCGGTGGGGGAGCGGCCGTGGTCTCCGCCGTCGCCGACCGCCGTCCGCAGCGCATCGTCACCCACGCCGCGACCCGCGACGAGGCCGAACTGATCGGCCGGGACCTGACGGAGCACGGCTACCAGGTGGAGTGCGCGCTGCTGCAGTCCGTCGAACTCGACACCCGCGCCTGGGCGGAGAAGGAGCGAAGCGTGGCGTTCCTGCTCGGCGGGGTGCTGCCGGAGCGCACAACGTGAACCGGGCGCCGTCCCAGTGATCCTGTTTTCTGCCCTACCGGTGATCCTGTAGTCGTATCGCTCGCGGTAGGCTGGCCGATCGTTGCACCGCACCGGGTGGCCCGCTTTTCGTTCGCCAATGTCCGGAAAACGCGCCCCTTTTGGGGCGGGTGTGGTACGGCAGAACCGGAGGACGCGCAACGTGGCGCAGTCCACAGCGGACCGTCACGGATCAAGCTGTCGTGACGGCGGAACGACCGGGACAATGCCACTGAATGGCTTTGTCGCCTTTTCCGGGCGGGTCGTTCGTGCCGCTGGGCACGGACGCTCGTTCTTCACTACGGGGGCGGTCGGTGCGCCGTTCCCGAAGAGCTGGACCGAGAAGCACTAACCGATGGGCGAGGGGTACGCATGACCGACACCGGCCAGGTCCCGGGCGAAGGACTGCCGGAGAGCGCAGGCACGGTGGAGCAGCCGGGCGTTCCCCCGCACGGCGCGTACACCTATCTCTCCGAGACGACAGCTGAGGACGACGACCTGCTGTTGCTGCCGGGCGCGCAGAGCCCGTGGGGCAACGAGGTCGCCCCGCCCGCCCCGGAGCCGGTCGTGGAGACGGTGCACGAGCCCGGGGCGCACGAGGCGGGCGGCCGCGACAGCGGTTCGGTGGACCTGAACGGCGTCCGCCTGCCCAACCCGGCGCCGCCCACGGCGCGCCGTCCGCTGCACCTCGGCCCGCCGATCCCCGACGCGTCGGCCAGCCCGGTCCGCTCCCTCGCCGACCGCGGCCCCGCGGGCGCACCCGTGCGCCGGTCGTCCGGCCCGCCGACGACCGGTCCCGAGTACTTCGACGCGCCCCAGTTGCGCGAGGCGGCCCCGCAGGGCGGAGCGCCCTGGGGCGCCCAGGCCCAGGCCGCGGTGCAGGTACCGGTGAGCACGGAGGCACCGGCCGGCGAAACGGTTGTTCCGGCGGCGCAGGCACCGGAGCCCGAACTGGCCCACGGCGTGCAGGCCGTACCGGCCCACGCGGGCGTGCCGGAGCCGCAGGCGACCCCTGCCGCGGGCGTGGCCCACGGCCCGCAGGCGCCGCAGGCCGCCGCCCTGGGATACCCCGCCGAGTCCGGGCAGATCCCGGTGGGCGTGTCCGCCCTGGAGGGCGGGCAGACCGGTCAGGACGGCCCGCCCCTCGCGGGCGACGTGCCGGCGGACGGCGGGGGCACGGCCCCGGGCGGACCGCCCCCGGAGGGCGGACCGGTGGCCGTCGGCGGGCCCGGCGCGGAGAGCGGGCAGGCCGCTCCCGGTGGGCTGCCCGCCGAGGACGGGCACCTCGCCGCGGGTGTGATCCCCGCGGAGAACGCGCACGTCGCTCCCGGTGAGTTCGCCGGGTTCCCGGCGGACGGCGGGCAGCCGCCCTCGGCCGAGGCCGCGGCCCAGCCGCCCGGGAGCGAGTCCGCCGCCCCGGGCGAGCCCGTCGTGGCCGCGGAGGCCGCCGACGGCGCGGAACAGGGCGTCGCCCCCGTGCCCGCCCCCGACGCCGCACCGGACCTGGCGGGCGCCCGTCCCGCGGCCGCCGCCACGCCGGGTGCCGGACCCGCACCCGAGGCCGTTCCGGCCCACGACGCCGCGCCCGCGCAGGACGCCGCCCCCGCGCACGGCCCCCTCCCGACGCCCGAGACCGGTCAGGTCCCGCAGGCGGCGTACCCCGAGGGCGGCGCTCCCCTCGCCGAGGCGGGCCCGCCGGTCGCCGGGACGGACGCGGCCGCCGCGGCGCCCGCGGGCGCGCGGTTCGCGCGGCCGGGGGTGCCGGAGAACGAGCAGGCTCTCGGGACGCTTGCGCCCGAGACCGCCCCGCTCCCGCACGCCCCCGCGGCGGAGGCCTGCCCGCTGCCGCACACCCTCCTGCCCGAAGCCGCGCAGGGGCCGGAGGCGACGGCCCCCGACGCCCCCCTCGACACGGCCCCGCCCGCGCTCGCCGAGCCCGTCCCGGCCGAGCCCGCATGGCCCGCGGAGGCCGAGCAGGCCGCGCCCGCCCACCTCGCGGACCCCTCCACAAACCCCGCGGTGCCCCCTTCGGCCGACCAGCCCGCCGCACCGGCCGTGGACGCAACCGCCGCGCCCGGGCCCGCGCCCGAGGACCAGGCCCGGCCCGTGCCGGACGCGGACGTGCTCTCGCCCGCGGCCGCACCGCCCCTCTCCGCGCTCGACCAGGCCCTGGCCGCGCCCCCGGCGGCGACCGCCCCGGCCGACGCCGGAGTCCCGGCCGAACAGCCGCACCCCGCGGAGACCGAGGCCGTCGGCGCCGGTACGGACGCCCTTCAGGCGCCCGCCGTGGCCGAGCCCACCGGGCAGTTCGTGGCGGTCGACGGCTCCGTGCCGACCACCCCGCACCTCGCCCCGACCCCGCCGCACGCCCTGACCCTCCCCGTGGAGGAAGGCCAGGAGCCGGCCGCCGTGGTCCCGGCGCCGCGCGAGGCCGGCCCCGGCGTCGTCCAGAACGCCGAGGACCTGGACACCAGGGCCGCCGACCAGGAGGAAGAGGGCACGGCCGCCGTGGCCGAGGCGCCGCAGCCCGTCGGCCCGGCCGCACCCGCCTACGAGGACGCCGAGCGCGAAGCCGTGCTGAAGGTCATGCGCGAGCGCCGCGACATCCGCAACGGCTTCCGCGGCGACCCGATCCCGCACGAGGTGCTGCTGCGCGTCCTGGAGGCCGCGCACACCGCCCCGTCCGTCGGCCACTCCCAGCCCTGGGACTTCGTCGTCATCCGCTCCGCCGACACCCGGCGCAGCATGCACGAACTGGCCATGCGCCAGCGGGACGCGTACGCCAAGTCCCTGCCCAAGGGCCGGGCGAAGCAGTTCAAGGAACTGAAGATCGAGGCGATCCTCGACACCCCGGTGAACATCGTCGTCACCGCCGACCCGACGCGCGGCGGCCGCCACACCCTCGGCCGGCACACCCAGCCGCAGATGGCGCCCTACTCCGCCGCGCTCGCCGTGGAGAACCTCTGGCTCGCCGCCCGCGCCGAGGGCCTGGGCGTCGGCTGGGTCAGCTTCTTCGACGAGCGGGAGATGGTCCGCTCCCTCGGCCTGCCCGAGCACCTGGAGGTCATCGCCTACCTGTGCGTGGGCTACGTCGACGAGTTCCCGGACGAGCCCGAGCTGATGCAGGCCGGCTGGTCCAAGCGCCGCCCGCTGTCGTGGGTCGTGCACGAGGAGACGTACGGCCGCCGTGCCCTGCCCGGCGAGGAGCCGCACGACCTGCTCGCCGAGACCGTCGCCCAGATCCGCCCGCTGGACGCCAAGGCGCTCGGCGAGGCCTGGGAGCGGCAGAAGCGGATGACCAAGCCGGCCGGCGCGCTCGGCATGCTGGAGATCATCTCCGCGCAGCTGTCCGGGCTCTCGCGGCAGTGCCCGCCGCCGATCCCGGAGCCCGCGGCCGTCGCGATCTTCGCCGGCGACCACGGTGTGCACGCCCAGGGCGTCACCCCCTGGCCGCAGGAGGTGACGGCCCAGATGGTCGCCAACTTCCTCGGCGGCGGCGCCGTCTGCAACGCCTTCGCCGGTCAGGTGGGCGCCGAGGTCTGCGTCGTGGACGTGGGCGTGGCGACCGACCTCCCCGCGACCCCCGGTCTGCTGCCCCGCAAGGTCCGCGCGGGCACCTCCGACATGACCACCGGCCCGGCGATGAGCCGGGAGGAGGCCAAGCAGGCCATCGAGGTGGGCATCGAGACGGCCCGCGACCTGGTGGCGGCCGGCAACAAGGCCCTGCTGACGGGCGAGATGGGCATCGCCAACACCACCGCGTCCGCGGCGCTGATCTCGGTGTTCACGGACACCGACCCGGCCGACGTGACCGGCCGCGGCACCGGCATCAACGACGAGACGCTGGCCCGCAAGACCGAGGTCGTGCGCCGTGCCATCGAGGTCCACCAGCCGGACCCGGCCGACCCCATCGGCGTGCTCGCCGCGATCGGCGGCTTCGAGCACGCCGCGATGGTCGGCCTGCTCCTCGGCGGCGCCTCCCTGCGTACGCCGGTGATCCTGGACGGCGTCAGCGCCGGCGCCGCCGCGCTGGTCGCCCGGGCGATCGCCCCCGAGGTCCTCGCGGCCTGCATCGCCGGGCACCGCAGCGCCGAGCCCGGTCATGTGGCCGCGCTGAACAGGCTGGGCCTGCGCCCGCTGGTCGACCTCGACCTCCGCCTCGGCGAGGGCACGGGCGCGCTGCTCGCCCTGCCGCTGGTGCAGAGCACGGCCCGCGCCATGCACGAGGTGGCGACGTTCGACTCGGCGGGCGTCACCGAGAAGTAGTCCGGACCGGGGCGGGAGACGCACCCCTGCGTGCACCCCGCCCCGGCCGTACGCTGAACCCACCTCTAAAATCCGCACGTCAGGGCTGCTCCAGCGCCGTAGCGCCCATCGCACTGCCAGCCAGGACGAGGAGCCGCACCTCATGGCCGAACATCCCGCCTATCCCGTAGGCCTCCGCCTCGCCGGCCGCAAGGTGGTCGTCCTCGGCGGCGGCCAGGTCGCCCAGCGCCGGCTCCCGGCCCTGATCGCAGCGGGCGCGGAGGTCCTCCTCGTCTCTCCCGAGGCCACCCCGTCGGTCGAGGCGATGGCGGACGCGGGCGAGTTCACCTGGCTGCGGCGCCCGTACGCCGACGGCGACCTGGCGGACGCCTGGTACGCCCTGATCGCCACCAGCGACCACGAGGCCAACACGGCCGCCTCGGCGGAGGCCGAGCGCAACCGCGTCTGGTGCGTGCGCTCCGACGACGCCGACGCGGCCACCGCCTGGACCCCGGCCACCGGCACCAGCGAGGGCGTCACCATCGCCGTCCTCACCAGCCGCGCCCGCGGCCGCGACCCCCGCCACACCGCCGCCGTCCGTGACGCGGTCGTCGCGGGCCTGCACGACGGCACCCTCGTCGCCCCCCACTTCCGCACCCGCACGCCGGGCGTCGCCCTCGTCGGCGGCGGCCCCGGCGACCCGGACCTGATCACGGTCCGCGGCCGCCGGCTGCTCGCCGAGGCCGACGTGGTCATCACCGACCACCTGGGCCCGCGCGACCTGCTCGCCGAACTGCCCGCGAGCGTCGAGGTCATCGACGCGGCGAAGCTGCCGTACGGCCGGTTCATGGCCCAGGAGGCCATCAACAACGCCCTGATAGAACACGCCAAGCAGGGCAAGTCGGTGGTCCGGCTCAAGGGCGGCGACCCGTTCGTCTACGGCCGCGGGATGGAGGAGGTCCAGGCCCTCGCCGAGGCCGGCATCCCCTGCACCGTCGTCCCGGGCATCTCCAGCTCGATCTCGGTGCCGGGCGCAGCCGGCATCCCGGTCACCCACCGGGGCGTGGCGCACGAGTTCACGGTGGTCAGCGGGCACATCGCCCCGGACGACGAGCGCTCCCTGGTCGACTGGCCCTCGCTCGCCAAGCTGACCGGCACCCTCGTCATCCTCATGGGCGTCGGCACGATCGGGAAGGTCGCCGAGACCCTCGTCGCGCACGGCAAGTCGCCCGACACCCCGGTCGCCGCGGTCCAGGAGGGCACGACGGCCGGGCAGCGCCGGGTCGACGCGACGCTCGCCACGATCGCCGAGGCGGTGCGCACCCACGAGGTGAAGGCCCCGTCGGTCATCGTCATCGGCGAGGTCGTCGGCGTGGGCCCGCGGCCCGTTGGGTAACCCCGGGTAACCCAACCCCGTTCCAGCCGTTGGCACCACACCCAGGACAAGGCAGTATCACCCTGTGGCCGATCTCATCACCGTCGAGGATCCCGACGACCCGCGCCTGCGTGACTACACGGGCCTGACCGACGTCGAGTTGCGCCGCAAGCGCGAACCCGCCGAGGGCCTGTTCATCGCGGAGGGCGAGAAGGTCATCCGCCGCGCCAAGGGCGCCGGGTACGAGATGCGCTCGATGCTGCTGTCCGCGAAGTGGGTCGACGTCATGCGCGACGTCATCGACGAGCTCCCGGCCCCGGTGTACGCGGTCAGCCCGGAGCTCGCCGAACAGGTCACCGGCTACCACGTGCACCGCGGCGCGCTCGCCTCCATGCAGCGCAAGCCGCTGCCCACGGCGGCCGAACTCCTGCGGACGACCCGCCGGGTCGTGGTCATGGAGTCGGTCAACGACCACACCAACATCGGCGCGATCTTCCGCTCCGCCGCCGCCCTCGGCATGGACGCGGTCCTGCTCTCCCCGGACTGCGCCGACCCCCTCTACCGCCGCAGCGTCAAGGTCTCGATGGGTGCCGTCTTCTCGGTGCCCTACGCCCGCCTCGACTCCTGGCCCAGGAGCCTGGAGTCGGTCCGCGAGGCGGGCTTCTCGCTCCTCGCGCTCACCCCGGACGAGAAGGCGAAGTCCCTCGACGAGGCCGCCCCGCACCGGATGGACCGCGTCGCGCTGATGCTGGGTGCCGAGGGCGACGGCCTGTCCACCCAGGCCCTGGTCGCCGCCGACGAATGGGTCCGCATCCCGATGTCCCACGGCGTGGACTCCCTCAACGTGGGCGCGGCGGCCGCCGTGGCCTTCTACGCGGTGGCCACCGGCCGCCCCGAGACCTCGTAGCAGCCCGGGACGAGGGCGGTTCTCCGAGCGCGTCCCGCCGCACCCGCGGCGCCCCCGCCCCGCCGTGCCGCTACTCCGCCGCGGCGCCGCCCGGCCCCACCCGCTGCACAGGGTGCTGCTGCCGTACGACCCCGCGCTCACCGCCGAGTCCCCGGGACGGCCCCTGGCAGCCCTGGGCGGCGGCGATGGCCAGCGCCACGAGCAGTGTCACGACGACGAACACGAACAGCCGCTGCCGCAGCAGCCTCGGATTGGCCGGCCGCCGCCCCGTCCCCGTGGTCCTCGGCCCCGGCCGGCCGGCCCCGCTGCGCGGCGCGGGCCGGCCGCCGGTCGTCTGCCGGTTCGTGTTCCGCGAGGAGGGCGTGGGCCGGGAGCCCGAGCGCTGGGACGCCGGGCCGCCGCGCGGAGCGCCGGAGCCTCGCGGGGCGGCGGCCCCGCCGCGCGCGGACACGGGCCCGCGCGAACCGGTGGACGTGCCCCGGGACGGCGGACCGCCGTGCGCACCCGGCGGGCGGCGGTGCTCGCGCTGCTGCTCCGGGTAGGTGTCGGCGAGCCGCCCGGTGGGCCGGTCCGCCTCACCGGTGCGCGGCGCGGGCGGACGCGGGTCGGCCGGCCCCTGCGTCTCGCGGGCGGCGATCTCCTTGAGCCGCAGCGACAGCTGGAGCGTGCTGGGCCGCTCCTCGGGGTCCTTGGCGAGACAGGCGCGCAGCAGCGGGGCCAGCGCGTCCGGCACGCCGTGCAGCTGCGCCTCCTCGTGGACGACGCGGTACAGCATCACCTCGGAACTGCCGTGCCCGAAGGGCGAGTCGGCCGTGGCGGCGTACGCCAGCGTCGCACCGAGCGAGAAGACGTCCGTGGCGGGCGTGACGGCGGCCCCGCGCACCTGCTCCGGCGCGAGGAAGCCGGGCGAGCCGACGGCCGTACCGACATGCGTGAGGGTCGAGGCCCCGGTGGCCCAGGCGATGCCGAAATCGATGATCCGCGGCCCCTTCGGGGACAGCAGGATGTTGGACGGCTTCAGGTCCCGGTGCACGACCCCCGCCTCGTGCACCGCGACGAGCCCTTCGGACAGGGCGGCGCCCACGGCCGCGACGTCGGCCGCGCCGAGCGGCCCCCCGTCGGCCACCTTGTCGTGCAGCGAGGGCCCGGGCACGTACTGGGTGGCGAACCACGGCCGGTCCGCGTCCAGATCGGCGGCGACGAGCCGCGCCGTGCATCCGCCCCTGATCCGCCGGGCCGCCGAGACCTCACGCGCGAACCGCGACCGGAACTCCTGGTCCTCCGCCAGATCCGGCCGGATGACCTTCAGCGCGACACGCTGCCCCTTCTTGTCGGAGCCCAGGTAGACGACGCCCATCCCGCCCGCGCCGAGCCGCCTGTGAAGCCTGAACGAGCCGACGACGCGCGGGTCCTCGCGCCTCAGGCGCATCATCGCCATGTTCATCCCCGCTGCCCGGTCCGTGTGACGTGCCACAGCTTACGTTTCCACGGCCGCCCGCGCGCAGAGGCCGCGCCCTCTCGGCCCGGCGGATTGTCAGTGCCGGGTGCGAAAATTGAAGGGTGGTCAGGAAGTGCCTGAACTGGGGGACTTTGTCCCTGTCATGATCCCAACCGCCCACCGAAGAAGGGGGATTGAGCCCGTGAAGGGTGATCGCGTGGAGATAGTGGTGGACGCGGGGGACACGACCCGCACCTACGAGGTGGTGGCGAGCAGAGCGGGCCGCAGGGTCGAGACGGCGGTCCGCCGAGGGGTCGTCGAAGTGAGCGAAGTCACCCGCAGCGGCTCCGTCGTCCGTACGGCCCGATTCATGGCGAACCGGGTCCTTGCCCTGGTCGAGCAGCCGATCCCCCGGGAGGACAGCTCGGAAAAGGCGGGGCACACCGGGCGCCCCCTCCGGGAAGACCCTGAGACCTAGGTCCACGTCTCCACCCTGGGGAGTACGCAGCAGGTCACCGCTCATCCTCCGGGAGGCCCGGCAATCGGTACGAGGGCATGACGTGCGGCAGGGCCCGGACGCCTAGATTTGAGGTCAAGCGGCGGGTGCAGCACTCGTCCCCCGAGGTCAGACACCCGCCGCTGCCAACGGCAACCGAGATCGGTCAGGAGAGGGACCATGGCCCACACGGCACCGCGGACACTGATCCGCACCGAGGAGCGCTTCGCGTTCCGCCGCCGCACGGGCCGCCGCCACCCGCTGGTGGCGACCCTCATGGTCCTCCCCCTGGCGGCCCTGCTCTTCTTCGTCTTCGACGGCTGGGAGACCGTGGCCACACAGGCGTCGTCCGTGGGCGTGATGCTGGGGCGCTGAGCGGCGACCCCAGGCCCGGAAGAGCGGTCCGGGCGGGGACATCCACCCATGAAACCCCGTGGGGACGGGGGTGCGGCGGACGGCAAAAATGCCGGCGCAGCTGGGGAGCTGCGCCGGCATTGCCGTGTCCGCCTCCGTTCTCCGTCCGTGCGGGTCCGCACCGCGTCGGCCCCCGGTCCCCGTCGCGCCCCTCGCCGTACCCTCGCGGGAGACCCCGTACCGCCCCCAGGGAGCGCCGTGTCCACACCCCTCCTGCTCTCGGACCTCGCCGCCCGGGCCGAGGCGGCGGCACACGCGCGCACCACCGCCTGCCCCTGCGCGGCGGCCACGCTCGCCCACCGCCCGGACGCCACCGTCGTCCGCCACGCGGACACCGTCGCCAAGGCCCACGCCCCCGGCACCGCGCTCGCCGACCTCGCCCCCCGCCTCGCCGCCGCCACCCGCCTCCCGGGCATCCTCCTGCCCCCGCTCGGCCCGGCCCCCGTCGGGCCGGCCCCGCACGGCCGCCTCGTCACGTTCTGGCCCTACGGCACCCCCGTCGACCCGGACACCCCGGACGCCGCACCCTGGGAGCCCGCGGCCACCCTGCTCGCCCGTCTGCACCGCACCCCCGCCCCGGTCGCCCTGCCCTCGATGCGGGGCCCCGCCAAGGCGGCCCGGGCCGTCGCGCGGCTCACGGCGGCCGCGCCCGCCCACCCCGCCACGCCCCCGGTCCTGCGGGCCTGGTCCGCGCTCCCCGCCTGGGCGCGCGGGGAGGCCGCCCCGCCGGACGCCACCACCCTCTGCCACGGCGACCTCCATCTGGGCCAGCTGGTGCGCCATCCCGCCCCCGACGGCCCCTGGCTGCTCATCGACGTCGACGACCTCGGCACCGGCGTCCCCGCCTGGGACCTGGCCCGCCCCGCGGCCTGGTACGCCTGCGGCCTTCTCGAGCCCGAGGCATGGGCCCGCTTCCTCGCCGCCTACCGCGCGGCCGGCGGCCCGGCCGTCCCCGCCGACGGCGACCCCTGGCCCGCCCTGGACGTCCCGGCCCGCGCCCTCACCGTGCAGACGGCCGCCCGCGCCGTCGCCAAGGCGGTGACGGAGGAGCGCCCCCTCGACGAGGTCGAGGTGTCCGTGATCGACGCATGTGCCCGAATGGCCTCCCTTCCGCCGGAGTTCAGTCCGGCTCGTGCGACGTAGGGTGCAACCGACCGCAGCCGGACGGAGTCTGTCCAGGCGTGACACGAAGCGGGACCGACGGGCGAGGAGTTGAGCCGACCATGCAGTGTCCGAAGTGCCATGCGCCGATGCACACGTACAACCGCAACGGCGTTCAGATCGAGCAGTGCAGCGGTTGCCGGGGGATCTTCCTGGACTACGGCGAGCTGGAGGCGCTGACCCGCCTGGAGGGCCAGTGGGCCCCGCCCGCGCCGCCGCCCCCGGGTGTCCCGCAGGCGTACCCGGCCCCGCCCGCGCCCGCCTGGGGCGCCCCGCACGGCGGCCACGGCGGTGGGCACTACGGCGGCCACCACGGCGGCCACCACCGGCGCAAGAGCTTCGGCCACATGCTGTTCTCCAGCTGACCGGCCGGACGACGAAGAAGCCCCCGGCCGTACGAGACGGCCGGGGGCTTCCTGGTGTGGACGATACTGGGATTGAACCAGTGACCTCTTCCGTGTCAGGGAAGCGCTCTCCCGCTGAGCTAATCGTCCGCGGGACCGCGACCAGCAGGTCGTGGGTGCTGCGTGCGCGATACTGGGATTGAACCAGTGACCTCTTCCGTGTCAGGGAAGCGCTCTCCCGCTGAGCTAATCGCGCGGGGGATCCGAAGATCCGGTGGACGATACTGGGATTGAACCAGTGACCTCTTCCGTGTCAGGGAAGCGCTCTCCCGCTGAGCTAATCGTCCTTGGAGGTGGAGACGGGATTTGAACCCGTGTAGACGGCTTTGCAGGCCGTTGCCTCGCCTCTCGGCCACTCCACCAGGAGTGCGGGGTTCGGGAAGATCCCCTCGGTTCCTTCGAGCGGACGACGAGGCTCGAACTCGCGACCTCAACCTTGGCAAGGTTGCGCTCTACCAACTGAGCTACGTCCGCCTGTCGTTTCGGTCCGCTCGCGCGTCCCGTCGACGTGGTGAACTCTAGCGGATTCCGGGGCCAGTACAAAAACGCGTTTACGCAGCGTGCTGCCCTGCACCTGCTCAGGGACGCGGCGGGGGCCCCGGACGGTCATGGCCGGGTCACCTTCACGGCGCCCGCCCTACACTCGACTCCGTGCTCGACCTGCCCCCTCTCGCCCGCTTCGGCGACCGCGTCGCCACCGGGCTCCTCGACGTCACCGGCGATCCCGCCGCCCTCGACTCCACCGGCTTCTGGGCCGTCGTGGCGGACTTCGAGGGCGCGGTGACCTGCGCCCGCTTCGGGGACGTCCGGGAGGAGCCCGTGCCCGCTCCGGTGCCGGGGCGGTGGCGCGGACCGGCCGTCGCTGACTGGACGTCCTCGCTCGACCGCGGGGCGTACACGGCGGGTGTGCGCCGGATCCGCGAGCACATCGCGGCCGGCGAGGTCTACCAGGCGAACCTGTGCCGGGTGCTGTCCGCGCCGGTGGCCGCCGACGCCGACGTGGACGCCCTGACCGCCGTGCTGGCGCGCGGCAACCCGGCGCCCTATGCAGGAACGATCCGGCTGCCCCGGCACGGTGTCGAGACGGCGACGGCCTCGCCCGAACTCTTCCTCCGGCGCGCGGGCCGCGTCGTCGAGTCCGGACCGATCAAGGGCACCGGGCGCACCGAGGCCGACCTGCTGGACAAGGACCACGCCGAGAACGTGATGATCGTGGACCTGGTCCGCAACGACATCGGGCGGATCTGCGCCACCGGCTCCGTCACCGTCCCGGACCTGTGTGCCGTGGAGAAGCATCCCGGGCTCGTCCACCTCGTCTCCACGGTCCGCGGCGAGCTGCGCGAGGGCGCGGGCTGGCCGGAACTGCTCGACGCCGCCTTCCCGCCCGGTTCGGTCACCGGCGCCCCCAAGTCCAGCGCCCTGCGGATCATCGACGCCCTGGAGACCGCGCCGCGCGGCCCGTACTGCGGCGCCATCGGCTGGGTCGACGCCGACCGGGGAACCGCCGAGCTGGCCGTCGGCATCCGTACCTTCTGGATCGACCGCGCGCAGGGCGTGCTGCGCTTCGGCACCGGAGCGGGCATCACCTGGGGTTCCGACCCCGAGGCCGAGTGGCGCGAGACCGAGCTGAAGGCGGCCCGGCTGCTCGCGGTAGCGTCGGGGGCGTACGCGGTGAGTGGAGAGGGAATCACGACGTGAAGATCTGGCTCGACGGCGGGCTGCAGGACATCGAGACCGCCCGCGTCTCCGTCTTCGACCACGGGCTCACCGTGGGCGACGGCATCTTCGAGACCGTGAAGGCGGTGGACGGCAGGCCGTTCGCGCTGACCCGGCACCTCGACCGGCTGACCCGTTCCGCGCGCGGCCTGGGCCTGCCCGACCCCGATCACGAGGAGATCCGGCGGGCCTGCGCGGCCGTCCTGGAGGCGGTCCCGACGGCCTTCGGCCGGCTGCGGATCACCTACACCGGCGGCCACGGTCCCCTCGGCTCCGACCGCGGTGAGCACGGACCGACGCTGGTCGTGGCCCTCGGTGAGGCCACCCGTCGCCCCGACTCCACCGCGGTGATCACGGTCCCGTGGACGCGCAACGAACGCGGCGCGCTGGCCGGCCTGAAGACGACGTCGTACGCCGAGAACGTCGTCGCCCTCGCGCGGGCCCACGAACACGGCGCGTCCGAGGCTCTGTTCGCGAACACGGTCGGGCGGCTCTGCGAGGGCACCGGCTCCAACGTCTTCGTGGTGCTCGACGGCGAGATCCACACCCCGCCGGTCTCCTCCGGCTGCCTCGCCGGCATCACGCGCGCGCTGGTGGCCGAGTGGACCGGCGCGAAGGAGACCGACCTGCCGCTGGACGTGCTGGAGCGCGCCGACGAGGTCTTCCTCACCTCCTCGCTGCGCGACGTCCAGGCCGTGCACCGCGTGGACGGCCGCGAACTGCCCGGTGCGCCGGGTCCGGTGACCGCCAAGGCCGTGCGGATCTTCGCCGAGATGTCCGGGCACGACCAAGATCCCTGAGCGGCCGGGAAAACGGGCTGACACGAGCGGGCGCGGTGGGTAGAACACCCCTGATGACCACGACCCTGCGGCCGACCGAGCCGCTCCAGCGCGCCACCGACGGCACGCGTTCGCGCCGCTACCAGGTGTGCGTGAACAGCCGCCCCGTCGGCACCGTCCGCCTCGCCACCGTGCCCCAGTTCGGCGACTCCGTGGCCCGCATCCTCGATCTGCGCATCGAGGATGCGGACCGCCGCCGGGGCCGGGGCACGGTGGCCGCGCTCGCCGCGGAGGAGGTGGCGCGCGGCTGGGGGTGCCGGCAGATCGAGGCGCTGGTGCCCGCCGACGCCGACGCGGCGCTGCGGCTCGCCGGCGCGCTCGGGTACGTCCACCGCAACCGCGGCATGGAGAAGCGGCTCGGCGACACCCCGCCCGGCCTGCCGGCCGGCAGCCGGGGCCGCCCCATGACCGAGGCCGAGTACGGGACGTGGATCGCCCGGGAGACCGAGGCGTACGCGCGCGTGTGGATCGAGCGGGACGTGCCCGAGGCCGTCGCGCACGAGATGGCGCGGCGCGGCCACGCGACCCTCCTGCCGCGGGGACTCCGCACCGAGGGCATGCGGTTCACCGTGCTCGAGCACGAGGGCACGCGCGTGGGCACCCTGTGGGTGGCACTGACCGAGGAGAGGGCCTACGTCTACGACGTGGAGGCCGACGCCGCCCATCGCGGCCACGGCCACGGCCGTACGCTGATGCTCCTGGCGGAGGCGCAGGCGATCGAGGCGGGCCGGCGCGTCCTCGGCCTCAACGTGTTCGCCGGCAACACCCCGGCCGAGCGGCTCTACGCATCACTCGGCTACCGGACGACACGCCACGTCCTCTACAAGAACCTGCTCTGATACAAGAACCTGCTCCGAGCGGAACCTGCTTTGACGCGGCGAGCCGCCCCGAGGCTCAGGCACTCTCGGCGAGCAGCCGGTCCGCGATCTCCTCGACGCGCTCGCGCAGCCCCGCCCGGTTCCTGCCGCCGTCCAGGCGCTCGCCGCCGATGACGTACGTCGGCGTACCGGTCACGCCGATCGCCTTGCCCTCGGCCTGGTCGGCGTCGACGATCAGGATGTGCCGGCCGTCGATCAGCGCCGTGTCGAACTCGTCGGCGTCGAGGCCGAGTTCGGCGGCCGCCGCGACCAGGAAGGGCTCGCCCAGACGGTCCAGCTCCTCGACCCGCTCCAGCACCGCCTCGACGTAGTCCCAGCCCCTGCCCTGCTCGAAGGCCTCCTCGGCGGCCTGCGCGGCGGCGAAGGCGTGCTTGTGCTTCTCCAGCGGGAAGTGCCGCAGCCGCAGCTCCAGCCGGTCGCCGTAGCGGGCGCGCAGGGCCCGCAGGTCCTCGAGGGCGCTGCGGCAGTCGGGGCACTGGAGTTCGCACCAGACCTCGAGCACGGGCGCGGCGGGAGGCACGGGGGAGGAGTCGCTCATGGTCACAGTCTTCCAGCCCCGCCCCCGGCCGGCCCCATCGGACCGGCCCCGCCGCCTGCTCCGCGCCCCCGTTCCGCCCCCGGGCACGTGCCCGTGACCGGCACCTGCGGATGATCCGACCCGGAGATGTCCCTGATGTCCGCCCGGAGCATGGCCCCACGGGGGCCGGTCGGTGCAGGATGGAAGGGACGAGCCGCCCGACCGAGCCCTGCCTGGAGGACCGGATGATTGCCGAAACCGTCTGTTCCGCCGTCGCCGCGGCCGGCCTGGGGATCGCGGCCGTCACGGCGTACCGCAAGCGCTTCCTCTCGGCCGCCCGCATCGCCGCCTACGCGCTGGTGCCTCTCGGCCTGGTCATGACCGGTGTCGTGCAGTGGCTGGCGGACACCGCCTTCAGCCCGACGGCCTGGGCGGGGTTCGGCGTGCTCGGCGGCGCCTGGCTGCTGTTCTCCACCACGCGTGCGGTGGAGCGCCGCCGCGGCGGCACCCGCAAGGAGCGCAAGGAGGCCAGGGCCGCGCAGCAGCGCGATGCGGTCGCCCCGACGGCGTCGGCGCCCTCCCTCGGCCCCGGCACCCGTGCGGCGGGCAAGCCCGAGAGCGCACCCCGCGGCCAGGCCGCGGACGACTTCAGCGACATCGAGGCCATCCTGAAGAAGCACGGCATATGACCTGCGCATGACGACTGAAACGACACAGTGGATCAAGGCTGTGCGACGAAGCGGTCACGACCTGTACCCGACTTCAACCAATCCGGAGAACTGCCGTTCAATCCCTGCGTGTTGATCGCGCAGAGCCCGTCGTCTGCGTCATCATCGCCGCGAGATGCTGGACACGACACAGAGCGATGCCGCGCCGCCGAAGGATGAGCCGCGCGGATGCCTTTTCGCCCTTTCCCAGCCACCGCTGATGATCTTCCTAGCGGTGATCGGGTGTCTGCTCCTCATGGCTGCGCTGCACGACCTGCTGTTGCTGTGAGCCGTACCCGTGGT
Organism: Streptomyces sp. NPDC101225; assembly: GCF_044767585.1. NCBI lineage: Bacteria > Bacillati > Actinomycetota > Actinomycetes > Kitasatosporales > Streptomycetaceae > Streptomyces > Streptomyces sp. NPDC101225. The sequence continues at coordinate 95,319 of NZ_JBIWOE010000026.1, forward strand.
CCCCGGCGTCACCCGCCGGGGCCACGTCGCGCTCCGTCCGGTCCGGCCGTCAGCCGGCCGCCTCCTTGCGCCGCGCCCGGTAGGCGGCCACATGCAGCCGGTTTCCGCAGGTGCGGCTGTCGCAGTACCGCCGCGAGCGGTTGCGGGAGAGATCGACGAAGGCGCGCCGGCAGTCGGGAGCCTCGCACCGGCGCAGCCGCTCCTCCTCACCGGCCACGACGAAGAAGGCCAGCGCCATCCCGCAGTCCGCCGCGAGGTGGTCGGCGACGGAGGCGCCGGGCGCGAAGTAGTGCACATGCCAGTCGTAGCCGTCGTGGTCCGTCAGCCGGGGCGTGGTGCCCGCGGCGGCGACGAGCTCGTTGATCAGTCCGGCCGCGGTACGGGCCTCCGGCGCGGCGAAGACCGCGGCGAACCGGCCGCGGATCTTCCGCACGGCCGAGAGGTCGAACTCCGAGAGTGTCCCGACGTCGCTGATGTCGTGGTTTCGCACGAAGTCCTCGAGAGCCGCGACGTCCGGCAGTGCGTCCGGTGCCGCGCCGTCCTCCGGCGCGGTGTTCACCAGATCCACCACGGTGTCCAGCGCGCACCGCGTGTCGTGGGTGATCAGCACGTTCAGCTCCCTGGCCTGGGGGTGGGGCGGACGCCCGTCTCCTGCTGGCCGATGTTAGTGGCTTCCGGCCCGGCTGCGGGCGGTCGTGCCACCGGGGTCCTGCCCCTGGGGGCCTTCACCCCAGGCCCTTGCCCCGTACACACACCGGCGCCGCCCCGCGACTCGATCCGCGGTGGCGGCGCTGATGCGTACCGTATGCAGTTGTCCTGGGCCCGAGCCGTCACCCCGAGTCGACGGCGCCGGGCGGCTTCGAGTGCCTCGCCCCTAGCTCTCCGCCAGGATGTGCGACAGCTCCTGATCGAGATCGAAATGCCGATGTTCCGTGCCGGGAGGCACGGCGGCGTCTGTTCGCTTCAGGAAGGACTCCAGTGCCCGCGCCGGGGCTTCCAGCAGTGCCTCGCCCTCCGGAGAGCTCAGGGCGATGCACACGACGCCCTGACCGTGACTGCGCGACGGCCAGACTCGGACGTCGCCGGTGCCCGTCGGCCGGTGGAGGCCTTCCGCGAGGAGGTCGCGGGCGAACACCCACTCGACGGTCTCCTCGGCTCCGGTGTGGAAGGTGGCGTGCACGGCGTAGGGGTCGGCCGTGTCGTACCGCAGGCCTGCGGGGACAGGCAGGGAGGACTCGCTCGACACAACGAGGCGCAGGTGCAGCTCGCAGCTGACCGTGGTGTTCATAAGCGCCAGGGCCTTTCGCTCAGTGTGCGCTCGGGGATTCGCACGTCGGCGAAATCGACATGCCACCTACGGTGCCGTTGTAAACCCCTCTGAGTGTTTTGCGTGTCTTTACGTAACTCTTCCGGCCGAGGGTCCGTTCGCGCCGTACGACCATTCTGGTGACTGGTTCTCGTTGCTTAAAGTAAGGTAAAGTTTGGCCGCATGAATACGGGGAGTGACGGGATCGAGGGTCGGCCGGGCGAGGTCGCCGTGGTGGAAGAAGCGGGTGCGGGCGAGACGGACGCGGACGGCGCGAAGGCCGAAGCGGCGCCGGGCGACGAGGGGCTCGGCTCCAAGGCGCCCGCGTTCGTCAAGCGGCGCCGCGCACTGCATCTGAGCTGGCAGGTCGGTGTCTTCGTCATCGGCCTCGCGGTGGTGGCCGCCGGCGTCGTCATGCTCCCGCTGCCCGGACCCGGCTGGGTCGTGATCTTCGCCGGCATGGCCATCTGGGCGACCGAGTTCGTCTGGGCCCAGCTCGTGCTGCGCTGGACGAAGCGCAAGGTGACCGAGGCGGCCCAGCGTGCCCTCGACCCCAAGGTGCGCCGCCGCAACCTCACGCTCACGGTGATCGGCCTCGTGATCGTGGGGGTCCTGGCCGGTATCTACCTCTACAAGTTCGGCTTCGCGATGCCCTGGAACATCGAGAACCAGTGAGCGGCGGGGCCGGGGGCGCGCCGTGCAGTGCGGCTTCCCGCCGGTCACGGGCACCCCCTGACATGGGGTAATCTTCTACCTGCGCCCGGGCGATTAGCTCAGTGGGAGAGCGCTTCGTTCACACCGAAGAGGTCACTGGTTCGAACCCAGTATCGCCCACCCGGACCGACGGCCCGTCTGCTTCAGCAGGCGGGCCGTCGGCGTGGGAGAGCGCCGTCCACGGCTTCCGGGCCGGGTTTCCCGCGCCGGCCGCCCCGGTGGGTTCCGGCCGGGCAACCTCCTCGGCCGGGGCGCCAGTTGACGTTCGGCCCATCGGACAGGTGGGCGTCACCTGCGGCAACACCCCTCGTGCGGTGGTGCGTTCCTCCGGTGTGCCGCCGCTGCGCCGGCGCGGGCCGCGAGAAATTCCTGTCCGAATCATTGACGCACTCCTGGGCCCTCCGTACCTTGTGCCAGCAAGCGCTTACTTGAAACGATTCATGCAGGGGCGACGACGCCGGGGAGGGCCCGACCGTGGGAACCAGAAGGAATGTCGACAGGCGCACGATCCTCAAGGCGGCCGGGGCCTCGGTGGCCACGGCGGGGCTGGCCGCGACGACCGGGTGCGGGGGCAACAGCGGCACGTCGGCCGACGGGACGGTGACGATCCGTTACTCGTGGTGGGGTGCCGACGAGCGGGCCAAGAAGATCAACCGGACGGTCGCGCTCTTCGAGAAGAAGTACCCGAAGATCAAGGTGAAGACGGACTTCCAGGACTACGCGTCATTCTGGGAGAAGTTCCAGACGCAGGCCTCGGGCGGAAATCCCCCGGACGTTTTCCAAAACGCCGTCACTTTCCTTAGGAAGTACGACCGGAGAAGCGTTCTGCTCGATCTCGGGTCGCAGATCGACGCTGGCCATCTGAGCCTCGGCAACTTCCGCGCGGGTGTCACCAAGGTCGGGCAGGTCGACGGCAAGCAGCTCGGCGTCCCCGTCGGTTCCAACACCATGGCGCTGGTCATCGACAAGAAGCTCTACCGGAAGGCCGGCGTCGAGCCCGCGACCGGCTGGACCTGGGACGACTACTTCAAAGCGCTCAAGACCATCCACGACAGGACCAAGGTGGCGGGGGACACGGGCTACTTCAGCATCATGTACCTGTACGACCTGTACCTGCGGCAGAACGGAAAGGCGTTCTACACCAAGGACGGGCTCGGTTTCGACAAGGCCGATCTGACGGAGTGGTGGCAGGACGGCTACAACCGCGTGAAGGCCGGGCTCGTCACCGATCCCAAGATCGTCGCGCAGGACACCCCCAAGTCCTCGCTCTCCGCCGGGCACGGGGCGTCGGAATTCACCTGGGACAACTTCACCGTCCGCTACTCCGCCGAGGGGGACAGCGAGTACGGTCTCGCGCCCATCCCGACCATGGACGGCAAGCACACCGGCCAGTACCTGGCCTCCCTGATGCTGAGCGCCTCCGCGCGCACCTCGCATCCCAAGGAGGTCGCCCAGTTCATCGACTTCATGGTCCACGACCCCGAGGTCGGCAGGATCATGGGCTACGACCGCGGCATCCTCGCCTCCACCGACCAGTACGACGCCTTCAGGCCGACGGACCCGGTGAACAAGGAGATCGCGCAGTACGAGAGCGACACCGCCAAGGCCGGCGTGCTCGGCACGATCACCCCGCATCCCTCCGGCGCCGACACCATCGAGGCCGCCTTCCTGCGCATCGGCGGCGACCTGGGCCTGGGCAAGACCAGGACCTCCGATGCGGTCAAGCAGTTCTTCGACGAGTCGCAGGCCGCCTTCCAGGCCTGACCGGACCTGACGGAACCGATGGGGAAGCACCATGACGCTCGTCAAGGACTCACCGCCCGCCACCCGCGCCGTCGGCTCCGGCGCCCCCGCCGCCTCCCGGCGGCGGGGGCGCCGGGAGAACCTCGCCGGCTATCTCTTCATGTCCCCGTGGATCGCGGGCTTCCTGCTCCTGACCGCGGGCCCCATGGTCGCCTCGCTCTACTTCGCGTTCACCGACTACAACCTCTTCAGCACCCCGAAGTGGATCGGGCTCGACAACTTCACCAGGATGTTCGACGACCCGCGGTGGCAGAAGTCGGTCGAGGTGACGGCCAAGTACGTCATCATCGGCACCCCGCTGAAGCTGCTGCTCGCCCTCGGGGTCGCCCTGCTGCTCGCCCAGAGCCGGCGCGGGCAGGCCTTCTACCGGGCCGCGTTCTACGCCCCCTCGCTCATCGGCGCGAGCGTCTCCGTCGCCTTCGTCTGGCGGTCGCTCTTCTCCGACCACGCCGTCGTCGACCGCGCGATGTCGCTCCTCGGCGTCCATGCCGGCGGCTGGGTCGGCAACCCCGACTGGATCCTCTACTGCCTGGTCGCGCTCACCGTCTGGCAGTTCGGCGCCCCCATGGTCATCTTCCTCGCGGGCCTGAAACAGGTGCCGAAGGAGCTGTACGAGGCCGCCGAGCTGGACGGTGCCGGGGCGTTGCGCAAGTTCTGGAGCGTCACGCTGCCGATGATCTCGCCGGTGCTGTTCTTCAACGTCCTGCTGGAGACCATCCATTCGTTCCAGATCTTCGGTTCCGCCTACGTCGTCTCCAACACGTACTGCGGTCCGGCCGACGCCACGCTCGTCTACACCTGCTACCTCTACCAGCAGGGCTTCAAGAACGCCCAGATGGGCTTCGCCTCCGCGATGGCCTGGATGCTGCTGATCGCCGTCGCCCTGGTGACCGCCGTCCTGTTCTGGTCGCAGAAGAAGTGGGTGCACTACGAGAACGACGCGGAGGACGCCCGATGAGCGCGACCACCACCAGGCCCCTGTCCCGTAGCCGTGGGCGGACCGGCTCGCTCGTGTGGCACCTCGGCTCGCTGCTGGTGCTCGCGGTCGTCCTGTATCCCGTGGTGTGGGTGATCGGCGCGTCGTTCAAGCCGAGCAAGGACATCATCAACAGCCTGCAGCTGTTTCCCGCACATCCGATCCTGGAGAACTTCAGGGGCCTGGCCGACGGGATCGCCGACATCCCCATCCGGACCTTCTTCCAGAACTCGCTGCTCTACGCGGGCGGCGCCGTCGTCGGCATCCTCGTCTCCTGCTCGCTGACCGCGTACGCCTTCGCCAAGATCCGCTTCGTGGGCCGCAACCTGCTGTTCTCGCTGATGATCGGCACGCTCCTGCTGCCGTACCACGTGCTGCTGATCCCGCAGTACGTGCTGTTCCAGAAGCTGGAGCTGATCAACACCTACGTACCGCTGCTGCTCGGCAAGTACCTGGCCACCGAGGCCTTCTTCGTCTTCCTCATGGTGCAGTTCATGCGGAACCTGCCCAGGGAGCTGGACGAGGCGGCGCGCCTCGACGGCTGCGGGCACCTGAGGATCTACTGGTCGATCGTGCTGCCGCTGTGCCGGCCCGCACTCATCACCAGCGCCATCTTCACCTTCATCAACGCCTGGAACGACTTCATGGGCCCGCTGATCTACCTCAACGAGCCCGGCAAGTACACCGTCTCCCTCGGCATGATGATGTTCCGCGACTCCGACGGCGTCGCGTCCAACTACGGCGGCCTCATCGCGATGTCGCTGGTCGCGCTGCTGCCCGTCCTGCTGTTCTTCCTGACCTTCCAGCGCTATCTGATCGACGGCATGGCGACCTCCGGACTGAAGGGCTAGGCGGTCACCATGGCCGGAGCACGCGTGAAGGCACCGAGGCAGTCGGTGTTCGCGGAGCGGTTCGGCGTCTTCGCCGAGTGTCTGCTCACCGGGGTGTGGATCGCGCTCGCCTCGCTCGGCGTGGTGACCGTCCCGGCGGCCTTCGCCGCGGGGGCGCGTCATCTGCGCCGTCGTACCGCCCATCAGGGCGGCGGCTGGCGGGAGTTCGCGCGGGACGTCCGGGCGGCCGCGCGGGGCGGCTGGGCCGTCGGGCTGGCCGGGTGGGCGGCGGTGGGCCTGGCCTGGTGCGACGTCCGGGCCGTGCGCGCCGGGCTGCCCGGGGGACCGCTCGCCGCGGCGGCCGGCCTGGTCGCGCTGATCGGTCTCGCGGTGGCCGGGCTGCGGGCGTCCGCGGCCTGGGAGCCGGGGGCCGGCTGGCCGGCGCTGCTCGCCGCGGCGGGCCGCCGTACCGTTCTCGATCCCGCCGGCTCCTTCCTGCTCGTCGGCGGAGTGGCCCTGGTCGCCTGCTCGGCCCTGCTCGTCGCACCGCTGGCGGTCCCCGTCCTGGGAGCCGTCGCGGCGGCGGCCGTCGCCGTGGAGGAGCGCCACCGGCGCCGCTGACCGCCGGCGCCCCTCGTACCACCGGCGCCCCTCGCACCAGGCCGGCGCTCCCGCGCCGCGTTCTACCTGTCATGTCCCTGACCTATCTGTCATGCACCTGACCTCCGACCCGGAACTGCTTCCGGCAGAAAAAGGAAAGGCTGAGCTCTCATGTCTCGCATCCCCCGCAGATCCCTTCTGAAGGCGGCCGTCGTCGCCGGAGCCGCCGCGCAGTTCGGCCCCGCGCTGGCCGCCAAGGACGCGCAGGCCGCGCCCGGAGCCGAGGCCGCGGCCGCCGAGCCCGTGACCCTGGACTGGCTGGAGGACGGCGGCCTGGGCGCCGCACCCGGCTCCACGGTCGGGGTCCCCTGGCCGAAGGGCGCCCACCGGCCCGGCCGGTCCTTCGCGCTGACGGACGCGGACGGCACGGCCGTGCCCGTGCAGTCGTGGCCGATCGCGTACTGGCCGGACGGCTCCCTCAAATGGACGGCGCACGCCGTGAGTTCGGGCTCCGGCAAGCTCACCCTGACCACCGGCGACGCGGCCGCCCCCGAACACGAGGTCACCGTCGACCGGCGCGGCGGCACCATCGACGTGTCGACCGGCGTCATCACCGCGAGGATCGGCAGGCAGGGCTCCACGCTCATCAGGTCGGTCACCCGCGGTCCGGCGGAGATCGCCAGGAACGGCCGGCTCGTCCTGATCCGCCGGCCCGAGATCGAGGACGAGGACCAGGGCACGGTGCGCAGCGAGCGCTTCGACGGGGTGATCGGCGAGGTCACCGTCGAGCAGGACGGACCGGTCCGGGCCGTGGTCCGCATCGACGGCAAGCACCGCAAGGGCGACCGGAGTTGGCTGCCGTTCTCGATCCGGCTGTACTTCTACGCCGGCGCCGACTCCTTCCGCATGGTGCACACCATCACCTACGACGGCACGCAGGAGCCCGGCAGGGCGAGCGGCGACTTCATCGGCGGGCTGGGCGTCCGCTTCACCGTGCCGATGCGGGACGCCGCCTACGACCGGCACATCAGGATCGGCGGCGAGGGCACCGGCCTGCTGCGCGAGGCCGTCCAGGGCATCACCGGCCTGCGCCGCGACCCGGGCGCGGCCGTGCAGGCGGCGCAGTACGCGGGGCGGCGGCTGCCCGACCCGTCCACCTGGGACCAGCGGGTGACGACCCGGCTCCCGTACATCCCGAAGTGGGGCGACTACACCCTCTCCCAGCTCTCGGCCGACGGCTTCACCCTGCGCAAGCGCACCGGGAAGGGATACGGCTGGATCGGCGCCGGCGGCGGCCGCCGGGCCTCCGGCTTCGGCTACGTCGGCGGCGTGAGCGGCGGACTCTCCTTCGGCCTGCGGGACTTCTGGGAGAAGTACCCGGCCCAGCTGGACGTCCGCGACGCCCACACCGACGCCGCCGAGGTCACCCTCTGGCTCTGGTCGCCCGAGGCCCGGCCCATGGACCTGCGCTTCTACCACGACGGCATGGGGCAGGACACGTACGCGAAGCAGCTCGAAGGCCTCCAGATCACCTACGAGGACTACGAGCCGGCCTTCGGCACGCCCTACGGCATCGCCCGCACCTCCGAACTCCTCTTCTGGGCCAACGAGTCCACGCCGGACCCGGAGGAACTCGCCCGCCAGATCGCGGCCGTACGGGTGCTGCCGCAGCTCGCGGCGCCGCCCCGGCAGCTCATCGGGGCCGAGGTCTTCGGGCCCGGGCTCTACGCGGAGCCCGACCGGTCCACCGCGGCGAAGGCGAAGATCGAGGACCACCTCGACTTCCTCTTCACCTACTACAAGGACCAGGTGGAGCAACGCCGTTGGTACGGCTTCTGGGACTACGGCGACTTCATGCACACCTACGACACCGTGCGCCACCAGTGGCGCTACGACATCGGCGGCTACGCCTGGGACAACTCCGAGCTGTCGCCCGACCTCTGGCTCTGGTTCGCCTACCTCCGCTCCGGACGTGCGGACATCTTCCGCTTCGCCGAGGCGCTCACCCGGCACACGGGCGAGGTCGACGTCTACCACCTGGGCGAGTGGGCGGGTCTGGGCACCCGGCACGGCGTGCAGCACTTCGCCGACAGCGCCAAGCAGCAGCGCATCGCCAACACCACCTACCGGCGCCACTACTACTTCCTCACCGCGGACGAACGGGTCGGCGACCTCATGCACGCCAACGTCGACTCGGACGAGACGTTCCTGGTCCTCGACCCGCTGCGCAAGGTGCGCACCGATCCCTACACGCCGGACCGGCACGCCCTGTCGATCGGCTTCGGCACCGACTGGAGCGGCCTGGTGTCGGCCTGGCTGACCGAGTGGGAGCGCAGGGGCCCGAAGTGGGAGAAGGCCAGGGCGCGGGTGCTGTCGACGATGAAGGGCATCGCCGCGCAGCCCAACGGCTTCGTGCAGGGCAGCGGGCTGTACGACCTGGACACCGGAGAGTTCGCCGTCGCCGCCGAGCCCGTGGTCTCCGTGTCCCACCTCTCGGCCGTCTTCGGCCTCAACGAGCTGTGCGCCGAGTTGATCGACCTGGTCGACGTGCCCGGCTTCGACGAGGCGTACTTCGACTACTGCCGCTACTTCAACGCCACCAAGGCCGAGCAGGCGGCGCGTTACGGGTCCGACTTCGGCACCCTGCTGCTCTTCCAGGGCCACTCGCGCCTCGACGCGTACGCCGCCGTGCGGACCGGCGACGAGACGCTCGCCCGGCGCGCCTGGGCCAAGTTCTACGACTCCGACGGCTACAAGGAGTCCTCACCGTGGACGACGGAGAAGCTGAGCGGCCCGCTCACCCTGGTCGCGGGTGACGAGGCCGCGTGGGTGTCGTCCAACGACACCGCGCTGTACGGCCTCGCCGCCATCGAGAACCTGGCTCTGCTGGGCGACAGGATGCCGTGACACCGTTCCGGAGGAGCAACCCTGAGGGTGCGTCAGCTCATCCGCCCCAGGACCTCCCGCACCCGTCGGACGTCCCGGATGCGCTGCTCGTACGTCGCGCCGAGGGCGAGCAGCAGGAGTCCGGCGAGGGCGGGAGGTACCCAGCGGGGGAGTGTGCCGGTCATCTGGACCAGATACGGGGCGAGTTCGTGCAGGGTGTCCAGGACCAGCACCGAACCGCCGAGCACGAGGGGTGCCCGCAGGCGGTGCCGGGCGCCGAGCAGGGTGAGCAGCAGGGCCGCCGCGCCCAGCAGCAGGGGGCGCGCCCCGTGCGGGTCGTGCCAGGCCGCGACCAGGCTGGGCAGCAGGGTGGCGGCGAGCCCCGGGCCGTACGCCGTCCAGGACGGCACCCGCGGATCGCGGTGCCGGCGCCAGGCACCGACGCACAGCGCCAGGACGGTGACCGGGAGCGTGTACGCCTCGACCGTGCCGACCTCCCAGGACGCCAGCCGGACCCAGCCGGCCAGCACGAACAGGACGGCGGCCGGATGCCCGAGGGAGCGCCGGTCGGGGCGCACCGCCGTACCGGCCGCGATCACGCCGCACAGGGCGAGCACCAGGGCGAGCATCGGCGGGGTGGTGATCGCGAGGCCGATGGCGAGCAGCCCCGCGACGGCGCCGGTCACTTCGGCCCCCACGCGCGCGTGGGGGCCGTCCAGGCGGGGGGCGACCAGGGCCGCGGCCAGCGGGACGGCCAGGACCAGCAGTGCCGTCTGCGCTGCGGGCCGGCCCGTCGCCGCACCCGTCGCGCAGGCGAGCGCGGTGCCGTGCACGAGCGAGGCGGGGACGGTGAAGGGTGCCAGGTGCGCTCGTGCCGAGGCCGCCGCGCATGCTGCCGTCAGGACGGACAGCACGGTGAGCGTGGCCGTCTCGGAGGGCAGGGAGAGCAGGACGAGCGGGACCGAGCCGCCGAGAGCGAGCGCGGTGGTGGCCGCCGGCAGCAGGCGGAGGGCCGCCGCCGCGAGGACCGCGGCGGTCGCCGCGCCCTGCAGCAGCAGAGCCGCCGTGTAGGGGAGCTGGAAGGTGGCCGGCGCCGCCATGGCGGTCGCCCAGACGAGGCAGACCGCGCCGGTCCGCGCCCAGGGCAGCCGGGCCTCGTCACGCACCAGGCAGGCCGCCACCGCCGCGACCACCACCGGGCCCAGCAGCAGCTGCCACGGGTACGGCGGCCACGGCGTGTGGACGGTCACCGCGGCCCGCGCGCCGGACGGTGCGCCGGACCACGGATCGGCGACCTGGCCCAGCGGACCCAGCAGCGCCACCGCGAGGAGCGGCAGCGCACACACGAGCGCGGCCGCCTGCACGGTGCCCGACGCCTGCACGGCGCCGTGCCGCACGACCCCGGGGAGCCGTGTCCGCACCGCCAGCAGGGCGACGCCACAGGCCAGATAACCCGGTACGGTCCATCCTCCGGGCAGCGTCGCCCGCAGCACGCCGCCCACCGCCGCGACCAGCAGCAGCCAGCCCGCCGCGGCGTTGAGCGTCGGCAGCGCCGGGTCCGGCAGCCGCCGGGCCGCGACCAGCGCGATCGCCGCCGCCAGGAGGAGGAGCGCCGCCGCACGGGCGGCGGCGCTCGGGCCGGCTGCTCCCCAGGAGAGCCAGCCGGCCGCCAGTGCGCCCCAGCCGCCCATGCCGTACGCGCCGACGACGGCGGGGACGCGTACCGACCGGGCGGGCACCCGGAGCGCCACAACGGTGTCGATCCCGGCCGTCAGCACCAGCGCGGCCGTGATCGCGTAGGCACCCGCCGAGACCGAGATCGCCCAGCACAGCAGGGGGAGTTGGGCCGCGGCCAGGGCCGCCGGAAGCGGCAGACGCAGCCCCGACACGCGCGGGAGCAGGCCGTACGCCGTCCAGAGCGCGGCCAGCAGCGCCGAGGCGAGCGCGGTGTACGCCGCGGTGTCCGCCCCGGTGAAGGCGACCTGCCGCACCGCGTACGCGTCCAGCACCGTCAGCGCCGGCCCCAGGCCCGCCACCGCCTCGGCGGTCGAGCTCAGCCCGCGCCTCAGCAGCGGCAGCGGCGCCGCGAGCGCGGCCGCCGTCACCGCGCCGAGCACCAGCGCCCGCCCCGCGATCCCCATGTGCCCCCAGCTGACCAGGGTGAAGACCGTCGCCGCGAGGGTGAGCAGCACGCCGCCGAGCAGCAGGAGGAGGTTCTGCACGCCGGGCGCCGTGGCCTCCGGCCGCGGCGGGCCGAGGGGGGCCTGCCGTACCGGGCGCGCGGGGGCGGCCGGTACGGCCCGGAGCGCGGCGACCAGCCGGCCGCGGCGGTGCAGCAACTGGGCCCGGCGGGCGTCCAGTTGCCGCAGCTCGGCGTCGAGGAGGCGCAACTCCTCGGCCGGGGGCGGAACATGCGTCATGGCAGTGAGTGTGGTCCGCGTCACGTCACGCGACATGAGTCCGCGTACTCAGAACGTACTCAGATCCGGGCGGAACGCCCTGCGCACGGGCACACTCCCTGCATGGACTGGACGCACTACCGCTTCCGCAGTATCTGGTCGCTGCCCGTCGCGCCCGCCACCGTCTACCAGGCGCTGGAGCGGGCCGAGGACTACCCCCGCTGGTGGCCCCAGGTGCGGGAGGTGACCCGGCTGGACGACACCACCGGGGTCATCCGGATCCGCTCACTGCTCCCCTACGACCTGCGCTTCACCGCCCGGGAGACGCGGCGCGACCCCGGCGCCGGTGTCCTGGAGATCGCCATGACGGGCGACGTCGAGGGCTGGGCCCGCTGGACGGTCACCGCGGCCGGCGCCGGCACCCTCGCCCGCTACGAGCAGGCCGTCGACGTGCGCAAGCCGCTGCTCAGGAGGTTCGCCGTGCCGGGGCGGCCGTTGTTCCGCGCCAACCACCGGCTGATGATGCGGGCGGGACGGCGGGGGCTGGCCGCCCACCTGGAAGCGGTTTGATGCAAGCCCGCCGGGACCTGTATTGTTCAGTCCGTTCCCGGGCGATTAGCTCAGTGGGAGAGCGCTTCGTTCACACCGAAGAGGTCACTGGTTCGAACCCAGTATCGCCCACGTTCGCGAGAGCGACGTGTGTCCGCAGAACGTGCGGACCGCGTCGCTCTCGTCGTGTTGTGCGCCGCTTCGCCGCGCCGAGCGGGGGCTCCGCCTCCACGCCCCGGGCCGCGGTGCCGGTCGGCGCGGCGGCAGCGGTCATGCCGCCGCCGGCAGGTCCGGCCGCAGCGGCCACTCCGGGTTGACGAACTCCTCCGTGCCGCTCCTGGCGAACCACGCCTGAAGACCGCGTGCCTGGGCCGCGTGCCATGTCGTCTGCAGGGTGTGCAGCTCGGCGGGGGAGAGGCGTTCGAGGCGGGCGGCGAACCGGCGCCCCAGCGCCCGTACGACGTCCAGGGCGGCCAGGGCGTCGGCGGCCGCGTCGTGCGCGCCCTCCAGTTCGACGCCGTAGTGCGCGCACAGGTCGGTCAGCGTGCGGCGGCCCTTGCGGTAGCGGTCGAGGTGCTTGTCCAGGACCCGCGGGTCGAGCACGCGCAGCGCCGACGCCTCGAACCAGCGGTCCAGTGACGAGGCGCGATGTCGGCGCAACTCGCGGTCCAGCAGCGTGAGATCGAAGGGCGCGTTCATCACGACCAGCGGGCGCGCCATCGCCGCCTGCTCGGCCAGCTCCTCCGCTATCTCGTACATCACCGGCGCCGGCCAGCGGCCGTTGCGCGCCAGGTGCTCGTCCGTCAGCCCGTGCACCGCCGTCGCCGCCTCCGGCACCGGCATGCCCGGGTTGACCAGCCATCGGGTCACCCGGGGCCGGGACCCCGGGGCGTCCTGGACGACGACGGCGGCCGACACGATCCGGTCGGTCTCGACGTCGACGCCCGTGGTCTCCGTGTCGAAGGCGGCCAGAGGCCCCTCGTACCAGCACGTCATGTCCGCACAACTCCTCGTTCACCCACGGCAGCTGACGTCCCGTCTTCTGCCTGTTTGGTGATACCCGGGCTGTTTGCGGCGTACGCCGGAAGGACACAACAGGAGTGCGGGTCTTTGCAGTTCAGCGGCCCGCAGCAGGGAAACACTTGGCTTGGAAGGCTGTTTGGTCATGGCGATAGCGCAGCCCGAGCGGGGCGGGCTGCTGCCCGAACGCACGGGCCCCCTTCGCGGCACACTCGCCACCACCGCGTGCATGGAGACACTGCAGGTGGGCTATCTGCACGCGGTCGCCGCGGCGGCCGGCTGCTCGCTGTCGCAACCGTTCCCGGACAACGGCATCGACTGGCACGTCAGTCACGGCTCCCCCGGGCACACCGTCGACGACGAGGTCACCATCAAGGTACAGCTCAAGTGCACGTACCAGGTGCCACCGAACCCGCCGGCCCGCCTTCCGCCGGCGCCCTCGGCCGAGGGCGCCGCGCCCCCGCCCCGCGTGATGGGCCGCTTCTTCTCCTTCACGCTCGACAACGACCATCTGCGCAAACTCGCGCGCACGCCCGTGTCGGTGCACAAGATCCTGGTGGTGATGCTCGTCCCGCGCGCCCAGGACGACTGGCTCAGGGCGAGCCACGACCGGCTCGACCTCAGGCACTGCTGCTACTGGGTCAACCTCGCCGGGCACCCGGTCACCGGCCGGACCCGGACCACCGTGCGGATATCGACCGCGCGCATCTTCGACGACCGTGCGCTGTGCGAGATCATGACGCGGGTCGGGACGGGAGGCAGACCATGACGCACCGCCCCCTGGAGGAGCCCCTCCGGCCGGTGAGGTCGCACCCCGACGACACCGCCGGTGCGGCCTGGCACCGGACGCCCGAGCCCGGCCGGGTCGACCCCGCCGTGCTCGGCGCCCTGCTGCAGCGGCACGGCTGGCAGCGCCGCGGCGGTGCCGCCGGGCGCTACGGCCGCTGGACCCCGCCCGGCCCCGGTGGCTCCGGCACGAGCCTGCTCGTGCCGGAGAGCCGCGCCTTCCCCGACAGCGACGACCTGCTCGGCGAGGCGCTGCTCGCGCTGAGCCGCAGCGGCATGCCGTCCGCCCGCGAGGTGCTGGTCGGCCTCACCGTGCCCAGCGACGAGATCCGCTGGTGGCGGGACGCGCCGGCCGGCCCCGCCGACGCCACGCCCTGGAGCGTGGCGGAGCAGCTGCGCACCGCCGCCCGCCGGATGCTGCTCGCCGCCGCGCTCGCCACCCGCGCGCGTGCCGGCTACCACGGAGCCCGGCACCGGCGCGGCGCCGCCGCCCTGCTGGAGAGCGTCCTCGTGGGGCCCGCCGCCGGTGACGGCCGGCTCACCGCCTTCGTGCCCGTGGGCACCGGACGGCCCCTCGCCGTACGGCTGCACCAGGCGCTGTACGCCGCCCGGGAGGCCGTCGACTACCGGCGTGCGACCGGCGGCATGGACGCCTTCGACGGCGCCGTCGCGGCGGGCGTGAGCCGGGAGCTGACCGAGGCGCTGATCGCCTTGGTCAGCGGCGCCGAGGGCGCCAGGATCGGAGTGCAGTGGGCACCGGCGGCCGGTGTGCCGCAGGACTGTGTGGCGGGGGTCGAGCCGGTGGAGTTCTCGCCCGGCGACCTGCCCGTGCTGCGCGAGGCCGGCGCCCGCTATCTGCGCGAGGAGCCGTCCGTGCCCGTCCGGATCACCGGCACGGTGGTGCGGATGCGCAGGCCGGGGCCGCGCGGCGAGGGCAGTGTGCGGCTGCGCGTGATCGCGGGAGCCGAGGTCCCGCACGTCCGGATCACCCTCGACGAGGAGGACTACCGCATCGCCGGGCACGCCCACCTCGTAGGGCTGCCGGTGCGGTTGCACGGGCGGCTGGAGTCCCGGGGCGGCTTCCGCAGGCTGACCGGCGCTTCGGGGGTCGTACCGGTGCAGGTGGAGGAGGCGGAGCGGGACCGGCTGCTGAAGTCGCTGCAGGAGAATCTCGACTTCTTCGAGGAGGCCCGCGGCGGGGAGGACTGCGGCTGATCCCGGGCCGCTCCGGATCTTCCCGGAAGGCGGCCGTTTCGCGGTCGGCGGGCCGGGGTCGGTACGATCCCCTATTGCGCGCGCTCCTGGTATGGCGCCGCACCCCACCTGCAGTCAGGAGAGACCGGTGTCAGACGTCCGTGTGATCATCCAACGCGATTCCGAGCGGGAAGAGCGCGTGGTGACGACGGGCACTACGGCCGCCGAGCTCTTCGCCGGCGAGCGCTCGATCGTCGCCGCGCGCGTGGGCGGTGACCTCAAGGACCTGGCGTACGCGCCGGCCGAGGGCGAGGTCGTGGAGCCGGTCGAGATCTCCTCCGAGGACGGTCTGGCCATCCTGCGCCACTCCACGGCGCACGTCATGGCACAGGCCGTGCAGGAGCTGTTCCCCGAGGCCAAGCTGGGCATCGGCCCGCCGGTCAAGGACGGCTTCTACTACGACTTCGACGTCGAGAAGCCCTTCCACCCCGATGACCTCAAGGCCATCGAGAAGAAGATGCAGGAGATCCAGAAGCGCGGCCAGCGCTTCTCCCGCCGCGTGGTCACCGACGAGGAGGCCCGCGAAGAGCTCGCCGACGAGCCGTACAAGCTGGAGCTGATCGGCCTCAAGGGCGCCGCGTCGCACGACGACGGCGCGGACGTCGAGGTCGGCGCCGGCGAGCTGACGATCTACGACAACCTGGACGCCAGGACCGGCGAGCTGTGCTGGAAGGACCTCTGCCGCGGTCCGCACCTGCCGACCACCCGGAACATCCCGGCGTTCAAGCTGATGCGCAACGCGGCCGCCTACTGGCGCGGCAGCGAGAAGAACCCGATGCTGCAGCGTATCTACGGCACCGCCTGGCCGTCCAAGGACGAGCTGAAGGCGTACCTCGAGTTCCTCGCCGAGGCCGAGAAGCGCGACCACCGCAAGCTCGGCAGCGAGCTCGACCTGTTCTCCGTCCCGGAGCAGATCGGCTCCGGCCTCGCCGTCTTCCACCCCAAGGGCGGCATCGTCCGCCGCGTGATGGAGGACTACTCGCGCCGCCGGCACGAGGAGGAGGGCTACGAGTTCGTCTACACCCCGCACGCGACGAAGGGGAAGCTCTTCGAGACGTCCGGGCACCTGGACTGGTACGCCGACGGCATGTACCCGCCCATGCAGCTCGACGAGGGCGTGGACTACTACCTCAAGCCCATGAACTGCCCGATGCACAACCTGATCTTCGACGCGCGCGGCCGCTCCTACCGTGAACTGCCGCTGCGCTTCTTCGAGTTCGGGACCGTCTACCGGTACGAGAAGTCCGGCGTCGTGCACGGCCTGACCCGCGCCCGCGGCTTCACCCAGGACGACGCGCACATCTACTGCACCCGGGAGCAGATGTCGGAGGAGCTCGACAAGACGCTCACCTTCGTCCTCGGCCTGCTGCGCGACTACGGCCTGACCGACTTCTACCTGGAGCTGTCCACCAAGGACCCGGAGAAGTCCGTCGGCTCCGACGAGGCCTGGGAGGAGGCGACGGAGACGCTGCGCGAGGTCGCCGAGAAGCAGGGCCTGCCCCTGGTCCCCGACCCGGGCGGCGCCGCCTTCTACGGTCCGAAGATCTCCGTCCAGACCAAGGACGCGATCGGCCGCACCTGGCAGATGTCGACGATCCAGCTCGACTTCAACCTGCCGGAGCGCTTCGACCTGGAGTACACCTCCGCGGACGGCACCAAGCAGCGCCCGGTCATGATCCACCGCGCGCTCTTCGGCTCCATCGAGCGCTTCTTCGCCGTTCTCCTGGAGCACTACGCGGGCGCCTTCCCGGCCTGGCTGGCCCCGGTCCAGGCGGTCGGCATCCCGATCGGCGACGCGCACGTCGAGTATCTGGAGACGTTCGCCGCGGCCGCGAAGAAGCGGGGGCTGCGGGTCGAGGTGGACTCCTCCTCCGACCGCATGCAGAAGAAGATCCGCAACGCCCAGAAGCAGAAGGTGCCCTTCATGGTCATCGCGGGCGACGAGGACATGTCGAACGGCTCGGTCTCCTTCCGCTACCGCGACGGCTCGCAGGAGAACGGCATCCCGGTCGACGACGCCATCGCCAAGATCGTGAAGGTCGTGGAGGAGCGCGCCCAGGTCTGATCCGCCGCTCGGCGAAGGCCCCCGGGAGGTTCAGTCTCCCGGGGGCCTTTCGTCGTCGTCCTCGCGGGAGAAGGTCTGCAGCAGCCAGGAGGCGAACGTACCGGTCACGGCACCGAGCAGGGCGAGCCCCATGGCCATCATCCCGACCGCGATCAGCCGGCCCATCGGCGTCACCGGGACGACGTCGCCGTATCCGACGGTGGCCAGGGTGGAGCAGGTCCACCAGACCGCGTCGCCGAAGGTGCGCATCGTGGCGCCCGGCGCCCCGCGCTCCTGCTGGAACACGGCGAGCGCGCCGGTGAAGCCCAGCAGCAGGGTGGACAGCCCGGCGTACGCCATCACACGCGCGTGCAGCGCCAGCCGAGGCTTGCCGTGCCGCCGCTGCACGGTCTCGTAGACCCGGACGACCCGCAGCGGCCGCAGCAGCGGCAGCACGAGCACCACGGTGTCCAGCAGATGGGTCCGTACGAACCGCAGCCCCTGCCCGCTCAGCCACCAGCGCACCGCGTAGTCGACGGCGAACAGCGCCCAGGCGGCCAGCAGCACCGCGAGATCCAGCGTGCGCCAGATCTCGGGCAGCCGGGGGGCCAGGACGCGGATCGCGTACACGGCGAGGAAGACCATCGACGCCACCGCGAGCGGCATGTCCATGTGCTCGTCCCAGCGGGCCCTGCGGCTGTCATCGTCCACCGCCCCAGCTTGGCGCGAGGTGCTTTTCCCGCAACCCCGCCGACACGCTCCGAACGGGCGACGCCATATGCTGCACTGCATGACGAGTGAGCCGGAGCAGCAGCGGGGAGTGGGGACGCAGGACGCCTTCCAGCGTCTGTGGACGCCCCACCGGATGGCCTACATCCAGGGCGAGAACAAGCCGACCGGCCCGGGTGCCGGCGACGGCTGCCCCTTCTGCTCCATCCCGGCCAAGTCCGACGAGGACGGGCTCATCGTCCGGCGCGGTGACCAGGTCTACGCCGTGCTCAACCTGTACCCGTACAACGGCGGCCACCTCATGGTCGTGCCCTACCGTCACGTCGCCGACTACACGGACCTGACGGACGCCGAGACCACGGAGCTCGCCGAGCTGACCAAGCAGGCGATGACGGCGCTGCGCACCGCCTCCGGGGCGCACGGCTTCAACATCGGCATGAACCAGGGCACCGTCGCGGGCGCGGGCATCGCGGCCCACCTTCACCAGCACATCGTCCCGCGCTGGGGCGGTGACACGAACTTCATGCCGGTCGTCGGCCACACGCGCGTGCTGCCGCAGCTGCTGGCGGACACCAGGAAGATGCTGGCGGACGCGTGGCCGACCGTGTGACGGGCGTCGGCCCGTCCCCCGGACCACCCCCGCCCCCGTGTCCAACAGCCGCCGTGCGGCCGCGGCCGGCGGTCTACGCGTCGTAGAGGTCCGCCTTCTTCGGTGTCGCGTCCTGGACCGCCGTCGACAGGAACGCCGAGCGCGTGCCGAACTTCTCCGTGTTCACGCCGTTGTCGTTCAGCACCCGGATCGCCGCGGCGTGCACCACGCGCAGCACCGGCGTGGCCGCACGCAACGCGTCGTCCGCCATGAAGCGGTGCCGCCACGGCTGGTCGGCCCAGGCGTGCCGCATCCCGAACGGCTCCGGCAGGGCTATCGTGCCGCCCAGCCAGTTCAGCAGGGGCGGGTACCAGGAGATCGGGGCGCGCACGGACAGCCGCACCACCTCGTCGCTGTCGACCAGCGGCAGGCTCACCGTCCGGGTCTCCCACGGCTTGAACGACTTCTGCACCTGCTTGGAGGGTGCCTCGGGCTTGCTGGTGAACAGGGAGTTCACCGGGCCCAGCGCATGGCCGGTGACCTCGATGCGCAGCGTCTCGTGCAGCACGGTCACCGTGATCATCATGGTGATGATCAACTGGCCGTCCCACAGCGTCCATTGGACGCCCAGGTAGTGCCGGTCACCCGCGCCGAACTGCTGCTTGTTGCAGATGTCCTGTATCGCGTGCGTCCTGACCTGGTACGCCTCCACGTCGGTGCCCTCGGGACGGGACACCGCCTTCGCCCCCTCGCCGATCGGCGTGACGATCCAGTGCCGTATGGAGGGCTTGGGGAAGCCGCCGGTGTTGAGCGTGTTCCGCTCCAGCATGCTCAGCTGGTCCTGGATCGCGCGGATGACGTCCCAGCTGCGGAACGGGTGGATCTCCCGCGTCGGGTCGGCCGGAACCAGATCCTCCGCGAGCTGCCAGCTGCCCCAGCGGGTGCCCATGCCGAGGATGCCCTTGGGCCCGGCGTAGAACACCGAGTTGGACTGCTGCTCGGCGGCGAGCTTGGCCAGGGACTGGCGCAGCGCGTCCGCCTTCGTCTCGCCGGGGCCGGTCGGTACCGCCTCGGGCACCTTGGCGCCGACGCTGCTGCCGGCGAGCAGGCTGTCCCAGCGCCCGCGCAGGTCCTTCGCCGTGCGCTCGCATATCTGCTTGGCCCAGAACCAGCCGATGACCGGCATGATGACGCAGGCGCGCGCATACCAGGCCCAGAAGCCCTCGAACGGCATCCGGATCAGGAAGATCACGGCGAACGCGCCCACCGCCACCAGCAGGGTCGTCGCCAGTGCGCCGGCCCGCTTGTCGTCGCGCCTGGCCACGGTCTGGCGGATCGTGAAGATCATCAGCCAGACGAGCAGTCCCGGCAGGAACAGCAGGCCGCACAGCACCATGACGACGGACAGCCTGTTGTCCCGGTCCTTGCGGATGTTGTTCGCCGCGAGGGCGTGCTCCACGACGACCTGCGGCTCGGCCCCGAAGGACTGGATGAGCGGCTTGCGGCCGGGGCCCACCATGCGGTCGACGACGGCCCGTGAGTAGGCCTCACCCAGGTTGGGCCGGAACAGTGTGGTCCACTTCCGGCCCGGCTTGAGGGTCGTCTCGTGCCACTCGTTGTCGGCCTTCTTGATCTCCGCGACCGGGTTGTCCCGGTAGGCCGCCGAGGCCAGCGCGTACGTCGCGGTCTGGCCCTCGTCGCCCGTGCGCGGCACCTGGGGCCCGAAGATGTCCCCGTAGCCGCTCTCAACGGTCATGCCCGCCCCCGATCGCCGCCCGACGTCGCCTCTGCGGCTCTTCCCGACTTCCTTGCTCCGCACACCTGTTGATCAGGACGGCGCGCCGAATCCGCGCCGACTTGATCACGTCATCAGCGTATCGGCAGGCACCGACATCCGTCGGCGGACGGCCGAAGCCGTCCGCCGGCGGGGAGGGTGGCGGTCCGTACGAGCGGCCCGGACGCGCCCGGCGCCTCCTACGAGGCGGCGCGCGCCTCCTCACGAATCCTCTCCGCGATCTGCGGGGGCATCGGCTCGTGCCGTGCGTAGGCACGGTTGAAGCGCGCGGTGCCGTGCGAGAGGGAGCGCAGGTCCACGGCGTACCGCCCGATCTCGATCTCGGGCACCTCGGCGCGGATCAGCGTGCGGTTGCCGCTGGTCTGCTCGGTGCCCAGCACCCGGCCGCGCCGCCCCGACAGGTCGCTCATCACGGCGCCCACGTAGTCGTCGCCGACCAGCACCGACACCTCGGCCACCGGTTCCAGCAGATGGATCTTCGCGTCGGCGGCGGCCTCGCGCAGCGCGAGCGCGCCGGCCGTCTGGAAGGCGGCGTCCGAGGAGTCCACCGAGTGCGCCTTGCCGTCGAGCAGCGTCACGCGGACGTCGATGAGCGGATGCCCGGCCGCGACCCCCTTGGCGGCCTGGGCGCGCACGCCCTTCTCGACCGAGGGGATGAACTGCCGCGGCACCGCGCCGCCGACGACCTTGTCCACGAACTCGATGCCCGAGCCGCCGGGCAGCGGCTCCACCTCGATCTCGCAGATCGCGTACTGCCCGTGCCCGCCGGACTGCTTCACATGGCGCCCGCGCCCCGCCGACCTGGCCGCGAACGTCTCCCGCAGGGAGACCATGTGCGGTACGACGTCGACCTGGACGCCGTAGCGGTTGCGCAGCCGCTCCAGCGCCACGTCCGCGTGCGCCTCGCCCAGGCACCACAGCACCACCTGGTGGGTGTCCTGGTTCTGTTCGAGCCGCATGGTCGGGTCCTCGGCGACCAGCCGGGACAGGCCCTGGGAGAGCTTGTCCTCGTCCGCCTTGCTGTGCGCCTGGATGGCGAGCGGCAGCAGCGGGTCGGGCATCTCCCACGGCTCCATGAGCAGCGGGTCGTCCTTGGCCGAGAGGGTGTCGCCGGTCTCCGCGCGGCCGAGCTTCGCCACGCACACCAGGTCTCCCGCGATCGCGTGCGTCACCGGCCGCTGGGTCTTGCCGAAGGGCGTCGACAGCGCGCCGATGCGCTCGTCGACGTCGTGGTCCTCGTGCCCGCGGTCGGACAGGCCGTGCCCGGAGACGTGCACCGTCTCGTCGGGGCGCAGGGTGCCGGAGAAGACGCGGACCAGGGAGACGCGGCCGACGTAGGGGTCGGAGGACGTCTTCACCACCTCGGCGACCAGCGGTCCTTCGGTGTCGCACGCCTTGATCTCGCGGGGCTTGCCGTCGATGGTGGTGACTCCCGGCGTGGGGTGCTCGAACGGCGTCGGGAAGCCGCCCGTGACCAGTTCCAGCAGTTCGATCGTGCCGATGCCCTGCCGGGCGCCCTCGACCGCGGGGGCGGCGGCCAGGACGGGGAAGAAGACCCCGCGCGCGACGGCCCGCTCCAGGTCCTCCACGAGCGTCTTGAAGTCGATCTGCTCGCCGCCCAGATAGCGGTCCATGAGGGTCTCGTCCTCGCTCTCCGAGATGATCCCCTCGATCAGCCGGTTGCGGGCCTCGTCGATCCGCGGCAGCTGGTCCTCGCCCGGCTCGGACTCCTTGCGCTCGCCGGAGGAGTAGTCGAACAGCTTCTGCGACAGCAGCCCGACCAGCCCCGTCACGGGCGCGTGCCCGTCGGGTCCCTGCGGGCCGTGCAGCGGCAGGTACAGCGGCAGCACGGCGTCGGGGTCGTCGCCGCCGAACGCCTCGGCGCAGACCCGCGTCATCTCCTCGAAGTCCGCGCGGGCGGACTCCAGATGCGTGATCACGATCGCCCGTGGCATGCCGACGGCCGCGCACTCCTCCCACACCATGCGCGTCGAGCCGTCCACGCCGTCCGAGGCCGAGACGACGAAAAGGGCCGCGTCCGCCGCTCGCAGACCGGCCCTCAGTTCTCCGACGAAGTCGGCGTATCCGGGGGTGTCGAGGACATTGATCTTGATGCCGTCCCATTCGACGGGCACCAGGGAGAGCTGTACCGAACGATTCTGCCGGTGCTCGATCTCGTCGTAGTCCGAGACGGTGCCGCCGTCCTCCACACGGCCCGGCCGGTTCACCGCTCCCGCGGTGAGCGCGAGAGCTTCCACCAGTGTCGTCTTGCCCGATCCGGAGTGGCCGACCAGCACCACATTCCGTACGGACGCGGGGTGGTCGGCCGCTGTAGCCCTGCCGGCGGCTCCGGGGTGTGTGCTTGCCTTGTCGCCCATGGCCTTGCCTCCCGTGCACGGTGAGGTCTCTGTGGGCGCGGGCATGCCGGGCCGCGTGCGGTGGCGGCTCCGACGACGCCCGCGGTCCTTCGAGCTTTCCACTCCCGTCACGGTGCGTCCATACGAAGGACGCGATCGCGCCGTTACCCGTCTGCCGTCAGGCCGTGACGACGGCGTGCGGGTGCCCGACCGTCGCACACGCGCGCGCGTGGCTACGATGGGCCAGCCGGTGGCCAGCAGGGGCCGAGCCGGCCACACCGACCGTCGGGAAGGCCATGCTGAACAAGTACGCGCGTGCATTCTTCACGCGTGTCCTCACACCGTTCGCCGCGTTTCTGATCCGCCGGGGCGTCAGTCCCGACACGGTGACGCTCATCGGTACGGCCGGAGTGATGGCCGGCGCGCTGGTCTTCTTCCCCAGGGGCGAGTTCTTCTGGGGCACCGTCGTGATCACGCTCTTCGTCTTCTCCGACCTCGTCGACGGCAACATGGCCCGCCAGCTGGGCCGCTCCAGCCGGTGGGGAGCCTTCCTCGACTCCACCCTCGACCGGGTCGCCGACGGCGCGATCTTCGGCGGCTTCGCTCTGTGGTACGCGGGCAGCGGCGACGACAACGTCCTGTGCGCCGTGTCCATCTTCTGCCTGGCCAGCGGCCAGGTGGTGTCGTACACCAAGGCCAAGGGCGAGTCCATCGGACTGCCGGTCGCCGTCAACGGCCTCGTCGAGCGCGCCGAGCGCCTGGTCATCTCACTGGTCGCGGCCGGCTTCGCCGGGATGCACAAGTTCGGGGTGCCGGGCATCCAGTACCTGCTGCCCGTCGCACTGTGGATCGTCGCCGTGGGCAGCCTGGTCACGCTGATCCAGCGGGTCGTCACCATCCGCCGGGAGTCGGCCGAGGCGGAGGCCGCGGCGGGCACGCCGGAGAACGCCCCGCACGGGAGCGAGGCGGCGAAGTGAGGGCACGGGACCGGCTGACGGACGGGCTGTACGGCCTCGGCTGGAGCACCGTCAAGAAGCTCCCCGAGCCGGTCGCCGTACGCCTCGGCCGGAGCGTCGCCGACCTCGCCTGGAAACGGCGCGGCAAGGGCGTGCGGCGCCTGGAGAGCAACTACGCGCGCGTGGTGCCCGACGCGAGCCCCGAGCGCCTCGCCGAGCTCTCGCGCGCGGGCATGCGGTCGTACCTGCGCTACTGGATGGAGTCCTTCCGCCTCCCGGCCTGGAGCGCGGAGCGCATAAAGGGCGGCTTCGACCCCAAGGACGTGCACCACCTCACCGACGGGATCGCCTCCGACCGCGGCGTCATCCTGGCACTGCCGCACATGGCCAACTGGGACCTCGCCGGGGCCTGGGTCACCACCGAGCTCGAGACGCCGTTCACCACGGTCGCCGAACGCCTCAAGCCCGAGACCCTCTACGACCGCTTCGTCGCCTACCGCGAGGGCCTGGGCATGGAGGTCCTGCCGCACAGCGGCGGCAGCGCCTTCGGCACGCTGGCCCGGCGGCTGCGCGACGGCGGCCTGGTCTGCCTGGTCGCCGAGCGCGACCTGTCGACCTCGGGCGTCGAGGTCCGGTTCTTCGGCGAGGCCACCCGCATGCCCGCCGGACCCGCCCTGCTCGCCCAGCAGACGGGCGCGCTGCTCCTGCCGGTGACACTCTGGTACGACGACACGCCGGTCATGCAGGGGCGGGTGCATCCTCCGATCGAGGTGCCCGAGACAGGTGACCGGCCCGAGAAGACGTCTGTCATGACACAGGCGCTGGCCGACGCCTTCGCCACGGGGATCGCGGACCATCCGGAGGACTGGCACATGCTGCAGCGCTTGTGGCTCAAGGACCTTCAGCCCCGCCCGGCTGACATCGCGGCAGGGGAGCGGCCGTGAGGATCGGCATCGTCTGCCCGTACTCGTGGGACGTGCCGGGCGGCGTCCAGTTCCACATCCGCGACCTGGCGGAGTACTTCATCGGGCTGGGCCACGAGGTCTCCGTGCTGGCCCCCGCCGACGACGACACCCCCCTGCCGCCGTACGTCGTCTCGGCCGGCCGCGCGGTCCCGGTGCCGTACAACGGCTCGGTGGCGCGGCTGAACTTCGGCTTCCTGTCGGCGGCGCGGGTGCGCCGCTGGCTGCACGACGGCCGGTTCGACGTGATCCACATCCACGAGCCGACCTCGCCCTCCCTGGGCCTGCTCACCTGCTGGGCGGCGCAGGGCCCGATCGTCGCCACGTTCCACACCTCCAACCCCCGCTCCCGCGCGATGATCGCCGCGTACGCGATCCTGCAGGCGGCCCTGGAGAAGATCAGCGCCCGGATCGCGGTGAGCGAGTACGCGCGCCGCACGCTGGTGGAGCACCTGGGCGGCGACGCCGTCGTCATCCCGAACGGCGTCGACGTCGACTTCTTCGCCGGGGCCAAGCCCAACCCCGAGTGGCAGGGCGAGACCATCGGCTTCATCGGGCGCATCGACGAGCCCCGCAAGGGCCTGCCCGTCCTGATGAAGGCCCTTCCGAAGATCCTCGCCGAGCGTCCGGGGGCCCGGCTGCTCGTCGCGGGCCGCGGCGACGAGAAGGAGGCGGTGGAGTCACTGGCCGCCGAACTGCGCCCGCGGGTGGAGTTCCTCGGCATGGTCAGCGACGAGGAGAAGGCCAGCTTCCTGCGCAGCGTCGACCTGTACGTCGCCCCCAACACCGGCGGCGAGAGCTTCGGGATCATCCTGGTCGAGGCGATGTCGGCGGGCGCGCCGGTCCTCGCCTCGGACCTGGACGCCTTCGCGCAGGTGCTGGACCAGGGAGCGGCCGGCGAACTGTTCGCCAACGAGGACTCCGACGCGCTGGCGGAGGCCGCGGTGCGGCTGCTGGGCGACCCCGCGCGCCGGGCCGAGCTGCGGGAGCGCGGAAGCGAGCACGTACGCCGCTTCGACTGGTCGACGGTCGGGGCCGACATCCTCTCCGTGTACGAGACGGTGACGGCGGGCGCGGCGGCGGTCGCGGCGGCCGACGAGCGGGGGCCGGGCCTGCGGGCGCGGTTCGGGCTGGCGCGCGACTGACCGGCGCCCGCGCGGGAACCCTCCCGCCGCCGACCGCAACTGCCCGTGAACGCCCGGGTAACGTGTGCCCCCGTGACCGTCACCCTGATCTGGATTCTCGTCGTCCTCGCCGCCGTCGGCCTGTACCTGAGCTGGACGGCGGGCCGGCTCGACCGGCTGCACGCCAGGATCGACGCGGCCCGCGCCGCGCTCGACGCGCAGCTGCTGCGCAGGGCCTCCGTGGCCCAGGAACTGGCCACCTCCGGCGTCCTGGACCCGGCCGCCTCGATCGTCCTGTACGAGGCCGCGCACGCGGCGCGGCAGACCGAGGAGGAGCAGCGGGAGGTCGCCGAGAGCGAGCTGAGCCAGGCCCTGCGCGTGGTGTTCGCGGAGGCGCAGCAGGTGGACGCGGTGCGCGCGGCGCCCGGTGGCGACGAGGCCTTGCGGGAGCTGACCGAGGCCGTGCGCCGCGTCCCGATGGCCCGTCGCTTCCACAACGACGCCGTCGGCGCGGCCCGCCGTCTGCGCGAACATCGCAAGGTGCGCTGGTTCCGCCTGGCCGGGCACGCCCCCTTCCCGATGGCCTTCGAGATGGACGACGAGCCGCCGACGGCGCTGGCCGACCGCGCTCCCCAGCAGTCGTAGGGCCGCCGCGGCGGCAAAAGGATCCACCGGCTTCCCATTGGCCCTTGCTGTGGACTGACCCCATCGCGTTTCCTCGGAGCTTGCAGCAACCCTCTTTCACTTCAGTGAGGTCATCCGTGTCCAGCACGCTCTCCGAAAACCAGGCCCCCGCGACCGGCACCGCGCGCGTGAAGCGCGGGATGGCGGAGCAGCTCAAGGGTGGCGTGATCATGGACGTCGTCACGCCGGAGCAGGCGAAGATCGCCGAGGACGCGGGCGCCGTCGCCGTCATGGCCCTGGAGCGGGTCCCGGCCGACATCCGCAAGGACGGCGGCGTGGCCCGCATGTCCGACCCGGACATGATCGAGGGCATCATCGAGGCCGTCTCGATCCCGGTCATGGCCAAGTCCCGCATCGGCCACTTCGTCGAGGCCCAGGTGCTGCAGTCCCTCGGCGTCGACTACATCGACGAGTCCGAGGTCCTCACCCCGGCCGACGAGGTCAACCACTCCGACAAGTGGGCCTTCACCACCCCCTTCGTCTGCGGTGCCACCAACCTGGGCGAGGCCCTGCGCCGTATCGCCGAGGGCGCCGCCATGATCCGCTCCAAGGGCGAGGCCGGCACCGGCAACGTCGTCGAGGCCGTCCGCCACCTGCGACAGATCAAGGGCGAGATCGCCAAGCTGCGCGGCTGCGACAACAACGAGATCTACGCCGCGGCCAAGGAGCTGCGCGCCCCCTTCGAGCTGGTCAAGGAGGTCGCCGAGCTCGGCAAGCTCCCGGTGGTGCTGTTCTCGGCCGGTGGCGTGGCCACCCCCGCCGACGCCGCGCTCATGCGCCAGCTCGGCGCCGAGGGCGTCTTCGTCGGCTCCGGCATCTTCAAGTCCGGCGACCCGGCCAAGCGTGCCGCCGCCATCGTCAAGGCGACCACCTTCTACGACGACCCCAAGATCGTCGCGGACGCGTCCCGCAACCTCGGCGAGGCCATGGTCGGCATCAACTGCGACACCCTCCCCGAGGCCGAGCGCTACGCCAACCGCGGCTGGTAAGGACCACGGCTCTCCCATGAACACTCCTGTCATAGGCGTCCTGGCCCTTCAGGGCGACGTACGGGAGCACCTCACCGCACTGGCCACGGCCGACGCCGTGGCCAGGCCGGTGCGGCGCCCCGAGGAACTCGCCGCGGTGGACGGCCTCGTCGTCCCCGGCGGCGAGTCCACCACGATCTCGAAGCTGGCCGTCCTCTTCGGCGTGATGGAGCCCCTCCGCGCGCGCGTGCGCGCCGGCATGCCCGTCTACGGCACCTGCGCGGGCATGATCATGCTCGCCGACAAGATCCTGGATCCGCGCTCGGGCCAGGAGACGATCGGCGGCATCGACATGATCGTGCGCCGCAACGCCTTCGGGCGGCAGAACGAATCCTTCGAAGCGGCGGTCGACGTCAAGGGTGTGGAGGGCGATCCTGTAGAGGGCGTCTTCATCCGCGCCCCCTGGGTCGAGTCCGTGGGCGCCGAGGCCGAGGTGCTCGCCGAGCACGGCGGCCACATCGTGGCCGTCCGCCAGGGCAACGCGCTCGCCACGTCGTTCCACCCGGAACTGACCGGCGACCACCGCGTGCACGCGCTCTTCGTCGACATGGTGCGCGCCTACCGGACACCGGAGTCCTTGTAGGATCTCTGGAGTTCGTTGCAGAGATGGGTTACGCGAAGGAGACAGGCAGATGTCCGGCCACTCTAAATGGGCCACGACGAAGCACAAGAAGGCCGTGATCGACGCCAAGCGCGGCAAGCTCTTCGCGAAGCTCATCAAGAACATCGAGGTCGCGGCGCGGATGGGCGGCGTGGACCTCGACGGCAACCCGACGCTCTACGACGCCGTCCAGAAGGCCAAGAAGCAGTCGGTCCCGAACAAGAACATCGACTCCGCGATCAAGCGCGGCGGTGGTCTCGAGGCCGGTGGCGCCGACTACGAGACGATCATGTACGAGGGCTACGGCCCGAACGGCGTCGCGGTGCTGATCGAGTGCCTCACCGACAACCGCAACCGCGCCGCCTCCGACGTCCGCGTCGCCATGACCCGCAACGGCGGCAACATGGCCGACCCGGGCTCGGTGTCGTACCTCTTCAACCGCAAGGGCGTCGTCATCGTCCCCAAGGGCGAGCTCGCCGAGGACGACGTCCTCGGTGCCGTCCTGGACGCCGGCGCCGAGGAGGTCAACGACCTCGGCGAGTCCTTCGAGGTGCTGAGCGAGGCCACCGACCTGGTCGCCGTCCGCACCGCCCTCCAGGACGCCGGGATCGACTACGACTCCGCCGAGGCCAACTTCGTCCCGACCATGCAGGTCGAGCTGGACGAGGAGGGCGCGAAGAAGATCTTCAAGCTGATCGACGCGCTGGAGGACAGCGACGACGTGCAGAACGTCTTCGCCAACTTCGACGTCAGCGACGAGGTCATGGAGAAGGTCGACGCGTAACGCTGCCGCGAACCGAGCGGTTTCGGCGGGGCCGGGGGGCCAAAACGCCCCCCCGCCCCCCCCCCCTGTTGGGGGGCGCGGGGAAGCACGGGGGGCTTAGAAAATAAACCAACGGGGTGGGGCGC